>DATEGA010000097.1:0-20625 GCA_035280345.1 bacterium | reverse complement strand
GTCTTCGGCGTCGCCTCCGTCACCAAGTCGTTCACCGCGGCGGCGATCATGCGGCTCGCGGACGACCGCCGGCTCTCGGCCGACGACCCGGTGCTCGAGTACCTGCCGGAGCTCCGCGTGCCGCGCGGTGACGCGGCGGCGGTCCGGATCCACCACTTCCTCACGCACACCTCCGGCTTTCCGCCGCTGCCCTCGCGTTGGTACGCCTTCGGCGCGAGCGCCCGCCTCGACGCCGACGGCGCCCCGCCCCCGGTGCCGGTCGAGAGCCGCCCGCCGTTCGCCACGGCCGGCGATCTCATGACGTATCTCACGGAAACCGACTGGACGCCGCTCGGC
Source organism: bacterium (assembly GCA_035280345.1). Taxonomy (GTDB): domain Bacteria; phylum Sysuimicrobiota; class Sysuimicrobiia; order Sysuimicrobiales; family Segetimicrobiaceae; genus DASSJF01. The sequence goes on along the minus strand of DATEGA010000097.1, from coordinate 20,289 downwards.
CCGCCGGGCGCCTATTTCAGCTACAGCAACGAGGGTTTCGCGCTGCTCGGCGAGATCGTCGCGCGCGTGAGCGGCCGGCCGTACGAACGCTTCGTCACCGACGAAATTCTCGGGCCGCTGGGCTTGACGCGGACCGCGTTCGGGCCCAAGCCCGGGGCGCCCGTAGACGGCATGACGACGCCGTACATCGCGCGCGGGCACGACGGCGCGAGGGAGATCGTCGCGGCCAGGACCTGGTGGCATTCCGGGGTGTGGGATCCCGCCGGCGGGATCTGTTCAACGGTTCTCGATCTGCTGCGCTACCTCGATCTCTACCGCGGCGGGTCCGGGCGTGGTGTCCTTTCCGCGCAGGCGATCGACGCGATGCTCCGCCCGCATGCCCCGACGGGGCCCCGCCAAGCGTACGGCTACGGATTCGGCATTATCCCCGACTATTGGGGCGCGGCGCTTGTTGAGCACGGCGGCGGACGGCGCAGCATCTCGGCGCACGTGGCGTGCGTGCCCTCGCGCGGAACCGCAGTCGCGATCCTCGCCAATCTGGCCGAGGCGCCGGTCCGGGCGATCGCGCACGGCCTGCTCAACGTGCTCGAAGGCCGTCCGCCCGGGATCGCGGCGATTGCCTATCCCGACTCCGCGGCACCGTCCGGACGGCTCGAGAGCTATGTTGGGGAATACCGGTCGGGCGAGGGATCGCTGCTTCTCGCGCGCATCGCGGACGGCCGGCTCGAAATCGAGGCCGACGGCGAGCGCCTACCGGCGCGCGCCGTCGGCCCGGACGCGTTCACGGTCACGGTGCGCGGCACCGAGCAGTACGTGCGGTTTCATCGAAACGGCGGGGACCGCGCCTGGGCGGTGGCGTACGGCTCCCGCGTCATCCGCCGGACAGGGTAGAATCAATCGCAGCGGCCGCCGTGACGTAGGTTCGGGTCCGAACCGCCACGAACGGAAAGGTGCGATGGAATTCACCCTGAGCGAGGAACATCGCCTGGTGCAGTCCACGGTGCGCGAGTGGGCGGCGAACCGCCTGCTGCCGATCGCCGCCGAGATGGACCGCACCGGCTCCTACCCGCGGGGCCTCGTCCGCGAACTGGGCGAAATGGGGCTCACCGGCGTGTTCATCCCGGAAGAATATGGGGGCGGCGGGATGGACATGGTCTCCTACTGTGTCGTGCTCGAGGAAATCGCGCGCGCGGAAGCGGCGCTCGCGGCGGTGCTCTCGGTCAACAACTCGCTCGTCTGCTATCCGCTCTTCGCCTTCGGGACCGAAACGCAGAAACGGACGTATCTCACTGAACTGGCGAGCGGCCGCAAGCTCGGCTGCTACTGTCTGACCGAGCCGACCGCCGGCTCCGACGCGGCATCGCTCCGGACGTCGGCCCGGCGCGAGGGCCCGTCCTGGGTGCTCAACGGCAGCAAGATCTTCGTCACCAACGGCGTCGAAGCCGACGTGCTGATCGTCTACGCGCGGACGGGCAGCGAAGGGCCGCACGGTGTCAGCGCCTTCATCGCCGAGCGCGGCGACCCGGGGCTCAGTGTCGGGAAGGTGGAGCGCAAACTCGGCATCCACGCCAGCAGCACGGCGGAAATCGTGCTGCAGGACTGCCGCCTCCCGGCGGACCGGCTGCTGGGGGAGGAGGGCACGGGCTTCACGGTTGCGATGGCCACGCTCGACGGCGGGCGGATCGGCATCGCCGGTCAGGCCCTCGGCATCGCGCGCGCCGCCCTCGAGGATTCGGTCGCGTACGCCAAGGACCGCCGCCAGTTCGGCCGTCCGATCGCTGAGTTTCAGGCGACCCAATGGAAGATCGCCGATATGGCGACGCGGATTCAGGCCGGCCGGCTGCTCATGTACCGCGCGGCGTGGATCCGGGACCAGGGCCGGCGGCACACGCTGGAGGCCTCGATGGCCAAGCTGTTCGCCTCCGAGACGGCGATGTGGGCGGCGACGCACGCGGTGCAGATCTACGGGGGCTACGGGTACATTCAGGACTACCCCGTCGAGCGGCACTTCCGCGACGCCAAGATCACGGAGATCTACGAAGGCACCTCCGAAGTCCAGCGGCTCGTGATCGCGCGCCAGGTGCTCGGCGCGCTCGACCACGCCGTGGAGCCGGTACGGGCCGGAGGCCGTGAGGCGTGAACATCGTCGTCTGCGTCAAGCACGTGCCCGACACCGAGGTCCCGATCAAGATCCGCGCGGACGGGCGGGGCGTCGAGGAGAGCGGCCTCAACCACGTCCTCAATTTTTACGACGAGCACGGCGTCGAGGAAGCGCTGCGGATCAAGGAGCGATTCGGCGGCACCGTCACGCTCGTGACGGCCGGGCCATCGCGGGCCGTCGAAGCCCTGCGCACCGGCCTGGCCATGGGCGCGGACGCGGCGATTCACATCCAGGATCCCGCGCTCTCGTCGCTGGATCACGTCGGCACCGCGCGCGTGCTCGCCGCAGCGATCAAACCGCTCTCGGCCGACCTGGTCTTGTGCGGCAAGCTGTCGACGGACGACAACGCGGCGGTCGTGGGCCCCGCCGTCGCGGAATTCCTCGACCTGCCGCAGGCCACTGCGATTACCAAGCTGGAGTTGGGTGAGGGCGCTGCCACCGCGCACCGCGAGGTCGAAGGGGCCGTCGAGGTGCTGGAGGTCAAACTGCCCGCCGTGATCACGGTCGAACGCGGTATCAACGAGCCGCGATATCCGTCGCTGCCCGGGATCATGCGGGCGAGGCGTACCGCGGTCGCGGCGCGGACACTCGCCGACCTCGGGATCGCCGTGCCGCCGGCCGGGCACGTCGAGTTGCTCAACATGACGCCGCCGCCGAAGCGCCAAGCCGGTCGCCGTCTCGAAGGCGAGGCGGCCGTGATCGTCCAGGACCTCGTGCGCGCGCTGCGCGAGGAGGCGAAGGTCCTGTGAGCGCCGCGTCCGACGTCTGGATCATCGCGGAGCAGGCCGGCGGGCGCCCGCGGAAGATCACCTACGAACTGCTCGGCCTCGCGAAAACCCTGGCGGGACAAGGGACGGTACACGCAGTCGTTGCCGGCCGCGAGATCGCCGGGATCGCGGAGGACCTGGCGGCCCACGGCGCGCAGGTGGTACACGTCGCCGCCTCTGCGCTGCTCGAGCCGTATACGACCGACGCGCACGCGCAGGTAATCGGTACCTTGCTCGCCGAGGCCGCGCCGGGGCTCGTACTCGTGGGAAGTACCGCGGCCGGCCGCGACCTCGCGCCGCGGCTCGCCGCCAAGCTCGACGCGGGGATCGTCACCGACTGCGCCTCCGTCGAGGTCCAGGACGGGCGGGTCGTCGCCGCCCGTCCGGCCATGACCCGCAAAGCGATTGTGCGCGTCGCCTTCCACGACGGCATCCGCATCGCGGTGGTGCTGCCGAACATCTATCCGCCGGCGCCGGCGGAGCAGGGCCGGTCCGCGGACGTCGTGACGGTCCCGGTGACGCTCGATCCCGCCTCGATTCGCACGCGCGTCGTCGCAGTCTCGGCGATCAAGCGGGAGACGGTGCCGCTGACCGAAGCCGACATCATCGTCTCCGGGGGCCGCGGGCTGCGCGGACCGGAGAACTTCGCTCTCCTAGACAAGCTCGCCGCGGCGCTCGGCGCGGCGGTGGGTTCGAGCCGCCCGCCGGTCGATTCGGGGTGGGTCCCGCACGACTACGAGATCGGCCAGACTGGGAAGACCGTCAACCCACAGCTGTACATCGCCTGCGGCATCTCCGGCGCGCCGCAGCACCTCGCCGGGATGTCCGGATCCCGGTGCATCGTCGCGATCAACAAGGATCCGCAGGCGCCGATCTTCGGCGTCGCGACCTACGGCGTCGTGGGCGACTTGTTCGAGATCCTGCCGCTCCTGACCGAAGAAGTCCGCCGGCTCAAGAGCGCCGCGGGCGACGGAGGCCGGCAGGCAGCGGGCTGATGGCCGAGTCGCGCGAACGCGCGCCGCGGTTCAGCACGGTCTCGGACCTCGAGATCAAGCGGCTCTACACGCCGGAGGACCTTGCCGGCGACGATCCCGCGCGCGACCTCGGGATGCCCGGCGAATACCCGTTTACCCGCGGCATCCACGCCACCATGTACCGCGGGCGGCTGTGGACGATGCGGATGTTCGCGGGCTTCGGCTCCGCCGAGGACACGAACGCGCGATTCCACTATCTCCTCCGGCAGGGCCAGACCGGGCTCTCCACCGCGTTTGACATGCCGACGCTGATGGGCTACGACTCCGACCATCCCCGCTCGACGGGGGAGGTGGGACGCGAGGGCGTCGCGATCGACAGCGTCGACGACATGGACGTCCTGCTGCGGGATCTGCCGCTCGACCAGATCACGACCTCGATGACGATCAACGCACCCGCGAACGTCCTGCTGGCGATGTACGTTGCGGTCGCGACGGCGCGCGGCCTCAGCCCGTCGTCCCTCGGCGGCACGACGCAGACCGACATCCTGAAAGAGTTCATCGCGCAGAAAGAATGGATTGTCCCGCCGCGTCCCAGCATGAAGCTCGTTCAGGACATCATGGCGTACGGCACGGAGCACCTGCCGCGCTGGAACACGATCAGCATCAGCGGCTACCACATCCGGGAAGCGGGGGCCACGGCGGTCCAAGAGCTGGCGTTCACGCTCGCTGACGGCATCGCCTACGTGCAGGCCGGCATCGAGGCCGGGCTCGCGGTGGACGCGTTCGCGCCGCGCCTCTCGTTCTTCTTCGACGTCCACAGCGACTTCTTCGAGGAGATCGCGAAGTTCCGGGCGGCCCGCCGGATGTGGGCCCGCATCATGCGGGAACGGTTCGGCGCGAGCAGCCCGAGGTCGCTGACGCTGCGGACGCACGCGCAGACGGCCGGCGTCAGCTTGACCGCGCAGCAGCCGCAAAACAACATCGTGCGCACCGCGCTCCAGGCCCTCGCCGCCGTGCTCGGCGGCTGCCAGTCGCTGCACACCAACTCCCTCGATGAGACGTACGCGCTGCCGACGGAAGAAGCGGCGACGCTGGCGCTGCGGACGCAGCAGATCATCGCGCACGAGACCGGCGTGACGAACACCGTCGACCCTGCCGGCGGCGCCTACTTTCTCGAAGCGCTCACGGATCGCGTCGAGGCCGACGCGGCGGCGTACATCCGGACGATCGATGAGATGGGCGGCATGCTCGCGGCGATCGAGCAAGGGTACCCGATGCGGGAGATCGCGGACGCGAGTTATCGCTACCAGCAGCAGCTTGAGCGGCGCGAGAAGGTGATCGTCGGCGTCAACGAGTTCGCCGACCACGCGACCGTCCCGATTCCGCAGCTGCGCATCGCCCCGGAGGTCGAGCGGCGGCAGATCGAGCGCGTCCGGAGCACCCGGGCGACCCGCGACCAAACGGCGGCGCGGCGGGCGCTCGACACCCTGCGGAGAGTCACGGAGGAGGGCGGCAACACGATGCCCGCCATCGTCGAGGCGGTGCGGCTGCGCGTCACGATCGGCGAGATCTGCGACGTCTTCCGTCAGGTATTCGGGGAGTACCGCGAGCAGGCCGTCCTCTAGCGGACCTCTCGGAAGTAGCCGCCGCTTCGACGGCCGCACACCGGCCGGCCGACCAGTGACCTGCGCGTGGGGCGTTCGTTCAGTGCAATCTGGGATCCAGGGCGTCCCGCAGGCCGTCACCCAACAAGTTGAATCCCATCACGCTGAGAAAAATCGCCGCCCCCGGAATCGTGGACACCCACCATGCCCGCTGCAGATAGGCGCGGCCCTCGGCGACCATCGCGCCCCACTCGGGCGCCGGCGGCTGTACCCCAAGCCCGAGGAAGCTCAAACCCACACCGGTCAGGATCGCGGCGCCGAGCCGCAGCGTCAGCAGGACGATCACCGGGGGAAGCACGTTGGGGAGCACGTGCGTCCGCATGATGTGCGCGTCGCTCCCACCGACCGCACGGCCGACCTCGATGTATGACTCCTCCCGAATGGACAGGACCGACCCGCGCACGAGCCTCGCGACGCCCGGGACCCCGGCGATCCCGATCGCCAGCATGACGTTCTGGAGTCCCGGGCCGAGCACCGCGACGATACCGATCGCCAGCAGCAGTCCCGGGAACGCCAGCCAGACGTCCACGGTCCGCATGACGATGTGGTCGACCGTGCCGCCGTAGAAACCGGCCAGGATGCCGAGCGGGACGCCCAGACAGAACGATAGCGCCACGGCAATGACGCCAATGGTGAGCGAGATCCGGCCTCCAAACAGCAGCCGGCTGAGGATGTCCCGGCCGTAGGAGTCGGTGCCGAGCAGAAAAGCCCCTGTCGGAGGCCGCAGCGCGAAGTCGAGGTGCGCCTCCGTTGGGTCGTGCGCGGCAAGTTCCGGGGCGAGCACCGCGCCGAGCAGGAAGACCGCGACGATCGCGGCGCCGGCGAGGGCGGCCCGATGCCGTGCCAGGCGGCGTAGGCCAATGGCGTAGTGGGAGCGCGCGCGGCGGCCGGCCGGCGCGCGGCCGGCGGGCGCGTCAACTGTAGCGGATCCGGGGGTCGAGAAGGCCATAGAGCAGGTCGACCATCAGGTTCACGACGACGAAGATCACCGCGGCGACAAGAACCACGCCCTGGACCATCGGGAGGTCGCGGTTGAAGATCGCGTCGATGGCGAGCCGGCCGACGCCCGGCCAGCCGAACACCGTCTCGATGATCACGGCCCCTCCGAGCAGGCCCGCGAACTGCAGCCCGGCGATCGAGAGCACCGGAATGAGCGCGTTCTTGAAGGCGTGCCGGAATATGGTTCGCGCGGCGCCGGCGCCCTTGGCGCGGGCCGTCCGGATGTATTCCTGGTGCAGAATCTCGAGCAGACTGCTGCGGGTCAGCCGCGCGATGATCGACGCGGCTTCGGCGCCGAGGGTGACCCCCGGCAAGACGATGCTCGCCGCGCTGTCGGCGCCCGCCGCCGGCAGCCAGCGCAGGTAGTACGAGAACGCGAGAATCAGCACCAGCCCGAACCAGAAGCTCGGCAGCGAGATGCCGGCCAGCGCGACGACCATCGATCCGTAGTCGACGAACCTCCGGTGGTGCAGCGCGGCGAGCGTCCCGAGCGCGACCCCGAGGGCCACGGCGACCGCCATCGCGCAGGCCGCCAGCCGCAGCGTATAGGGAAGCCGGGCCGCGATCTCCGCGGCCACCGGACGGCCGGAGTGAATCGAGCGGCCCAGGTCGCCGTGCAGCAGACGCCAGACAAACGTTCCGTACTGGACGGGCAGCGGCCGGTCCAGGCCGAGCGCGTGCCGGAACGCCGCGATCTGCTCGCTCGAGCCGTAGTCTTGCAGCAGCACCTGCGCCGGATCCCCGGGCACCAGGTGAATCATCAGGAAGACCAGGATCGAGACGCCCAGGAGCACCGGAACGAGCTGAAGCAGCCGCTGGGCGAGGTAGCGGTGCACGCCGGCTACTTCACGAGATAGGCGTCGTCCAGGAGCAGCGTTCCGAACTTGTCCTCGGCGAGGTCGCGCACGCGCGACTGCGCGAACGTGACCGAGATCTGGCTCGCGAGCGGAATCCACGGCGCCTGTTCCAGCAGCAATTCCTGCAGGTCGCGATACACCGCGAGCCGCTTCTGCGGGTCGACAGTGACGCGACCGGCCTCCAACAACCGGTCCACTTCCGCATTCGAGAAGTGCACGCGGTTGGTGGTGGCCATCCGGCTGCTGTGGAAAAAGTAGTAGAGGATGTCGGCGTCCGGCCAGCCGTAACCGATGAGAAGCGCGTCGTGCTCGCCCTTCGGCGTCCGCGCCAGCAGCGTGGCGACCTCCATTTGCTCAATGCTCATGCGCACGCCGATCTTTTTCAACTCCGTCTGCAGCACGACGGCCATCCGCACGTAGGTCTCCCGCGGGTACGTCCACACGGTGAACGCCAACGGGCGGCCGCCTTTCTGGAGGATACCGTCGGGGCCCGGTTTCCAGCCCGCCTCGGTCAGCAGACGGCGTGCGCGGTCCGGGTCATAGTGAAAGGCGTGCGTCAGGCCCTTCGCATATCCCCAGATCGTCGGCGCGACCGGGCTGTCCATCGGGACCGCCAGCCGCTCGAGGGCGTAGTTGACCACCTCGTCGCGGTTGATGCCGTAGCCGAGGGCCTGCCGGACACGGACATCGCTCAGCAGCGGCTTCGTCACGTTGAGACCGAGGTAGAGTCCGCCGTCGTCCGGCGTTTGAAAGACTTGGTACCTGCCCATCTGCCGCAGCCGCGCGACGTCCTTCGGCGGCGCGGTCGGAAGGATGTCCAAGTCGCCGCGTTCGAAGGCGATCGAACGGGTGGATTCGTCGGGAATGATGTGCAGCACGACCGAGTCGACGTACGGCGCGCCGTGATTTTGGTAAAACTTCGCGCCCCACGCGTAGTCCGGGTTGCGGTCGAGCGCGATCCGGTCGCCCGGGATCCACTGCCGGAACTTGAACGGGCCCGTGCCGACCGGTTCCTGGCCGTAGTCCTTGCCGTATTTCGCGATCGCCGCGGGCGACAGCATCGCAAGAAACGGGATGCGCAGCGACGAGAAGATCGGGGCGTACGGCTGTTTGAACACGAGCCGGACGGTGAGGTCGTCCGGGGCCTCCACCCGGTCGAGCGGGCCGATCCAGCTTGCGCCTGGTGCGCCGGTCGCGGGGGCGGTCAGCCGGTCGAGCGTGGCCTTGACCGCCTGCGACGTAAACGGCGTCCCGTCATGAAACTTCACGCCGGGGTGGAGCTTGAACGTAATTACCTTCCCGCCCTCGGCGATCGTCCATGAATCGGCGAGTGACGGAATGAACGCGCCTGTCTGCCGGTCGACCGTCACCAGGGTGTTGTAGAGCAGGGAGTGGGGGATCCCGGAGCTCGGGGTCTTGTGCGGATCGAGCGACGGCGGATCGGCATCGATCGCAATGTTGAGGGTCCCGCCGCGCACCGGCGCGCTGTGCACCGGGGCACAGAGTGAAGCGGCGAGCACCGCAAGCAGCACCGTGACACCCAGACGCACAATCGTCACTCCTCTCTCTGTTTCCGCCGGATCAGGCCCGTGCCGGGGCGTCGAGGGACCGCATGTACCGCTCGGCGGAGCGCGCGACGACCGCCTTCGCATCCGACGGCACGGCGCGGTCGAACCAGCCCCCGTAGATCCGATCGAACTCGAGGCCTTCGACTGCGGCGGCGATGCGGCCGACCGCGCCCGCGGGGAGGGGAATGTAGTTCGGAAACGAGTACATGAAACTCACCGCGCGCCGGTCGGGGACCGCCTGGATCGTGTCGCCGGTCAGCAGCGCCCCCCGGCCGCCGGCCCCGGCAGGCCAGTGCAACAACGACGACCCGGCAAAGTGTCCGCCGCAGCGGATCAGCGTGAGGCCCCCTGGGAGCGCGCGGCGCTCGCCGTCCCAGAACTGGATCACCGGATCCGGCCGCATCACGTGCTCACGGTCCGCCGCCGGAAGATAGATCGGCGCACGCCCGAAGGCGCGGCTCCAATCGACCATCGCCGCGTAGAAATGCGGGTGGGAGATGGCGATCGCCGCCACACCGCCCAACGCGCGTACGGCCTCGACGATCGCGTCGTCAAGCAGACTCGTGCAGTCCCAGAGCACGTTGCCGTCCGTGGTCTGCACGAGCAGCGCGCGCTGCCCGATCGCGAAAGACGGTTCCATGCCGATCCCAATCAGGCCCGGCTCCTCCGCGCGAAGCGCGTTCCGGTGCGAGCGGCGCAGCGCCGCCGGCGTCGTCCAGGCCTGGCCGCGCGGGTTTACATACTGGCGCTCGTCCTCGCAGATCGGACAGGCCGCGGGCGGTTCCGGACGCTCGGCGAACTGCACGCCGCAGGTCACACAGATGTAGGCCGGCATGAGAAACACGTTCGGCTCAGGCGCGGCGCGGGCCTGCGGCGGGCCGTCATGCCAGGTCGGCGGAAACATGGGATAATAGCGGCGTGACGGACGCGCGCATCCGGATTCTCGTCGGCAAGCCCGGCCTCGACGGCCACGACCGCGGGGCCAAGGTCGTCGCGCGGGCGCTGCGGGACGCGGGGTTCGAGGTCATCTACACCGGGCTGCACCAGACGCCCGAGATGATCGCCACGGCCGCGATCCAGGAAGACGTGGATGCGATCGGACTCAGCATTCTCTCCGGCGCGCACAACGTGCTGCTGCCGAAGGTGATCGAGCTGCTGCGTGCGCAGGGCGCGGGCGACATCAAGGTCTTTGCCGGCGGGATCATTCCGGACGAGGACCTGCCCGGCCTCGAAGCCGCCGGCATCGCCGCGGTGTTCACGCCCGGGACCGCGCTCGAGCGCATCGTCCAGTGGGTGCGGGACAACGTCAAGCCCCGGGGCGTGGCCGCGTGAAGGTGCTGATCCGCCATCAGAAGCGCGAGGTCGAGGTGCGGGGTGTGCGCCGCGTGCGCGAGCTGCTCGTCGAACTTGGGATCAACCCCGAGTCGGTGTTGGTCATCCGGGGCAGTATGCTCCTGACCCACGACGCTCGCGTCGCCGACGAGGACACGGTCGAGCTCCGGCCGGTCGTGTCCGGCGGCGCCACCCGCGAAGGCGGCCGAGACAGGCCGCGGGGCATCGCCTGATGCGCTGCCAGAAGTGCGCCGCCGGCGCGACCGTCGAGATCCGCCGCCACCATACGGCGTTCTGCAACGAGCACTTCCTCGAGTTCTTCGAACGCCAGGTGGCCCGCGCGGTCGAGCACGAGCGCATGTTCACGAAGGACGACCGTGTCCTGGTCGCGGTCTCCGGCGGAAAAGACAGCCTCGCGCTGTGGGACGTGCTGCGCCGCCTCGGCTACAACACGACCGGTCTCTACATCAACCTCGGCATCGGTGAGTATTCGGCCGAATCCCAGCGTAAGTCGGTCGCCTACGCCGACTCGCAACACGGGGAACTCATCCTGGCGGACATTCCCGCGACCTACGGCATGGGGGTGGAAGCGTTCGCGAAGGCTACCGGGCGGGTGAGCTGCTCGGCGTGCGGGCTGAGCAAGCGGTACCTCTTCAACAAGGTCGCGCGCGAGGGCGGGTTCGCGGTTGTCGCCACCGGCCACAACCTCGACGATGAGGCCGCGGTGCTGCTCGGCAACCTCCTCCATTGGCAGACTGAGTACCTGGCGCGGCAGGCGCCGGTGCTCGACAGCACGCATCCTGCGCTCGTCAAGAAGGTCAAGCCGTTCTTCCGGATCGCCGAGCGGGAGACCGCCGCCTACGCGATCATCCGCGGCATCGACTACATCGTGGACGAGTGCCCGAACAGCGTCGGCGCGCGCAGCCTGCTCTATAAGGAAGCGCTCAATGTGCTCGAACAGGCCGCCCCCGGCACCAAGCAAAGCCTGTACTGGGGGTTCCTCGAGCGCGGTCGTCCGCTCGTGGAAGGCCAGAACACCGCGGAGCTGCGCGCGTGCCTGCACTGCGGGCAGCCGACCACCGGCGAGGTCTGCGCGTTCTGCCGCATGACGGAGCGCGCCGCGGAGCGCATGCGCCTCCGGCGGACGGGCGCACCCGCCACGTCGCCGGCCGCCTCTTCGTAGTGGCCGGCGGGTTCGGCGCGAGCGATCGGCCGGCATGAGAGAGCTCGCCGAAGGCGATTCGCTCGTGCTGTACGATCGCCGGCGCCGGCGCTACATGATCACGCTGCGGCGCGGAGGAACGAGCGATCTGCGGGGCGGACGGATCGCGCACGACGAGCTGCTCGGACGGCCCGAGGGCGGCACCGTCCGGTCGACCCGCGGCGAGCGATTCCTCGTCCTGCGCCCGACGCTCGGTGAGTTCGTCCTCGAGATGCCGCGCGGCGCCCAGGTCATCTACCCGAAAGATCTCGGCGCGATTCTGATGGCCGCGGACCTCTTTCCCGGGGCGCGCGTTCTTGAGGCCGGGACCGGGTCGGGGGCGCTGACCATGGCGCTCGTCCGCGCCGTCGGATTGGAAGGGCGGGTCGCGAGCTACGAGGTGCGCGAGGACTTCGCGCGGGTCGCGGAACGCAACATCGCCCGCTATCTCGGCCCGAGCCGCCATCTTATCCTGCGCCGGCGCGATCTCGTCGACGGCGTGCTGCCGGAGGACGCGCCCGCCGACCGGATCATCCTCGATCTGCCCGAGCCCTGGCGCATGGTGCCGCACGCCGAAGAGGCGCTCGTGCCGGGCGGGATCTTCCTCGCCTATCTTCCCACCGTGCCACAGGTGATGCAGATCGTGGAGACGTTGCGCGCCGCCGGAACCTTCGCCCTGATCGAGACCGTCGAGATCCTGCTGCGCCCCTGGAACATCGATGGGCGCAGCGTGCGCCCCGGCCACCGCATGGTCGCGCACACGGGCTTCCTCGTCACCGCGCGGCGGGTGGAGCGCGGCGCCGCGGCGGCCGCGGGCATGGTCGCCCGGACGGCGGCGTTATCGCCCGAGGAGGCCGATCAGGCCGACCAGGATCAAGTAGAGGGCGACGATGTAGTTGAGGAGCCGCGGGATAATGAGGATCAGGACACCCGCGATCAGCGCGACGAGCGGTGAGAGCCGGGTGAACGTCACAACGGTTTCGTGCGGCACGGTGTCCTCCCGAAGGTCAAGTGGCGGGGCGCACCGTCTACTTACCCAGCAAGCTGGAGGATGGACCCATGAGTGAGGTGGTGATTCTAAGCGGTGTGCGGACGCCGATCGGGCGCTTTCAAGGCGCGCTGGCGGCGGTGCCGGCGCCGCGTCTCGGCGCCGCGGCGATCGCGGAGGCGGTGCGCCGGGCCGGGGTCACCCCGGCTCAGGTCGACGAGGTCTACATGGGCATTATTCTGGCCGCCGGCGTCGGACAGGCGCCCGCGCGGCAGGCGTCGATCTACGGCGGGCTGCCCAACACCGTGCCCGCGACGACGGTGAACAAGATGTGCGGGTCGGGGCTCAAGGCCGCGATGCTCGGCACACAGACGATCCAGGCCGGTGACGCGGAGGTTGTCGTCGCCGGCGGAATGGAGAACATGAGCGCGGCGCCGTATCTTCTCGACCGCGCGCGCACCGGGTACCGGTTCGGGCACGGCCAGCTCCTCGACAGCATGATCCGCGACGGCCTCTGGGACGCCTTCACGGATCAGCACATGGGCAACTGCTGCGAGCTGCTCGCCCGCGAGTACCGGATCACGCGGGAGGCCCAGGACGAGTACGCCCGCCGGTCGTACACGCGGGCGCTCGAGGCGCTGGACTCGGGGCACTTCAGCCGCGAAACCATCGCCGTCGAAACAGGCAACGGCCGCGCGCCCAAAGTCGTAAGCGAAGACGAGGAGCCGCGACGCTTCCAGCCGGAGAAGATCGCGTCGCTGCCGCCCGTCTTTGAACACGACGGCACCGTCACGGTGGCGAACGCGTCCTCGATCAGCGACGGCGGCGCCGCGCTCGTTCTCGCGTCCGCCGACGCCGCGCGGAAGATCGGCGCGAAGCCGCTCGCCCGTGTCGTCGGCCAGGCGGTGTCGGCCCGCGCGCCGGAGTGGTTCACGATCGCGCCCGCCGGCGCTATCCAGAAGCTTCTCGCGAAGACCGGCTGGTCCGTCGACTCGGTCGACCTCTACGAGATCAACGAAGCCTACGCGGCGGTCGTGCTCGCCGTTGCGCGCGAGGTGGGCCTCGATCTCGCGCGAGTCAACGTGCACGGCGGGGCCGTGGCCCTGGGCCATCCGGTCGGGGCGAGCGGGGCGCGGATTCTCGTCACGCTGCTGAACGCGATGGCCGAGCGGAACGCGAAACGCGGCGTCGCCGCGGTGTGTCTCGGCGGCGGCGAGGCCGTGGCGCTGGCGGTGGAACGGACCTAGCGGACGAATCAGAGGAGGGGTAGCGAATGGCGGACGCCGTCCATCTGATCGACTACTACTACATCGAGATGAGCGACCGTCCCGGAGAGGGCGCTCGGACGCTCCGTGCGCTGCAGGACGCGGGCGTCAACCTGGCGGCCTTACACGCGTTTCCGTCGGGCCGGCGCGCCCAGGTCGACTTCGTGCCGTCGGATCCCGCGGCGTTCAAGGCCGCGGCGAAGGCGGCGAAGTGGAAGGTCACCGGACCCAAGAAGGCGTTCATGATCGACGGCGACGATCGGACGGGGGCGCTCGCCGGCCACTTCGCGAAGCTGGCCGACGCGAAGATCAATGTGACGGCCGTGAGCGCCACCGTCGCCGGCGCGGGCCGCTACGGCGCGATCTTCTGGGTGACGCCCCGCGACGTCAAGAAGGCGGCGCGGGTGCTTGGAGCCGCGGGCTAGCGCAACCGTCGGGGCCCCATTGTTCCGTTCCGTGCGCTGAATTGACACGCCGTCGCGGCGCGTGATATCGTGGGCTCTGCGGCGCCGGCTCCATCTCTTGGAGCCGGCCGTCGCGTATCGGTAGGACGGAAGAGCGGGGGGACGAACCGGGTGGACGCGGTGTCGGCGACGACGATCGGCCAGGACGTACTACTTGGAGACGTGCAGCACGGCCGGCTCGTCGTGGGCGGCGTACCCGCGGCGGACCTGGCCCGTGAGCACGGCACGCCCCTGTACGTCATGGACGAGACCCGCCTGCGCGCGAACTGCCGCGCCTATGCCGCCGCGCTGCGCGCCGCGTACCCGCGCTCGCGTCCCGCCTTCGCCAGCAAGGCCCTGTGCTGCATCGCGACCTGCCGGCTCGCCTACGAGGAGGGCCTGGCGGTCGATGTCGTCTCGACCGGCGAGATTCACACCGCGCTGCGCGCGGGCGTGCCGGCCGGCGACCTGCTGCTGCACGGCAGCAATAAGACCCGCGACGAGATTCAGCTGGCGCTCGAGCGCGGCGTGGGCCGCATCGTGGTCGACAACTTCCACGATTTCGAGTTGCTCGCCGCCCTGACGAAGGAGACCGGGCGGACGGCCGACGTGCTGCTGCGCCTCACGCCGGGCATCGAGCCTCACACGCATCAGGCCATCCAGACCGGCGGCGTCGACAGCAAGTTCGGGTTCGGGATGGCGGACGGCACGGCGCGGAAGGCGGTCGCGGCGGCGCTCGCGGTCCCGGGCATTCGCCTCCGCGGGCTGCACTGCCACATCGGGTCCCAGGTGATGGAGCTCGATCCGTTCGTCCGGGCGGCGGAGTCGCTGATGGACTTCGCGGCGTGGATGGCGCGCGAGCATCAGGCGCCGGTCGACGAACTCGACCTCGGCGGCGGGCTCGGCATTCGCTATCTGCCGACCGACCAGCCTCCGACGATCGAGGCCTACGTCAACGCCCTAGCGGGCGTCGTGCGCCGGCGGGCGGAAGAGCATCGCCTCCCGCTGCCGCTGCTGATGGTCGAGCCGGGCCGGTCCATCGTCGGCGACGCCGGGCTGACCCTCTACACCGTGGGCGTGGTCAAGACGATCACGGGGATTCGGACGTACGTGTCGGTGGACGGCGGGATGTACGAGAACCCGAGGCCGGCCCTCTATCAGGCCCGGTATCAGGCCGTCCTGGTCAACCGGCTCGGCGAACCGGCCTCCGAGAAGGTCACGGTGGCCGGGCGGTGCTGCGAGTCGGGCGACGTACTGATCTGGGAGTCCCGCCTGCCGGCGCCGCGGTCCGGAGATGTGCTCGCGGTGTTCAGCACCGGCGCGTACAACTACGCGATGGCCAGCAACTACAACCGTTACCCGCGTCCGCCGATCGTGTTCGTGGGCGACGGACGGTCGCGGGTGGTCGTGACCGGCGAGACCATTAACGACCTCCTCGCACACGACCGGCCGCTGGACTAACCGCGGCCCGTCCGGCCGTCGCGGTGTTTCGGTTCGGCGACCCGATTGGGATCGCAATCACGCTCGCCGCCGTGCTGGTCGCGGCGACGTTCCATGAGTTCGCACACGCCCTCGTCGCCGACCGCCTAGGCGACCCCACGCCGCGCGCCCTCGGACGGCTGAGCCTCAACCCGATCGTCCACCTCGACCTGCTTGGCACGCTGTTCTTCGTCGTCTTCGGGTTCGGGTGGGCGCGCCCGGTGCCGGTCAATCCCCGCTACTTCGCCGATCCGCGCCGGGGAATGCTGCAGGTCGCACTCGCCGGGCCGCTGGCGAACGTGACCGTGGCCTTCGCGGTCGGCGCACTTCTCAAGCTCCCGGACCTGCCCGGTGGTCCCGTCGTCGCAGAGGCGCTGTCCATGCTCATCTGGATCAACGGCGTGCTGGCAATCTTCAACCTGATCCCGATCCCGCCCCTCGACGGGTCGCGGATTCTGGAAAGCCTTCTGGTCGGCCGGCAGGCGCTGACGTACTCGCGGCTGCAGCCATACGGGACGCTCCTGCTGCTCGTCCTTTTGTACAGCGGCGTCGTCGGGCGGATTATGCTGCCGGCCGTGCGCTGGCTCTACCGGGCCTCCACGGGCGGGCTGCCCTTATAAAGCAGAAGGAAGACCGCAGGGTACCTCGAACATACGTCGGAACCACTGCTCGGGATGACCGACGGACTTATCGACGCAGCAGAGCACGCAGCAGCGAACTCGTTGCAGCAGCCGACGGAGGAACAGACGTGGCCCACCACGTGCAGTGTGAGGTCTTCGAAGGCCCGATCGACCTGCTCGTCAGCCTCGCCCACCGTGGTCAGATCGACCTGGCCCGCGTCCCGCTCAAACAGCTTGCCGAAACCTACCGGGACCAGGCGCGTGCCAACCCGGCACTCGACGAAGTCACCGACGTCCTCGTGCACCTCGCGATTCTTGCCGACCTGAAGGCCCGCACGCTGGTCCCCAAGGCGCCGCCGGCCGAAGAACCGCCGCCGGCCGAGGACGCCGCGGCGGGAGATCTGCGGGACCGCCTCGGCGCGCAGATGGCCGAGTACCTGCAGTTCCGCGAGGCCGCCCAGGCGCTGCGGCACCTCGAGCGGGTGCAGAGCCAGGTTTTCGGCCATCCCGCCGCTGCGGCCGATCTCGGCGATGAGGTCCTGCTCGACGGGGTGACGCTCGACGACCTCTTCACGGCGTTTAACCAGGTGCTGCGCCGGGCAAAGGACGCCCCGAAGGAGATCGAAGGCGAGCAGTTCACGGTCGAGCAGAAGATGGCGGCCGTCGTGCATGCGCTCGAGGTCGCGGGGGGCACGGTGCTGTTCGGAACCTTGTTCCGAACCGGCGCCAGCCGGCTCGAGATCATTGTCACCTTCCTGGCGCTGCTCGAGTTGATCAAGGCCCGTCGCATCCGGGCGCGGCAGTCGAAGGCCTTCGACGAGATCGAGGTCGTATTGCAGGAGGCCGTGTGATGACCGACGACGCAGGCCACACCAACGGCTTCGGCGATGGCCACCGGACCATCGAGCGGTCGCGGCCCGTCGACGCAGGGCGGGGGATCCCCGCACCCGAGGCCGGTGAGATCCGGAACATCATCGAGTGCCTCCTGCTCGCGCGCGGCGGCATCCTCAAGATCGGGGAAATTAAGAAAGTACTGGAAGTCACCGACGCCGAAATCCGGGCGACGCTGGCCGCGCTCACCGTCGAGTACGGCGGCCGCGGCCTGCAGATCCAGGAGGTCGCGGGCGGCTACCAGTTGTGCACGCGGCCCGAATACGGGACGCACGTGCAGCGCCTGCTCCGCCTCGACGAACTGGACCCGCTCACGCGGGCGACGCTCGAAGTGCTGGCGATCGTCGCCTACCGGCAGCCGGTCACGCGGGCCGAAGTCGATGTCGTACGAGGCGTGCAATCGGTGCATCATCTCATAAAGCTCCAGGACCGCCGGCTGATCCGGGAGGTCGGCCGCAAGCCGGGCCCCGGACGGCCGATCCTGTATGGAACCACGGAGGGTTTCTTGCGCTACTTCGGTCTAAGGGATCTCGCGGCGCTGCCCGCGGCCGGAAACGGCGCGGGAACGCCCACGCTCCCGGCGGCACCATCAACGGAGGCATGATGCTCTCTCGAAAGGGCGCCATCGCCGGACGGCTCGCGGCCCTCGCGCTGTGCGCGGCGCTGATCTGCGGAATCGGCGGCGCGCCCAGCGGTCCGCTCGACCGGCCGCCCGTTGCCGGCCTGCCCGGGCGCATCGTGACAGGAGGACCGGCGGCCGGGCCGGCGGCGCACGCCGTGCTGCCGCTGGTGTTGTCCGTCGCGCAGCCGGCGAACCGGCCGTGGGACGTTCCGTCGATCCGCCACCAGGTCGCCGGGACGACGCCGATCCGCATCACGGCCACGGCCGCGATCCTCGTCGACGGGCGTTCCGGTCAGGTCCTGTACAGCCGCAACCCGCACCTCATCTGGCCGCCGGCGAGCACCACCAAGATCATGACGGCGCTCGTGGCGGTGCAGTCGACGCCGCTTGACACGCTGATCACCATCAGCCCGCAGGTGGCGCGCTTCCGCGACGGGTCGGTCGTCGGCCTGCCCCAAGGCGCCCGCATCCCGCTGCGCGACCTGCTGTACGCGCTGCTGCTGCCGTCCGGCAACGACGTCGCGCTCGCGATCGCCGAAGGTACGGCCGGGACCGTCCAGGCCTTCGTCGCCAGGATGAACGCGGAGGCGCAGCGGATCGGCGCGACCCAGACGCACTTCGGCTCACCGCACGGCCTGTACACGCCGGACAACTACACGACCGCCTATGACCTCACGGTGATCACGCGCGCGGCGATGCGCAACCCGACGATCGCGGAGATCGTGCGCACCAAGAGGTGGACATTCCAGCCGGCGGGCTACGCCCGGCGCGTACTCTACAACCACAACAAGCTGCTCTCGCGCTACCCCGGCGCCGACGGCGTCAAGACCGGCTATGTCGGCGAAGCCGGCCTTACGTTCGTCGCGTCGGCGACGCACGGCGGTTGGCGCCTGATCGCCGTCGTGCTGCACACCCGCGACATGTACGGTGATTCCGCGCGCCTCCTCTCGTACGGCTTCGCGCATTTCCGGCCGACGACGCTCGCGCGCGCGGGCGAGGATCTCGCAGTCGTTGAGCTGCCGGCCTCGAAGCGGCCGGTGGTCGGCACCGTCGCGAGCGACGTCACCATCGACACCGCGTCCGGTGAGGACGTTGTCCGCCGCGTCTCGCTGGCCGGCGCTCTGAACGCGCCGCTCCGGCGCGGCGACCCCATCGGCGAGGTCACCTTCTCGGCCGACGGCCACCTAGTCGGCACGTCGCCGCTCGTCGCGGCCCAAGACGTGGGACAGGAGCGTAGCGACCTCGAGCAGTTCGTCAATTGGATCGGACGTGCGGTGGGACACTTCCTGGGAGCGGTGGTCCTCTAAGACACAGTCGCACGGTGGGCTAATTGGCGGACTCCGGCTGGGTGCTGCGCAGTCTGCTCTTTGTCCCCGGGCATCGCCATGACATGATCCAGAAGGCGGCGGCCGCCGCCGCCGACGCCGTGATCCTGGATCTCGAAGACGGGGTGGCGCCGGGGGAGAAGGCCGCCGCCCGCTCGACGGTGGCGGTCGCGCTCGACGGACCGCTGCCCGACCGCCTCGTCGTCCTCGTTCGTGTCAACGCCACCGGCTCCGGCCTCCTGGACGCCGACCTGCGCGGGGCGGCGCGCGCCCGGATGAACGGCGTTTGTCTGCCGAAGTGCGACACGCCGGCCGACGTGCAGAGCCTCTCGGCCCGCCTGCTGGCCGTCGAAGACCGGCTCGGGCTGCCGCGCGGCCGTCTGCGCATCCTCGCCCTGGTCGAAACGGCGCGCGGCGCCCTCAACGCCGCGGCGATCGCACGGGAGTCGGCGCGGGTGTGGGGCCTGGTCTTCGGGGCCGAGGATTTCACGGCGGACGCCGGGCTCCAACGCACGCGCGAAGGGGGCGAGCTCGCGCCGGCGCGCGCGGCGGTCAGCCTGGCGGCGCACGCGGCAGGCGTCGAGGCGATCGACGGGATCTTCGCGGACTTCCGCGACGAAGCCGGCCTGCTCGCCGACACCGCGGAGGCGCGCCGGCTCGGATACACCGCCAAGACCGTCATTCACCCCGCGCAAATCTCGCCCGTTCACCGCGTGCTGGCTCCGGCCGCGGACGAAGTGGCCACCGCGCGTCGAATCGTGGAGGCGTTCGAGCGGGCGGAGGCGGCGGGGTCCGGCATTGTGGTGGTGGACAACGCGATGGTGGACCGACCGGTCGCGGTGCGCGCGCAGCGCGTTCTCGCCCGGGCCGCGCGGGCCCGCGCGGTCTAAAATGCGCCCGCGGCTGTACCGATCGCGGACGGACTACTGGATCGCCGGCGTTTGCGGGGGGCTCGGACGGTACTTTGGCGTGGACAGCAATCCCATCCGGCTCGGCTTTGTGATCCTCGCCGCCTGGAACGGCCTCGGCGTGCTCCTGTACCTCGTCACGGTGCTGATTGTGCCGGAGGAGCCGCTCGGAGAAACGCCGGCCGGGGCACCGGTCGCGCCGCCGGCCCCGCCGGCGGCGCCCGG
>DATEGA010000096.1:0-14381 GCA_035280345.1 bacterium | reverse complement strand
CGCAGCCTGACGGCGGCGAGGGCGACGACGAAGGCCGGGATGAGCGCCGAGACCACGGTCGCCACGGACGCCGGCGTGAGCCGGACCCCCAGCGTTTGGGAGACCTGGCCCACCCCGATCCCGAGCAGACCGAGGGCGGCCGCGGCGGCGCATCCGCCGGCCGACGGCAGCCGCCGTCCCCGCAGCAGCCAAAGGAAGCAGGGGGCCGCCGTCAGGTAGCGCAGCGCGGTGAGCGTCAGCGGCGGGATGTCGCGCAGCCCGAGTTTGGTGAGCGGGATCGACCCGCCCCACACGATCGCGAGCAGGAGCAGCGCGCCGAGAGACCGGACGATCATTCCGCCCGGGCGACCACCGGCGTCTCCAGAACGCCCACCTTCGTGATTGAGATCCGAACGGTGTCCCCGGCGCGCAACCAGCGCGGCGGCTTCCGCGCGAATCCCACGCCGCTCGGAGTGCCGGTCGCGATGATATCGCCGGGTTCGAGCGTCATGGCCCGCGAGACGTCCGCGATCAGATAGGCGACCGAGAAGATCATGATGCCGGTGGTGGCTTCCTGGAGGCGTTCGCCGCTCACGTCAACCGTGAGCGTCAGCGACTGCGGGTCGGGGACTTCGTCGCGCGTCACGAGCGCCGGGCCGAGCGGTCCGCTGCGGTCGAAGTTCTTGCCGATCATCCACTGCGTGGTCC
This sequence comes from bacterium, assembly GCA_035280345.1. Lineage (GTDB taxonomy): Bacteria > Sysuimicrobiota > Sysuimicrobiia > Sysuimicrobiales > Segetimicrobiaceae > DASSJF01. The sequence goes on along the minus strand of DATEGA010000096.1, from coordinate 13,694 downwards.
GGCGCTGGAAGTCGCGGATGGAGATATCGTTGAACACCGTGTACCCCGCGACGTAGTCCAGCGCGCGCGACTCCGGGATGTCGCGCCCGCGGCGCCCGATCACGGCCGCCAGTTCGCCCTCGTAATCGACTTGCGCGCTGATGGACGGCAGCACATACGGCTCGCCGGGGCCGAGCAGGCTGTGCGGGAAGCGGCCGAAGTAGATCGGGATTTCGGGTGGCGCGCTGCCGCCTTCGCGGGCGTGTTCGGCGTAGTTGCGGCCGACGCAGAGGACCTTGGGCGGTGCCGGTACGGGCGGCAGCAGGCGCACATCCCCGGACCGCCAAACCACGCCGTCGCGCTCGAGCGCGCGCGCCTCGGGGCCGGCGAGCGCGGCTCGCATTTGCGCGATCACCTCGCGCGCGAGGCCGAGGGCCTCGTCCCCGCCGGCCAGCACCCGCGTCATCGAGGGGGGCAGCAGGGCGCACGCCCGGGCCCCCGGACGCGGCAGTCCCTTCGCCGCGTGGTGTGCGCGCGCGGCGCGGGTGAGATCGATGATCCAGTCGCCCTCCAGCGCGCCGACACGGGTCTGGCCCCGCGCCGCGAACGTTACCAGACGCATCCGTCACCTCCGTGAGAGATCGCCCGCAGCCGTAAGGTCTCCACAGGTACTTGGCCCCGCGCCCGGACGGTCCCTGTCGCGCGGGTTGACAGGGGATGGGCCGCCGGCTAGATTGTCAGTAATGATTCTCAATAAGAATCTGCTCCAGAGAACAACGCGCCCCGCCGCCCGGGGGCTCCGTGCCCGGCGCGCCGGAGGGGCACGCATGGAGACGTGGGCCGGGCTGCGCCCTCTGCTCCACGGCCGCGGCGGTCGCGTCACCCCACAGCGGATGGCGATCTACGAGGCCGTCGTCGGACAGACGACGCACCCGAGCGTGGAGACGGTCTACGCCGCGGTGCGCGCGCGCTTCCCGAGCGTCAGCCGGGCGACCGTCTACACGACGCTCGGCCTGTTCGCGGATCTCGGGCTCATCCAGGAAGTGGGCGGACGCGTGCGCCGTTACGACGGCCGTGCCGGCCGCCACGTCAATCTGGTCTGCGAGCGCTGCGGCGGCGTCACCGACGTGGCGGACCCGCGGCTCGAGGCCTTGGAGCGGAGGACTGCCTTGCGCGCCGGATTCGATGTGCGATCTGCTCGGTTCGAACTGCACGGCATCTGTCCGCGCTGCCGCGCGCTCGGGCGGGGCGCGGGGCGCCGTGCGGTGCGCCGGACCGAGGCGGCGCGCGATGCCTGAGGTCCGCGGCGAACTGACGATTCCCGGGGTCAAACAGGATCTCGCGGCGCTCGAACAGCAACACGCGAGCTACCTGCTGCAGGTCGTGCAGCCCGCGCTGCTCGGCCTTATGGACGGATCGATCTCGACGCTGGCGCCTCTCTTTGCGACCGCCTTCGCGACGCGCAACCCGCATACCGCGCTGCTGGTCGGCACCGCCGCGGCCCTCGGCGCCGGCATCAGCATGGGTTTTGCCGAGGCGCTGTCGGACACCGGCAAGCTCACCGGCCGCGGCCACCCGTTCGCGCGCGGCACGATCACCGGGGTCGCGACGCTGATTGGCGGCATCCTCCACGCGCTGCCGTTTTTGATTCCGCACATCGGACTCGCACTGACGGTGGCGTACCTCGTCGTGGGCGTCGAGCTGGTCGTGATCGCGCTGATCCGCTACCGGTACTTCCGGCTGAACTTTTGGCTTTCAATCCTGCAGGTGATCGTCGGCGGCGGCCTCGTTTTTCTCGCCGGGGTGCTGATCGGCAAGTCGTAGCGGCCGGCGCTCGCAGAGGGAATTCTCCCGCGCCGAATGGAACACAGCGTAGGAGGAATCTGCGGATGCTCAGCAATCCGGTCAAAGCGAAACTCCGCGCGGGCGAAGCGGCTTTCGGCACCATCTGCGCGCTGCCGTCCCCTGAAGTGGTCGAGATCATCGGGGTCGCCGGGTACGACTGCGTGCTGATCGATCTCGAGCACGGGCCGCTCGACGTCGAGACCGTGCAGGCCATGGGCCGCGCCTGCCGCGCCACCGGCATCGCGCCGCTCGCGCGCGTGCCCGACGGCAATCCGAAGACCATCCTCCGGATGCTCGACAGCGGCTGCCTCGGCGTGATGGTGCCGCAGATCGAAACGCCGGAACAGGCCGCCGACGTGGTCGCCGCGTGCCGGTACCCGCCGGCCGGCCGGCGCAGCCTCGCCGGCAACACGGTGGCGGCCAACTGGGGCGTGGTGCCCGCGGCGGATCACGTCCGGGCCAGCAACGAGGCGGTGCTGTCGATCGTGCAGATCGAAACGCGCCGGGCCCTGGAGGCGGTGGAGAAGATCGTCCGCGTGCCGGACCTCGACATGATCTTCATCGGCCCGAACGATCTGTCGACGAGCCTGGGACACCCAGGCGAGATGCGCCATCCGGAGGTCCAAGAGGCGATCCGCCGGATCCTCAAGGCTGCGAGAGACGCGGAAACGCTCTCCGGCATCCTCGCGCTCAGCCCTCAGGACGTCGAAACCTACCGGCCGCAGGGCGCGGGGCTCCTGCTCGACGGCATCGGGCGCCTGCTGCTCGGCGCGGCGCAGCAGCAGGTCAAGGGGCTTCGCGACGCCGCGGCGCGAGCCGCGGTGTCCGGCCGTTCGTAGGTAACGTATGACCGGCAGGCTCGACTATCACGATCCGTTTCATGAATTCGCCGGCCGACTGACGGAAGCGCTCGAGGACAACCACCTGGTCGTCTCCGGATACGCGTTCCTCGTGGACGTCGACCACATGAGCCGCGAATATCGATACGTCGTCCACCTGGAGAGCGAGCCTCCGGCCGACGCCCCCCAGACGTCGGCTTGGCCATGGGCCGAATTGCGCTTTCTCGTCGATGCGCTCTCCTTCGGACGGCACATCGCGGAATACGATGAGGGCGTGGAGTTCTCGCGCACGGTCCACGAAGAGGTCCAGGTCTTCGGCGAACTCCTGACCGAGGTGACGATGGACCGCCTGCTCGTGCCGCCCGACGTCGTCGCGCTGCGGCGCGCGATCATGCCGGCCGGCGGCGAGCCCGGGGTGCCGAGCATCAGCATGCAACAGCACTTCTCGACGGAAGATGCGCCGCCCGTGTACAGCGCTCGCGTACAGTCGAGCGTTGTGCTCAAAGAGGACGAGCTGGTCGAAGAGGACCGCCCCCGCAAGATCGCCCGGGCCGTCTCCGCGCTCCTCACCGGTCTCCAGGCGTTGCACCTGGCCGCCGAGGGCGCGCCGCTGCCCAATCCCAACGAGTAGGCGAATGTCCGGCGCCACGCCGGGCCCCGCGCCGTCGCCGGAGGACGAGCCCTTCATGCGCGCGGCGCTGGCCGAGGCGGCAGAGGCGGGCGCGCTGGGCGACGTGCCGATCGGCGCGGTGATCGTGCGGGACGGCCGCATCATCGCGTGCGGGCGGAACCGCCGCGAAGTGGACCGGGACCCCACCGCGCACGCGGAGCTGCTCGCCCTCAGACAGGCAGCGCGCCATCTCGGCGGCTGGCGGCTCGCCGGCTGCACGGTGTACGTGACGCTCGAGCCTTGTTCGATGTGCGCGGGCGCGCTGATCCAGGCCCGCATCGACCGGCTGGTGTACGCGGCGGGCGACCCAAAGGCCGGCGCGGTGGGCGGGGTGGTCGATCTGCTGCGCGGCACCCGGTTCAACCACACCGTGCTGGTGACGGGCGGCGTCTGCGAGGCCGCGTCCGCGGATCTCCTGCGGCGGTTTTTTTCCGCCCTGCGGGCGTGATCCGGGGAGACATATAAATTCAGAAGCATCCATCGGTGACGGTGGAATTCGTGATCGCCCTGACCTACGGGCGAGAAAGCGAATGGGTCAGGAACGTGCTGGCCACGGGGGGCGCCGATCTCGAGGCGTCCGGCCGGCGCTACCGGCTCTCGTCGCCGGTCCTGACGTCTGATCCGGGCCGCCATTTCCCGGGCCTCGTCAGGCTGCTCACACGGATCGCCGGGGTGACCGACTACCTGCGGGCGTCCGCGGAGGCCGTGTAGGCTCCCCGTATCCCCGTCGGGCCGCCGCTGCGCTACACCTCGACGTGGCCGCTGATGCAGGTGATCGTTCCGCCGCCGACCCAGACCGTGCCGTCGTCGTCGCGGGAGATGTGTACTCGACCGGCGCATCCCAGCACCGTGCCCTGACTCGCGATGTAGGGTGACGTCGCGCGGCCGCTGTCGAGCAGCCACGGTGCCAGCGACGCGTTGAGGCTGCCGGTCACCGGGTCTTCGGCGGTGGCGCCCTGCTTCGGGAAGAACGCCCTCACTTCAAACGCCGCGGTAGACCCAGCCGGGTAGGGGCCGACGACCCCGATCGGCATGTCGACCGTGCCGGGCTCGAGCGCCAGCACCGCGTCCGCGCTGCGGAGCAGCACCCCGATCCAGCCGGGGCCGTTGTCGCACCACGCGGCGTCGACGATGGCGTCCCGGTCCGTACCCAGCGTCAACGCGACTCGGCGCACCAGCGCCTCCTCCGCCGGCCCACTGCGGATCACCGGCGGCGCGGCGAACGCGAGCCGGCCTTCGTCGCGGCGGATCCGAATGAGCCCGGCGGGACATTCCTGCACGACGACCTCGCCGCGCTTCGGCCTGCCGCCTGCGGTCAGCCACGCGTGGCACGTCCCGAGCGTGGGATGGCCGGCGAAGGGCAGCTCAGCCGCGGTCGTCCCTCGGGCTCCGAGCGGGGCGAAGATGCGCACGCGGTAGTCGGCCTCGGGCCGCGTGGGGGGCAGCACGTACGCCGCCTCGGAGAGATTGGTCCACCGCGTAAAGCGCTGCATCTCGTCCGGGGTGACGCCGTCGCCGTCGAGCACCACTGCGACGGGGTTGCCCGCGTAGGGCGTCGTCGTGAACACATCAACCTGCTGGAAGCGGCGTCGTGTCATGGCGGCATTTTAGCGCACGATGGGTGGGGCTAAAAGACACAGCGCCCGAAATTCTCGGCCATAACACCCGGTGTTCCGTCGACCCGTCCGGTACACGGCCCCTTCGAAGCTACAGCAAGGGCAGAACGCCCCGCAGGTCCCCCGCCTGGTGCGCCGGGGCGAACCTCGCGTCGACGACCGCGTCACCGGCGCGGTTGATCCAGATCGTCCGGAGGCCGGCCGCGGTCGCGCCGGCCGCATCTGTCGGCGACCCGGCGACATGGAGCAGATCTTCGGCGGGGACGCCCATCTCTGTGACGGCCTTCCGGTATACCGACGGATGCGGCTTGAACTTTCCGCCTTCGACCGAGACGATCCGGTCGAACCGCACTGGAAATCTGCGCATCAGGCCGTCCAGCATTCCGTAGTCGCCGTTCGAGAAGACGGCGAGCGCGAGCGGCCGGCGGCGGACCTCGGCCAGCACCTCGGCGGCCTCCGGCCACGCCGGCAGACGCTCCCAGGCGCCGGCAAGCGCGTCTAACTCGGCGGCCTCCGGTTGCGGCGCAAGCGACCGCAGCGCATATCGCGCCGACGCTTCGATCGCGGCGCGATTCGAGGCCGGCTCACGATCGAGCGAGTTGGCCAGCAGCAGGTAGTCCATATGCGCCCGCCGCCACGCTCGGGCGAGCGGCACGGTGTCGGACGTGATGCCGCGGTGGTGGAACAATGCGCGGAGGGCGTTCGTGAGGCCGCCGACGGTGTCAAACATCGCGGAATAGACATCGAAGGTCACCGCTCGAACCGGCATTCGGAGGGACCTCCCGTCGCGGCCGCCGAACACGGTGCCCGCTGCCCACGACGCTTACACGGGTGAGAGCGATGGCCCTGCTCTTGAGAGAGTCGCATCTTCGGGAACTGCTTACGATGCGCGATCTAATCCCGCTCATGGCGCGGACGCTCGCGACGTTCAGCGCCGGCGGCGCCGTGCAGCCGCTGCGCTCCATCACGGACGTGAAACGCCACGGCGGGTTCCTCGGGGTGATGCCGGCGTACGTCGCGGGCGACTCGGACGAGGCCCTCGGCCTGAAGGCGGTCGCGGTGTACCCGGGGAATGCGGCCCGCCGGCTGCCCACGCATCTGGCGACGATTCTGCTGCTCGACCCCACGACCGGCGCGCTGCGCGCCGTGCTCGACGGACGGCTGATCACGGAGATGCGGACCGGGGCACTCTCGGCGGCGGCGACGGACCGGCTCGCCCGCCCGGAGGCGCGGGTGCTCGCAATGCTCGGCGCCGGCGTGCAGGCGCGCAGCCATCTCGAGGCGCTGCGCGAAGTCCGTCCGCCCGCGGAGGTCCGCGTGTGGAGCCGGACGCAGGCCGGCGCGGAGCGCTTCGCCTCCGAAATGCGGGAGCGGTTCGGCGTGCCCGTCACGGTTGCGGCGTCGCCGGAACGGGCGGTCCGCGGGGCCGACGTGATCTGTACCGTCTCCGGCAGCTCGACGGCGATCGTCGAGGACGCGTGGATCTCGCCCGGTGCGCACATCAATTGCGTCGGTGCGCCCCGGCCCGAGCAGCGGGAGCTGGCTACCGGCGTGGTGCGCCGCGCGCGGCTGTTCGTCGATTCACGCGAAGGCGCGCTCACCGAAGCGGGCGACGTCATTGGGCCGATCGAGGAAGGCGCCATCACCGAGCGCCACATCGTCGCGGAGGTCGGTGACGTATTCGCCGGGCGCCACGCCGGGCGTGAGAATCAGGCCGAGCTCACGCTGTTCAAGTCGCTCGGCATGGCCGTCGAGGACGTCGCGACCGCGCGGTTCGCCTACGCGCGCGCGCAGGCCGCGGGGATCGGAGCGGAGATTCGGCTCGAGTGACGCGCATTGCGCACCGGGCGCGGCCCGAAATGTTGGCGAACGATTGCCATACTTGAGCGGCGTTCGCGCGCCAAATTTGCACGAAGGGAGTCCCGTGGCATACGCGCGTACCGACACTACGGCCGGTAGTGATCGAGTCCGCCTCGGCTAGTGCGCCGCCTGCCGCTTTCGTTTACCGCCGCCTGGAGTCGCGGCGTTTTTCGAGCGTCTGAATCCTACCCTCGTGATCGTCGACCCGTTCGACCGCTTTGTCGAGTTTGTGTTCGATTCGATCGAACCGCTGATCAACCGCGTCGAACCGCTGATCGACCGCGTCGAATCGCCGATCGACCACGTCGAATCGCCGATCGATCGTGACGAACCGCTGCTCGACCGCGTCGAACCGCCGATCGATCGCGACGAGCCGCTGATCGACCACGTCGAATCGCCGATCGACCGTTTCGAACCGCCGCTCGACGGCATCGAATTTCTCGGTGATCTTCCCGAAGTTCTGGTTGACGTCCCCGAACTTTCGGTTGACGTCCTCGAATCCCCGCGCGATCATCGCGGCCAGTTCGTCGAGGGTGACTGGTTGCGCCATCGTGGCGTCATCATAAGCGCGGCGGCGGAGACCGTCAATCACGAACGTGTGGGCGGAAATGCGAGAGCGGGTCCGTTGCCGGGCCCGCTCTCGTGGATCCAGTTCGCGCCGGTGGACGGGTGCGTCCACCGGCAGTCTCAATTCAGCCGGTTTGACTACGGGTGCTCGCCGAACCGCTTGATGTCCTCGGGCGCCTCCTTGAGCTTCACAGGACCCGAACCCTGGACGGTCTGGCGGATCTGCTCGACGACGTCCGGGTTGGCGAGTGTCGTCACGTCGCCGGTGTCCATCGAGTTCGAGATCGCGGCGAGCACGCGCCGCATGATCTTGCCCGAGCGCGTTTTCGGCATGTCGGGCACGACGCGTACCTGCTTCGGCCGCGCGATTTTGCCGATGATCGTCTCGATCGCGTGCACGACCTTTTCCTCGACCTGGGGGGTGGCCGGTACGCCGGGCTTAAGCGAGACGTAGACCTCGGGGACGCGGCCTTTCAGCTCGTCAACGACGGGCACGACCGCGGCTTCGGCGACCTCCGGTACCGTGAGCGAGGCCGATTCGAGCTCTTTTGTCCCGAGCCGGTGGCCCGCGACGTTGATGACGTCGTCGACACGGCCGAGAATCCGGAAGTAGCCGTCCGCGGCCTGCAGTGCCCCGTCGCCGGCGAAGTACGGCCAATCGCGCCAGTCCTTGCTCTTAAGGTCCTTGCAGTACTTCGCGTAGTACGTCCGCACGAACCGCTCGGGGTCACCCCACACGGTCTGCATGATGCCGGGCCAAGGGTTGCGGATGCAGATATTGCCGGCGCGGCTGCTACCGCGCGGGATCTCGCGGCCTTCCTCGTCGTAGATCACGGGATGAATGCCGGGCGCGCCGGGCCCGGCGCTACCGGGCTTCATCGGGTCGATCGCCGGCTTGGTGGTACAGAGGAAGCCGCCGTTTTCGGTCTGCCACCAGGTGTCGCAGATCACGGCCTCGCGCTTGCCGACGCTGTCGTAGTACCACCGCCACGCCTCAGGCTCGATCGGCTCACCGACCGTCGTCATGTGCTTGAAGTGGTAGCCGTACTTCCTCGGCTCGTCGGGCCCGACTTTTCGCAGCAGGCGCACGGTCGTCGGCGACGTGTGGAAGATGTTGACGTCGAGGCGCTCCGCGATCCGCCAGGGCCGGCCGGCGTCGGGGAAGGTCGGCACGCCCTCGTACATCACGCTCGTCGCGGCCAGCGCGAGCGGGCCGTAGACGATGTAGGAGTGCCCTGTGATCCAGCCGATGTCGGCGAAGCACCAGTACACGTCGGTGGGACGGATGTCCTGAATGTACTTCGACGTCCCCGCGACGTACGCCAGGTAGCCGCCGGTGCGGTGCTGGGCGCCCTTCGGCCGCCCGGTCGTGCCGCTCGTGTACATGATGAAGAGCGGTGCTTCCGCGTCCATCGAAACCGGTTGGACGATCTTGCCGCGGTACTGCTCAAGGACCTCGTTCATTCCGAAGTCGCGGCCCTGCACGAGCGGGGTGTTGGTGGCCGACCGGTCGTGGAACCGCCGCCAGACCATCACCTTGTCGACCTTTTGGTTTTCCTTGGCCGCGGTGGCGACCGCGATGTCGGCGTTCGCCTTGTGGTCCAGCAGTTTCCCGTTGCGGTAGTAGCCGTCCATCGTGATCAGCACCCGGCTGCCGGAGTCCGCGATCCGGATGCCGCACGCTTCGCCGCTGAACCCGCCGAACACGACCGAGTGGATCACGCCGAGGCGGGCGCACGCCAGCATCGTGATCGGCAGCTCCGGCGTCATCGGCAAGTGGATCGTTACCCGGTCCCCGGTCTTGAGGCCGCAGAAGTCACGCAGCAGCGCGGCGACTTCGTTGACCCGCGCGTACAACTCGCGGTAGGTGATCGCGATGTGGGCATCGTGCTCGGGCTCCGGCACGAAGATAATCGCGGCCTTGTTTTTGTGCTGCGCGAGGTGCCGGTCGACGCAGTTGTAGCACACGTTCAGCTTGCCCCCGACGAACCACTTCCAAAACGGCGGGTTGCTGCCGTCGAACGTTGTGTGCCAGTAGTGGTCCCAACTGAGCAGATCGCCGTACTCGCGGAAGCACTCCGGGAAGTGTTCGAGCTTGAAGCGCTCCATCACCGCGGGATCGGTCAGGTTGGCCTGCCCGATGAACTTGGGCGACGGATGATAGTACTCTTCTTCCTTCCAGTGGACCGCGATCTCCGCTTCGGTGGCGGCGGTGGCGGAGCGTGTGTCGGGTGTATCGGCCATACCGGCTGCGCCTCCTTCGAGGTTCCATTTACATGGCGGCCCGCCGGTCTGCCGCAGGCGGTCGGCCGGCGAGACTTGCTCGGCCGAGTCCCCAGGCGACGGGCTGGCGCGCGGTGCGCCAGCCGAGCCCTCGCGGGCTGCGGGCCGGGGTGCGGGCTCCGCTCTATTCTACCGAGAGGCAACACTCTCCGCGTCCCGAAGAGGTGTGCGCGCGGCAGGAGCACCGGCCGGCGCGGGCGTAAGGGCGACGGTGCGGCGGGCGAACCACGAAGACGTCGAGGCGGACATGCCGGTTTCCGTCCAAAATTCTCAGGTCATCTACGACGCGTTGAAAGGTTGCGGGGTCGGGCTCGTGTCCGCCCTTCCCGAGACCTGGCTCGTGCACCTTATTCGGATGGCCGAAGACGATCCGGACATGGTTCTCGTCCGGCTCGCCAAAGAAGAGGAGGGGGTCGGGATCTCCGCCGGCGCGCATCTGGCCGGGGCGAAGTCGGCGATGCTGATGCAGAACCACGGCTTCTTGCAAAGCGTGAACGGCATCGTGTCCCTGGCCCGCCTCTACCGGATTCCACTGCTCATGCTGATCAGTTATCGTGGCGAAATGGGTGAGCGCGATCCGTGGCAGACGGAGGGGGGCGGGGTAACCGAACCCGTGCTCCGCGCTCTGGAGATTCCGTACGAACGACTCGACAACCCGGCCCACGTGGCCGGCCGGATCAGAAAAGCACAGGCGCTGGCCGAATCGTCGCTCAAACCGGTCGCGCTCTTGCTCTGCCGGGACCTGATGTGGGAAGAGTGACGGCGCCCGCCGTTGCCGCCGGCGGCGGGGAGGCGTGATGCTCCGCATCGATGCACTGCGGGCGATCTACCCCAGCCTGGAGCGGCGTATCGTCGTGACGATCATGGGCGCCGTTTCCGCGGAACTGCAGTCCCTCGGGCACCGGCCGGGTTTCTTCTACCTGCTGCACTCCATGGGGCTGGCGTCCTCCGTGGGGCTCGGCATCGCGCTGCTTCGCCCGGAGCTGCAGGTCGTCGTCCTGGACGGGGACGGCTCAATTTTGATGAACCTCGGCGCGCTCACAACGATGGCCCGCTACCGCCCGTCCAATCTTGTGCACGTGGTGTTCGACAACGAGAGCCTTCTTTCGGTCGGTGGCTTTCCCACGGCCACCGCCACCGGGAGTGACGTCGCCGGGATCGCCACGGCCGCCGGCGTGCCGCGGACCGCGACCCTGCGTACGGTCGACGAATTTGCCGCGGCGTTCGACGCGGCCCTGGAGGCGAATGCGCTCACCACGCTCGTGGCCAAGGTGGAGGCGAAGGGCCCGCCGTCGTTCTTGACCGATCTGCCGATGCTCGAGAATCGCTTTCAATTCCAGCGCCACCTGAGGAACCTCCGCGGCGTGCCGCGGTGACCACGACGCCGGGGTTCGGCGCCGCGGCAATGGGCCGTCGGGTGGGGAAAGGGACGGGGACATGGCGGGCGTGCTGACGCAACTGGTCCAGGAGCTCAGGGGAGGACAGGTTCGGGTCGTGGATTTGACGCAGTCGTTGGGGCCGGAGACGCCCGTCATCGGGTTGCCGCCCATCTTCGCGCCGTCCCCAGCGTTTTCGATGGATGTGATCTCCCGCTACGACGAACGCGGGCCGGCCTGGTATTGGAACACCATCCATTTGGGCGAACACACCGGGACGCACTTCGACGCGCCAATCCATTGGGTCACGGGGAAGGACCTGTCCGGGAACGCGTGCGACACCATCCCGGCCTCCCGACTCGTCGGACCGGCTGTGGTCATCGACGTCGAGGCGGACGTTGCCCGCAGCGAGGACTTCTTGCTGATGCCGGAGCACGTCGCGGCGTGGGAGGGGCGGTACGGACGGATTCCCGCGGCCTCGTGGGTCCTGATGCGCACGGGGTGGAGCCGCCGTCAGGATCCCACAGCATTTCTCAATGTGCGGCAGGACGGACCGCACGCTCCCGGCTTTCACAAGACGGCGTCCGAACTCCTCGCGAGGGAGCGCGATGTATTAGGGGTCGGCGTTGAGACGGTAGGAACCGACGCGGGTCAAGCCGGCACCTTCGATCCGCCGTTTCCCAACCACACGATCATGCACGGCGCCGGAAAATTCGGGCTGACGAGTCTGTGCAATTTGGATCAGCTCCCGGCGACCGGCGCGGTCGTCATCGCCGCCCCGCTCAAGATCGTCGACGGCAGCGGGAGCCCCGTCCGGGTACTCGCCCTCGTGCCGGCCTGATTCCAGGGCCGGCGGTACCGGAGTCAGACCGCAAACAACCGCTGCTCGGCGAGCGTGAGGCGTTCACAGCCGGCCGCGGTGACGGCATACTGATCCTCGATGCCGACGGCGCCGGTGCCGGGGAAAATCATCTTCGGCTCCACTGCGAAGACGCAGCCGGGCTCGAGGGGATCCGTGAACCCGTCCGCGAGCACGGGCCACTCGTCGAGCTCCAGACCGACGGCGTGGCCGACGTAGCGGACGCGGTAGGCGCCGGCGCCCATGAAGGCCTCCGCGTAGCCGAGGGTCTCCGCGCGTTCGAATGACAGCCGGTTCAACGCCTCGGGCGTGACGCCGGGCCGGATGGCGGCCTCGACGGTCTTGAGGACGTCCACCGCCGCGTCGTGCGCGCGCGCGAGCGCATTGGAGAGGCGCCCGATCACGAGCGTACGGGTCGCGTCGATGATGTAGCCTCCGAGGACCGCCGGCGCGTCCACAATGACGGGGTCGCCGCGCGCGATCCGCCGCCACCCCGCGCCGTACGGCGCGGACGGGCCCGGGCCTTCGCCGCCGAGCGGCAGATCCGGAAAGGCGGGGGCGGCCGCCGCAGGGCCGGCGGCGATCGCGCCGTAGTACGTCTCCTGGTTCCAGCCGTGCAGCCGGATGAGGCCCTCGTGACCCCGGCGTCGCGCCGCGGCCTCGATTTGCGCCGAGAACTCGAGCTCCGTCATCCCCTCGTGCAGCGCCTCAATCGCCGCGCTGAGGATCGCGTCGGAGAGGCGCGCGGTCGTCCGCAGCTTCTCGAGCTCGTACGGCGACTTGACGGAACGCAGCCGCCGCACCGCCGCGGATACGTCGGTGATCTCGATCCCGACGAGCGCGGCAGCGTACCGGTCCCGCACGGCGACCGGAAGGACGTCGAGCTCCATACCCACCCGCGCGGCAGGACGGCCCACAGCTTCTTCGAGACGCGCGGCGACGCCGCGGAGGCTCGGCAGCGGCACGATCCGCTCGAGCGCACACTCCGCCCGCGCGCGCTCGATGACCCGGCGCACCGCGTAGATCGGCTCGCCCTCGGCCGGCACGATCAGCATGCCGCTCTGGATGCTGCCGGCGTAATAGAAAAGGTTGACGTTTTGTGCGATCATGGCGGCGTCCAGGCCGGCCACGCGCAGGTGGCGCTGCAACGCTCGGGTTCGCCGGTACAGTTCGTCACGCGGGGTCGACGGCGCCGGTGCGGGCGAGACGGTCATCGCATCACCCGACGGTCTGCCGGTGCGCGAGGAGCAGCCGGAACGCCACAACGCCCGAGTACGGCGTCCACGGCGCGGCCGCGGCGCGGACCTCGGACTCGGTGAGCAGATCCCCGCGCCCGGCGAGCCACGTCACGGCCTTGCGAATCGCGAGATCGCCTGCCGGCACGACGTCGAACCGGCGGAGCGCCCGCAGCAAAACCCACTCCGCCGTCCATCGTCCGATCCCCGGCAGCACTGTCAGCGTCTCGATGGCGCGCTCGGCCGGCAGCGCCTCGAGCGCGCCGTCAGACACGTCGCCACGCTCGAAGGCGCGCGCAATGCCTCGGACCGCCGTGGCTTTCGCGGTGGTCAGGCCGGGCCGTCGCAGCGACGCGAGCCGCTCCGATGCGACGTCGCCGGGCGCCGGAAACGTCCAGTACGTCCCGCCGTGGAACTCGAACGGTCCGCCGAACCGCTTCGCGAACGCGGCCCGGTGCACGTTGGCCGCGAGCGCACTGATTCGCTGGCCGAGGATCGTGTGTACGAGCGCTTCGAACAGCGTGGGATAACCCGGGAGCGGCGCGGTCCCGCGGGAGGCCCCGAC
>DATEGA010000095.1:0-10961 GCA_035280345.1 bacterium | reverse complement strand
CACGTTCGCGGCGCGCTTCCGCGTTCTCAGTGACACGACGCCGCGGTGGCGCCGGCGTACTCTTCACGCCGGCGAACCCAGCCGATGGCACCGCGCGTGTTCTCTTCGTCACGACCCTTCGGGACGATGTCTAGGTAGTGGTAGGCCACGTTGAGCATGTCGAGGCCGCGCGCGTAGGTCGAGTAGGTGTGAAACACGTGCCCGGTCCCGGGATCCTTGTAGAAGACGCTGATGCCGGGCGCCTCGGGGATCGGAAAGCCCGTGTGCGCATAGTTGTACTCACCCTGGCCGCCGGCAATCTCCTCGGCGGTCAGGGTCACACCGTAGTCGCGGTTGAAATCGCCGTCGCCGACCGAGACCCACTTGAACGTCCAGCCCATGCGCGTCCGGTAGGCGTCCAGCTTCTCAACCGGCGCGCGCGAGGCAGCGATGAGCGTCACGTCCCGGTGCGCCAGGTGAACCACGACGCGCTCGAAGTTGTCCATCCAGAACGAGCACACGGGGCACGCGGCGTCCTTGGTGTACGGCGTCCGGGCCGTCGCGGTTTTAGGGTCGAACATCGCGTGGTACACGACGAGCTGCGAACGCCCGTCGAAGAGCTGCTCGAGCGTCTCGGTTCCGCGGGGGCCGTCGAACACGTACGTCGTCGTCACGCGCTCCCACGGAAGGTCGCGCCGACGCGCGCTGAGCTCATCGCGCAGCCGCGTGAACTCCTTCTCCTTCGCAAGGAGCGCCTTGCGGTCTGCGATCCACTCCTCGTGCGAAACGATCCGGCGATCCGTGATGTTGTGCATGCCCAATCTCCTTCGATCTACTGGTTGCGGTCGGAGCGCGTGCTTCGCGGGCTCGTGTAACGCCTCACTTCCGCTCGGCGCGCTTCCGGATATGGGCGGCGATGTACTCCCAGCCCTTCTGCACGCCCTCGCGATGCGCGGCGCTGATCTGGCCGATCGCCCGGTGGGTCAGGGTGAGGCGCGTCCGTGCGCCGTCTCCCTCGAGCCGGTACTGCACGTGCGACACGGCGGGATACGACATGAACAGGGGACCGGTGATCTCGAGCAGCGCCGGCGGTTTGATCACCTGCACGTGCCCCCAGAAGTGCCCGGTCTGCTTCCCCAGATCGCGGTACCAGCGGCCGCCGGGAAAGGCCTCGAGGACCATCGGCAGCGGCGCCCCGGTCTCCGTCTCGAAGGAAGGCCCGATCTGCTCGAGCAGTGCCTCCCACACCGTCGCGATCGGCGCCGCGATCTCTTCGGTCTTCGTGATGTCGAGCGTCTGCACTGCCGCTTCCTGCGTGCCCGTTGCCATCATGTGTCCTCCTTGTCGTCGGCGTCCGTGCGCCGCGTGATCGCCTGCTCCAGTGCCTTGCGCTCGGCCCGTTCCTTGATCCGGTCGAGCTGGTGCGTCCAGAACTGTTCGTAGACCTGGACCCAGTCGTGCACGGGTTTCAATGCCTCCGCGTTCAGACGGTATAACCGGAACCGGCCCTGACGGTGCACCGAGACGATGCCGACCCGCCGCAGCACCCCGAGGTGCTTGGACGCCGCCGGCTGTGCGAGGCGGAGCCGGTGCGTCACGTCCCGGACCGAGTGCCCGCGCCCGTCGCGCAGCAGGCCGATGATCGCGCGGCGGCGCGGCTCCGCAATCGCGTTGAACGCATCGGTGGTTGTCGCGGCCCGTGCCATGCGGCCATATTACATTCCCATATAGGAATATGTCAATACCGAACAGCGACGCGGGTTGGTGTTAGACGGAACTCCGCAGGGCGTCGAGGTTGAAGTGGAGGCGGTCGCCCAGTTTCCAGAAGAGTGCCACGCGATCGGACGCGTCGTGGGTGTCGTGCAGTTCGTGCATGTGCGCGAGCGCGGCGGCGTGGTAGGCGTTCTGCGTCTGCCAGAGGTTGGGGGTGACGCCGAGCGCCTCCGCGACGTCGAGCACGCGGTGGAGCTGGTCGAGGTCCTCCCCGAGCGGGTGGCGCCGCAGGCGGTCGGCGCGGGCTTCGATCGCGCGGCGGAGCAGGGGCTCGGCGTCGGTCCACGCCTCGACAAGGTCAAAGGCGACCATCTCCTGGGCGACGTCGAAGGCGCGGTCCGAGAGCGGCGCCGCGACGGCGGCGCGCAGCTCGGTGGCCATGCGGCGGATCAACACTTCTTCGGCCGCCATGCGGAACGCGGCCGGCACCGGCACGTCGGAGTCCTGCATCAGCGCGATCAACGGGCGAGACTCCTCGTAGAGCGAGTCGTACACACCCTCGAACCGGCTGAGGCGCTCCTCGACCAGGAGCCCGAGGATCTTGCGGCGCTCTTCCGTGAACAGGTCGCGGAGGCCGAACAGCGAGCCGCCGAACTGCGCGTCCAGCATCCGCACCGCGGCGCTCGCCCCGTGCTCGACGAGCGCCCCCGCCAAGCCAGTTTTCATGGCCTCGTACCACTCCGGCGTCGCGTCCGCCCGCACGCCGCACTGGAGGTCGTGGCCGCCGAGGTGCAGCACCGCGTAGCCGGCGGTGGTCGCTTCGGCCGTGATCTGCGAGGTGACGGTGACGAGGCCGGTCGTCAGCACGTGGCCGCCGCCGTTCTCCCGGCGGGCGTCGCGCCGCCGCACGGTGAAGCAGTAGAGCTCCTCGGTGTCCGCGTACTCAGGTTCGAAGAGCGAACTGATCGCGTAGTGAGCGACGACGCGCGGCAGCGTCACGAACGACGGCCGCACGGCGCGCCGGTAGACGGTGCCACCGTCGCGCCACGGCCGGAGGTTGCTCTTGGCCGCGCCGAGCCGCCGCACGAACTCGTCCTCGAGCCGGGCGCCGAACTCTTCGCCCAACTGCAGCGCACGCGCCGCATATTTGATCACCTGGACGGCTTCGATCCCCGACAGCTCGTCGAAGAACCAGCCGCACGAGGTGTACATCAGCATCGCGTGCCGCTGCATCTCGAGCAGCCGCAGCGCCGGCACCCGCCCGGCGTCGCTCGCGTCCGCCCGGCCGTGCTCCGCAAGGAACGTGTCGACGGCGTAGAGCGACCGGTCGAGAATCACCTCGATGTAGGCGTCGCGGGCCCCCCACGGATCGCGGAGATACCGGGGCCCGTGCTCCTCGAAGACCGCGGCGAGTTCGTCGCGCAGCCAGTCGAGTGTCTCGCGCAGCGGCCGGCGCCACTCCTGCGACCATTCCGGGTGCCCCGCCCGGCAGCCGCAGTTCGAGCGCCACCGTTCGACGCCGTGCGCGCACGACCACGACGTCGGCTCGACGATCTGCACCTCGTGGTCGGGCGGCATCTCGGCGAGCACCTGGCCATAGTTGCTGAGGGCCGCCTCGCCTCGCGCCTCGACCACCTCGAATGCGTAGGTGAGCGCCATCTCCCCGAACGGGTGGTGGTGGCCGTAGGACTCGCCGTCGGTCGCGATGTGGACGAGCTGCGGCCGGGGGTCCTCCGGGGCGAACGCGCCCGCGAGGCGGTTCGCGAACCCTTCGCCGTTGTTGAGCAGGCCGCCGAAGGCGACGTCGTGGGAGACGGGACCGTCGTAGAAGAACAGCGCGATCGCCGCGCCGCTCGGCAGCACGCAGCGGTAGGGCCGGCGCGGATCGATCCGGCCGCCGCCCACGTCGGTCCACTCCCCCCCGAAGGGCCGGACACGCGCCGCCTGGTGCGGCGCGAGAATCGTATACGCGATCCCGTTCTGTGCGAGGACCTCGAGGGTGTCTGTATCGACGGCCGTCTCCGGCAGCCATATGCCTTCGGGCGGACGGCCGAAGCGGTGCCGGAAGTCGGCGATGCCCCAGCGGACCTGCGTCTCCTTGTCCCGGCGCGACGCGAGCGGCAGGATCATGTGGTTGTACACCTGCGCGATCGCGTTGCCGTGGCCACCGCGCTCCGGGGCGCTCTCGTGGTCGCCGTCGAGGATCCGCCCGTACGGTTCCGGCGCGCCGCGCTCCATCCAGGCGGCCAGTGTCGGCCCGATGTTGAAGTTCAGGCGCCGGTAGTTGTTGCGGATCTGGAGAATACGGCGTTCGGCGTCGAGGACCCGCGAGGCGCCGTTCGGCGCGTAGCACTCTGCGGTGACGCGCGCGTTCCAGTCGTGGTACGGGCGCGCGGAATCTTCGACTTCGACGGCCTCGAGCCACGGGTTTTCGCGCGGCGGCTGGTAGAAATGTCCGTGGACGCAGATGCGGCGGGCGGCCGGGGCGGCAATTTTGATGTCACGATGGCCGGCGCCGTATGCGCCGGCCGGCGGACGGTCGGCCATGCTCGGGATCCGGCGCGTCACCGCGCGACCGGCAAGGCTCCCCGCACGCGCGTCGTTCCGCGCGGAATGACTGCGATGCCGGACGGGACGTCGAGCACCCCCGCCTCGAGGTCGCGGGCGCGGTCCCACCCGATCGTCCGCTCCGACTCGATCATGTTGAACCGGTCCACGATCGCGCGGCGGATGCGTGCCCCCCTGCCGACGACCGTGTTGTCCATGATCACGCTGTCCTCGATGACGGCGCCCCGCTCCACGACAACGCCCTGGCCGAGGATCGAGCGGCGCACCGTGCCGCCCGCGATCACCGAGCCTTCGCCCAAGATCGCGTCCGTGACTTCGCCGGAGATCATTCGGACGGACGGCCCTTCGAACGGCGCGGACAGGATCGGCCACCGCGGGTTGTCGAGGTCGAGGGCGGGGGCGGCGCCGAGCAGGTCCATGTTGGCCTGCCAGAACGCCTCGATCGTGCCGACGTCGCGCCAGTAGCCGAGCTCCTCGGTTGGCCGCAGCCCCGGGATCTGATTGGTGAGGAAGTTGTAGGCGAAGACGCGGGTGTAAGGATACAGTTCCGGAATGATCGTGCGGCCGAAGTCGTGGTCGGTGCTGCGGCGGGCGTCCTCCACCAGCACGTCTTCCAGCAGGTCGGTGTTGAAGATGTAGTTGCCCATCGAGGAAAGCGCCTTCGTCGGGTCGGTCGCCATCGGCCGCGGCGCCGCCGGCTTTTCCTCCCAGCCGATCACCCGGCCCTCGT
Organism: bacterium; assembly: GCA_035280345.1. GTDB lineage: Bacteria > Sysuimicrobiota > Sysuimicrobiia > Sysuimicrobiales > Segetimicrobiaceae > DASSJF01. The sequence goes on along the minus strand of DATEGA010000095.1, from coordinate 5,971 downwards.
CGTCCGTCTCCACGATCCCGAACCCCGACGCCTGGTCGACGGGCACGGGCAGCGTCGCGACCGTCACGTCCGCGCGGTGGGTGAGGTGCGCGTCGACCATCTGCTGCAGGTCCATCCGGTAGATGTGGTCGGCGCCGAAGATGGCCACGAGGTCGGGGTCCACGTCGCGGACCAGATTGAGATTTTGAAACACCGCGTCGGCGGTCCCCCGGTACCACATGTCGCCCCAGCGCATCTGCGGCGGAACCGCGATGATGAACTGCTCCGGGACGAGGCCGCCGAGCCGCCAGCCGCGCCGGATGTGGTCGATCAGCGACTGGGACTTGTACTGCACGAGGATGTACAGCGAGTAGATCTGCGAGTTCACGAAGTTGCTGAGCACGAAGTCGGTGATCCGGTACTTGCTGCCGAACGGCACCGCCGGTTTGCTGCGGTCTTTGGTCAGCGGATGCAGGCGTTCGCCGCGGCCGCCTGCGAGAATCAGACCCAGGATCCGAGGCCGGGCCGCCACGCTAGGTTTTCGGCAGCGCCGCGGCGGCCTCGATGTGCTCCGCGACGTCCGGGAAGCAGAAGTCCTGTCCTTCCTTGGTATCGAGAAACTGTTCTTCGTCCCACGTCAGCGAGCCGCCGTCGCGCACGCGCTTGGCCATCTCGTGCAGCCGACGGAAGTCGGCGGCGTGTTCGGCAAAGCGGGTCTCGGCGTAGTTGCGCGCCGCCCAGGTCGTAATCAGAAACTGCCAGTCCGACGCCTGCAGGAGGAGCAACTCGCGGCCGAGCTGCGCAACCAGGCGGTGCAGCAGGGTGTGGCGCCGCCACCCCGGCGTTGCGGCGAACGCCCAGAAGTCGTCCTCGGCCTGATAGATCATCTCCCACGTCCACTCGGTGTCCTTGTTCAGCCAGACGCGGTGGTCGCCGCCCTCGCCCCACGACCCTTCCAGCAGTGTGATCGCGGGCTGGGCCGGGAACTGGTCGAGGCAGGCCGACGTCGTCGAGGGCGTGAACGCCGCGTCGGCGGCGAGGCGCAGCACCTCGTCGAGCCAGGCCGGGCCTTCCCCCCACCAGTGGCCAAACAGTTCGGTGTCGAATGGCGCGCAGAGGACGCCCGGGGCGCCGGCCCGCCGAGCGTGGCGGCCGAGCGCGTCGCCGACCAGCCCCACGAAGTGCTCGGCGTGCGCCCGCGCGCGTGCCACGGCGCGCTCCGGGTAGTACGGTTCCTTTGCACCGAGGTCCGCCTTCGGGTCGGTTACGCGCCACAGCCGGAGGCCGCCCGGGAAGTGCCGCTTGTGGAACTCGAGATACTCACCGTCGCCGGGATATCCTGAATCGCGGCTCCAGACCTGTTGTGTCGCCTCAGGGTCGCGCACGAACGCGACCGCGTCGCCGGTACCGCCGCGAGAAGCGACGTGGCGCGGCACGTACGGCGAGTGGTCGCCGCGGCGGGTGAGCTGCGTCTCGGGTCCTTGCACCGCCTTGAGGCGCGGGAAGTAGTCCCCATAGGCCGAGAGCGCCCGGCCGCCCCGGATCAGGTGGATGTCCGTAAAGAAGTACGCGAGGTTGTGGGTCGCGAGCAGTTCCTCCACTCCGCGCCGGCGGTACCGCACCTTACCGCTGTTGGGCCCAACCGGCGGCGTCCACTCGTACCGCGGGCGGTACGCGCACTCTGGCAGCCACGCGCCGCCGGGTGCGGCCCCGAAATGCCGGTGGTGGGTCGCCGCCGCGACCCGGAACTGTAGATCGATGCTCTCGTCCCGGCTCAATAGCGGCATGTAGCCGTGGGTGGCGCCCGTGGTGATCAGTTCGACCGTGCCGCGTTCGGCGAGCCGCTTGTAGGCGCCGAGGATGTCCCCGTGCAGCGCGTCGAGGTCCGCCCGCGCCCGATCGTACTGGGCGGCCCAGTAATCGCAGAGCGAGGCGAGGTGCTCCTCGTGCTGGTCTGCGAAGTACCGGCGCGTGCTGTCGCACGCTTCGCGGCGGTGGATGAGGAACGCGTCGACTTCGTCACGGAACGCGTCGCTTGCGAGCTGCTCGCTTAACACCGGGGAGAAGTTGATCGTGATGCCGGCGTGGACGTCGTCTCTCGCGAGACGCTGCAGCGCCGCGAGCAGCGGCAGGTAGCACTCAACCGCGACCTCGCACAGCCAGTCGCTGCCGTGCGGCCACCGGCCGTGGTTCAACACGAACGGCAAGTGCGTGTGGAGCGTGAAGACCAGGAACGCGTCGGATTTCGCCATGTGCCTCACGGGGATGCGCCGCAACCTTCCGCATCGGGGGTGCCCACCGGCTCAGAGGATGAGCCGACTCCCTCGGTCCCGCCGCGAACGTCCGCGCCTGGTATTAGGATCGGCGGCTATATTGTAACAGAAACGCGCGTGTCGATCTTTATTCCCTGTTCGGCAAGTAACTCCAACACCCGTTGCCGCATCGCCGTTTCCGCGGCGAACTGCCGGCCCGCCGGCACCAGGATCGAGAGCTGGACCGTGACGCCGGTATCTTTAAGATCCACGGCCCCGTCCACCGACGGCGCGCCGCGGGCGTCGTTGGGGTGGGCGGCGGCCCACTCGCGGCCCACCGTGTTCATGAGATCGAGCGCGCGGCCGACATCGGCGCGGTAGGGGAGGGTGACCTGGACGATCGCACGGCCCAGGCCCCGGCTGAGATTGCCGATGCGGCTCACGGCGCCGTTCGGCACGGTGAGGAGTTCGCCGTTGAACTTGCGGATCTGGATTATCCGGAGCGTGATGCGCTCCACCGTGCCGGTGTCCGCGTCCAGACGCACCACGTCGCCGATCTCCACGACATCCTCCGAGATGAGGAACAGGCCGGCCAGGACGTCGCGGATGACGTACTGCGCGCCGAAGCCGACCGCCAGGCTGAGGACGCCGGCGCTTGCGAGGATCGCCGTCAGGTTGACGTGGACGACCTGCAGCATGAGGATGAGCGCGGCGAATAGGATCGTGTATCGGATCGCGCTTTCCGCGAGCGGCGCGAACGTCACCGGCCGGCCGGGACGCCGTCCCGCCCGCCGGATCGCCCGAGTCAGCAGCCGAAGGACGGCCCAGGCGGCGATCGCAATGACGCCGATCGCAGCCACGTTTTCGATCAGCGCGGCCCACGACTGCGCGTTGCCGACGTCGCGTGTGATCTGGCGAAGGACGTCGCCGGGCGACATCGTCAGCCGCCGGCCGCCCGCGCCGCGGGCTCCCGTCGCGCCGATGCCGCCGCACGCTGTGCGCGGTAGGCGGGGACGGTCGCGATCGGCGGCCGTTCGTACTCCCGGACTTCCCGGACGTCCAGTGCGGGCGACGGCAGCGTGCGGACCAGCTTGATCGCGGTGTTCATCTGCTTGCGCAGCGGGTAGCCGGCGCGGTCGCCGACGCGTGCCAACACCACCTGGATAATCGCGAACGCGGTGAGGGAGAGCGAATCGAGGTCACGGTTGCGGTGCACCCGGGTCTCGAGGTCGACCTGACCGATCTGGTCGAGGCCGAACCGCTCGAGGATGTCGATGAGGTGCCCGATCTCGACGCCGTAGCCGGTGAAGAACGGCAGACGTTCCAACAGCTCCCGGCGGCCCGCGTACTCGCCGGCGAGCGGCTGGATCAGGCCCGACAGCTCCGGAAAGAACAGGTTGAGCAGCGGCCGCGCGGTCAGCTCGGTCACGCGCCCGCCGCCGTTCGCGGACAGGGAGGTCCCGACGTTGAGCGGCCGCTGGTAGTAGCCCTTGACATAGGCGATCCGCGGCTCGTGCAGCAGCGGTCCCACGAGGCCGTAGACGAACTGCGGGTGGATGTTGCGGATGTCCGTGTCGAGCCAGACGATGAGGTCGCCGCGCAGCACGTGCAGGCTCTTCCAGAGCGCCTCCCCTTTACCGTCGAAGGCGCCCGCCTCGGGCAGAATCTCGGCGTGCTGGTGCACCGGTACGTCGAGGGCGCGGGCCACGGCCACGGTGCGGTCGGAGGAACCGCTGTCGATCACCGCGATCTCGTCGAGCAGCGGGACGTCGTCCATGAGCGCGCGGCGCAGCACGGCGATCTCGTCGCCGATCGTGAGTTCCTCGTTCAGCGCGGGAAGCCCCAGGCTGATCGTCAGGCCCTGGCGGCGCTTCAACGCCGCCAGGGCCGGGAGGTCGCAGAAGGCCCGCCCGCGGAACGTGTTCCGCGCAAACCACGCGTCGACGGCAGACCGCCACGGGCACGTCGCCTTCGAGTTCAGGGTGGCCGGCGGGTCCGCCGGCTGGCGCTCCCCGGGCCGCGGCCGGCCGTGCTCGATCACGCCGGCTTGGCCGCGGCGGTGAGCTGCGTGAGCAGCGGCACGATCCGGTCCCGCATGATGACGTCCCAGGTGTAGGTGCCGAGGATACGCCGGCGCAGCCGGTAGCCGCGGTCGTCCATCAACCCGTGGACGATGCGCTGCGCGCAGACGGCCGGTGAATCGTCGAGGCCGAAGCTCTGCACCGCGTCGCCGCCGATCTCACGGAACGGCGGGATATCGCTGACGAACGCCGGCACGCGGGTCAGGCCGGCCTCGAGGAGCGGCAACCCGAAGCCCTCCTCGCGGCTCGGCAGCAGCAGTGCGTCGGCCACCGCGTAGAGGTCCGCGATCACGCGGTCCGACAGCGCCATCGGGGCGCCGCCCGGACCGGGCACCTCGCCGCAGAAGACGACCTGTTCTTCCAGCCCGAGCGCGGCACGGAGCGCATGGAGCTCGTCGAGGTAGCCACGGTTGCGCGGGTTGTGGGCGCCGAGCGGCCCCGTGATCAGGAGCCGTACCGACAGCTCGCGGCGAACCAGCGCTTCGGTGACCCGCAGCGCGTACTCGATCTGTTTGCGCCGCGTGACGCGGACGGGCAGCAGCAGCACAATCTGTTTATCCCACAACCGCAGCGTCTCCGCGAGCCACCGGCCGCCGGGGCTGAGGCGCAGGAATGCCGCCGGATCGATGCCGTTCGGGATCACCTCGATCTGCGACGCGCTCAGGCGCAGCGCGGCGCTGAGCGCCCGCTGGCGGTCGCGCGAGACGGTGACGTACGCCGCGCCGGGCAGCGGGGTGGTGAGCAGGCGCCACGGCTGGCCCTGGTGCAGGTCCTCGCGGTACTGCGGGTTGGTCCAGGCGAGGTCGTGGCACCAGGCGACGAACCGGACCGGCGGTCGGCGCGCGGCCATCCGGTGGATCGCGGAAGTCAGCGCCAGATTCTTGTGGAGCGTGAGCGCGTTGTGGACCACACACACCGAGACACCGGCGAGTGCGCGCTCGAGGCCGTCTTGGACCTGTGCGGACAGCGCGGCGAACGCCGGAGTGACACGCCCTTCGGCGAGTTGCTGGGTGACGGCGAGGACGCGCGGATGCCGGGAGTCGAGCAGCGGAACGCGCCGCACGCGGACCCGGCCGCCGAGCGGTCCGCCCCGGCCGACGATCACCCGCACGTCGTGCCCCCGCTCGGCCAAGAGGCGCGCGTGCCGTCCCAGCACCGACTCCACGCCGCCGACGATCGGAGGGCCCGTGTAGTGCACAAGCGCGATCGCCGCGTGCGCGCTCCGAAGTGGCATTGTCGGCAATCGTTCGGGCTCACCGCGGGCCGCCCCTGCGAAAAGGGCGCGCGCAGCCGTCTCCGGAAGTACTCTGCGATGCGCACTCTCGACGAGCGGGCGACCGATCCGGCCGCCGATCCGTCCGGCATGCTCGGCCACGCGCTGTCGCTGCCCCGGCAACTCCGCGAGGGCTGGCGGCTCGGCCGCGCCGCCGACCCTGGGCCGCTCGCCACGCGGCCGTCCCACATCGTCTTCGTGGGTCTTGGCGGTTCGGCGATCGGCGGGGACCTGCTCATGTCCGCGCTGGCCCCGGCGCTGCCGTGTCCGGGGGTGGTGGTCCGGGATGCGCGTCTTCCTTCATATATAGGTCCGCAGTCCCTGGTCGTGGCCTCCAGTTACTCCGGGGAAACCGACGAAACCGTCGAGGCCGCCGGGGCGGCCCT
>DATEGA010000094.1:0-9949 GCA_035280345.1 bacterium | reverse complement strand
GCGCCGCGACGTCCCGGCGCGCGGCCAGCGCGGCGACCTCGATCCCGACGCCGGCGGCGCGAAGCCGCTCGACAACATCGAGCGTCGCCCGGCCGATCGACCCAGTCGAGCCCAGGACGGCAATGCGCCGGCTCACGGCCCGAGCCATCCGCGCATCACGAGATATCCCGTCACGGCGGCGAAGAGCAGCCCGTCGAAGCGGTCGAGCATGCCGCCGTGGCCCGGCAGCACCCACCCCGCGTCCTTGACACCGACCTCCCGCTTGATCGACGACTCCCAAAGATCTCCGACGATGCTCGCCCCGGCACACAGACCGCCCACGGCGACGGCGACTGGGACCGGCATGCCCGCGGCCCACGCGAACGCCAGGCCCACCAGCATGCCGGCCGCTACGCCGGCCGCGGCGCCTTCGCGGGACTTGTGCGGGCTCACGCGCGGCAGCAGCTTGTGACGGCCGATTCTGAGACCGACAAAGTACGCGGTACTGTCGGCCGCCCAAACGGCGCAGATGACGAGCAGGGCCGGCACGGCGCTGCGGGCGCCGCCCGGCATCATCGGCAGCGCCCGCAGCCGGATCAAGTACGTCGCCAGATAGGCGACGTAGAGCACGCCGAGCAGCGTGAGACCGGTGTTGACGAGCGAGCGGTCCGGATGGCCGCGCCGCAGCTGCGTCAGGATCGTATAGAGCAGGAGCACCGGCAGCACGAACGGTGCCCATCCGGCCGGCCACGCATCCGGCCACTCGGCCGCAACCGCGAGCCAGAGACCCGCTGCCAGTCCGGCCTCCCAGATCGGCTGGTAGCCGGCGCGGGCGACCATCTGGTAGAACTCGAGCAACCCGACCACGATCAGCGCGGCAACCCCGGCCAGCAGCCACGGACCGCCGAGCAGCACCAGCGCGAGCACGAGCGGCACACCCCAGACCGCCGTGAGCGCCCGCTGCGCGAGCGAGCGGCCCCGCTCGGCAGGAGCGGCGGCCTCGCGGCGCACCGCCGTCACGAGCTCCGGCACGCTATCCACGGTCCACGCCGCCGAACCGCCGCTCCCGGGCCTGGTAGGCTGCCACTGCCTCGAGGAGGTGCTCCCGCGTGAACTCCGGCCACGGCACGTCGGTGAAGTAGAGCTCGGTGTACGCGGCCTGCCACAACAGGAAATTGCTCAGCCGCTGCTCGCCGCCCGTACGGATGAGAAGATCCGGGTCCGGCAGGTCCGGCGCGAAGAGATGGCGGGCGATCGTCGCCTCGTCGATCGCGTCCGGAGCGAGGCGTCCCGCGGCGACGGCGCGGGCGATGCGGCGGACCGCTTCAGTCAGCTCCCGGCGGCCGCCGTAGTTGAGCGCGAGGTTGAGGGTGATCGTCCGGTTGGTCTGGGTGAGCGCGGTCACGCGTCGAATCGCGTCCTGCACCGCGGGCGGCATCTCGTCCACGAGTCCGGAGGCGCGGAACCGCACCCCGTTCGTATGCAGCTCCTGCGCCTCGCCGTCGAGAGACTCCAGGAGCAGCGCCATGAGCGCGTGCACTTCGCCCGCCGGGCGCCGCCAGTTCTCGGTGCTGAAGGCGTACAGGGTGAGGATCTCGATGCCGTCCTCGCAAGCCCCGCGGAGCACCCGGCGCAGCGCCTCGCGGCCCGCCCGGTGCCCTTCCACACGGGACAGACCGTGGCGCTCCGCCCAGCGGCCGTTGCCGTCCATGATGATCGCCACGTGCCGCGGCATGCGCGTGCGGTCCACTGCCGCCGTCTGCGCGTCCGTTGAGCCGGGCCCGTTAGATTCGGCCTCCCCGTCGCGAGGAGGCCGAGTCCGGGCCGCGTCAAACCGATCCGCGTTCACGTGCGCCGATCCTCGTTCACGACACTGCGCTCGCCGCTGATCACGAGGGCGACACCCGTCCCCGAGGTCCGCTGCCGCAGCACGCGGTACGGCGGCACGAGTCCGCGGCGCGGGGGACGCGTCTCGGACGTCTCGACATCACCCCACCCGGCCTCGGCAAGCACGGCCCGCGCCTCGTCCAGGAGATACCCCACCACGTTCGGAGGGGCGGAGGCGCGCATCAAACCTCGGTGATCTCCTTTTCCTTGGCCGCGAGCAGCGTATCGATATCCTTGATGTACTGGTCGGTGAGCTTCTGCAGGTCGTCTTGATGCCGGCGCGAGTCATCCTTCGACAGGTCCCCGGACTTCTCGAGCCGCTCGAGCTTCTCGCGATGGTCGCGCCGGATGTTGCGGACCGCCACCCGGCCCTCCTCGGCCTGCTTGTGCACCACTTTGACGAGCTCTTTGCGCCGGTCGCCGGTGAGCGACGGGATCGGCAGCCGGATCACCGCGCCGTCGGTCGACGGCGTCAGTCCGAGCTCGCTCTTTTGGATCGCGCGCTCGATCTCTTTGAGCAGCTGTTTGTCCCACGGCTGGATCACGAGGAGCCGCGCCTCAGGCACCGAGACGCTGGCCACCTGGGTGATCGGCGTCACGACGCCGTAGTAGTCGACGGTCACGCGCTCGAGGAGGGCCGGGCTCGCGCGGCCCGTGCGGACACCCGCGAACTCGCGCTTGACGACGTCCACCGCCTTCTGCATGTGGCTCTTGCCGTCAACGACGACCGCGTGCATCGGGGTTCCCTCCCCCAACCAGCGTCCCGATTTCTTCGCCGAAAACCGCGCGGCGGAGATTGCCCGATTTCAAAATATCGAAGACGATGATCGGCATGCCGTTGTCCATGCACAGAGAGGTCGCCGTGGCGTCCATGACCTTCAGGCCGCGGTTGAGGACCTCCATGTAGTCCAGCGTGTGGAACCGGACGGCGTCGGGATACTCGCGCGGGTCCTTGTCGTAGACGCCGTCCACGCCGCGCTTGGCCATCAGGATGGCGCCCGCTTCGATCTCGATCGCGCGGAGCGCGGCCGCGGTGTCCGTCGTGAAGTACGGGCTGCCGGTGCCGCCCGCGAAGACCACGACCCGGCCCTTCTCCATGTGGCGGATCGCGCGGCGCCGGATGTAGGGTTCGGCGATCTGGCGCATCTCGATGGCCGTCTGGACTCGGGTCTCAAGCCCTTCGCGCTCCATCGCGTCCTGCAGCGCGAGCGCGTTGATCACCGTCGCCAGCAGACCCATGTAATCGGCGGTGACCCGCGCGACGCCGGTGCGCGCCGCGACCTGCACGCCCCGGGCGATGTTGCCGCCGCCGACCACCAGCGCGACGTCGACGCCCGACTCGCGGACCGCGCGCACTTCCCGGGCCACGAGGTGGAGCACCTCGGAATCAAGGCTCCGTTCCCCGGAACCACCGAGGGCCTCTCCGCTCAGCTTGAGGAGGACACGGCGGTACGTCGGCGCCGGCCCGTCGGTCATGCTTCGCCGAGTTTGAACCGGGCGAACCGGCGAATCTTGATGTTCTCCTTGGTCCTGGAGATGGCGTCGTGCACGACCTCGCCCACCGTACGCGGCTTCGAGCCCTCGTCGCGGATGAATGGCTGGTCGAGCAGACACACGGTCGCGAAATACTTCTCGAGCTTGCCCTCGGCGATCCGCGCGGCGACGGCCTCGGGCTTGCCGTCCTGGATCGCCTGGGCGACGTAGGCGGCCCGCTCCGACTCGAGGGCGTCGGCCGGGAGTTCCTCCCGGGAGACGTACCGGGGATCGGTCGCGGCGATCTGCATCGCGATGTCGCGCGCGAGCGTCTTGAACTCCTCGGTCCGCGCGACGAAATCGGTCTCGCAGTTGATCTCCACCAACACGCCGAGGCGCCCCCCGGCGTGGATGTACGAGGTCACAACCCCGTCGTTCGCCACGCGGCCGGTACGCTTTGCCGCGGCCGCGAGCCCCTTGGCCCGCAGCGCCAGCACCGCCTTCTCGATGTCCCCGCCGCACTCGGCGAGGGCGTTGCGGCAGTCGATAATGCCGGCGCCCGTGCGCTCGCGCAGCGCCTTCACCTGCGCGGCCGAAATCTCTGTCGGTGCTCCCTTGCGGTCCGGCATCAGGCCTGGACCTCCTCCTCGGCGGCGGGCTCCTCCACGACCGCCTCCTCGCCGGGTAGCGGCGCCATCGGCGCGGGTTCGACGTCCTCGGCGCCCGCGACCGCCTCTTCCTCAGTAATCTCCGCCTTGCGGTGCTCCTCGTAGCCCTCGAGCGCCGCGTTCGCGATGCGGTTGGTGATGAGCCGGACCGCGCGGATCGCGTCGTCGTTGCCCGGGATCGGATACGCGGCCTCATCGGGGTCGCAGTTCGTGTCGATGATCGCGACGACCGGGATCCCGAGCTTCCGCGCCTCCGCGATCGCGATGTGCTCCTTGCGCGTATCGACGACGTACACCGCCGACGGCACGTTCCGCATCGTCGCGATCCCGCCGAGGTACTTCTCGAGACGGGCCAGCTCGTCCATCAGACCGGTTTGCTCGCGCTTCGGCAAGATCTCGAGCGTACCGTTGTCCCGCATGTCGACGAGCTCGTGCAGCCGCTCGATGCGGGCCTTGATGGTGGCAAAGTTCGTCAGCATTCCGCCGAGCCAGCGCTGGTTGACGTAGAACTGGTGCGCACGGGTCGCTTCCTCGCGGATGGCGTCCTGCGCCTGCTTTTTCGTGCCGACGAACAGCAGGGTCCCGCCCTGCGCCGCGGTATCGCGCACGAAGCGATACGCCGCGTCGATCAACGGCACCGACTTCTGCAGGTCGATGATATGTATCCCGTTGCGCTGGGTGAAAATGAACGGGGCCATCTTCGGGTTCCACCGGCGTGTCTGGTGCCCGAAGTGCACCCCGGCTTCGAGCAACTGCTTCATCGTAACAACAGCCACAATGCGACCTCCCGTCCGGTTTTGCCTCCGCCCTGATCATCCCACGCCGGAACCCGCAGCACGCCTGGCGCGTCGCTTGCTGGGCACCGCCGGCGCAGTCACGCGGGCGTGTGAGAATCCTCGACGTAGTATAGCATACACGGTGCAGCACCGGGCACGCTTCCACTCGTGCCGAGGTCCTCGTCGCTCGTTGCCAGCGCGCGGACTAGGAGACGTCGCGGGTGAGATCGCGGGTGGTGCGTCCGGCCGCCGGCGCGCTAGATCTGCAGGTTGAAGACGACCACCAGATTGGGGATCGGCGTTCCCACCACCGTAATCGAGAGGCGCGTGCCTGAGTCCTCGATTTGGGTTGCCACGAGCCTGACGGTGTCCACGGGCGCAAGAAACGAATACATGGGGATCGGCACGAGAAACAACCGGCCCTTCAGCTTCGCCCCGGCCGGCGTGTCCAGCCTCACAAGCTGTCCCGGCGGAATATGGGAATCCTCCGGGGCGAGCGCGAGAAACATCCCCTTTGTGTCCCGGAGCACGGAGATCAAATAGCAGCGGCCCGCCGGAACGACACCCCCGCGGTAGATAAGCCCGACGGCGGGACAGAATGCCTCGCCGGCCTTTCGCGACATGATTTCCATGGGTCTTGGGAGCCCGCCGGGCTTCGAGGCCGGCCCGGCGGCGGCCGGAAGCGCCGCGACCGTCAGCATCATAGCCCCCGCCAGCCACAGCGCGCGAAGTCGCCGCATCAACGCCTCCTCAAACGCGATCCGGATCGGAAGCGTTGTGCCCGCAACATCGGTCAACTCCGACATCGTACCAACCGGCTTGGTACGCGAACGAGTGCCGAGGTCCGGCGCGCCTTGCGCCCCGGAATGCGCGGCCATTCTAGAGGACGTAGCGGCTGAGGTCGCGCGTGTCGAGGATGCCCTTGAGCCGATCGCGCACATAGACGGCGTCGATCACCACGTGGGCGGGCGCCTCGGGGGCCGCAAACGACAGCTCCTCGGTGACCTTTTCGAGGACGGTATGCAGGCGGCGGGCGCCGATGTCCTCCGTCTCCCCGTTCACCGCCTGTGCGATGTGCGCAAGCTCGCGGATGCCGTCGTCCGGGAACTCCACCGTGACGCCTTCGGTCGCGAGCAGCGCGGCGTACTGCTTCGTCAGCGCGTTGTGCGGCTCGACGAGGATCCGGACGAAATCGGCCTCGGTGAGCGGCGCGAGCTCGACGCGGATCGGCAGCCGGCCCTGCAGCTCCGGGATCAGGTCGGCGGGTTTGCTGACGTGAAACGCGCCGGCGGCGATGAACAGCACGTGGTCGGTGCGGACCGGTCCATACTTGGTTGTGACGGTCGAACCCTCGATGATCGGGAGGATATCGCGCTGCACGCCCTCGCGGGAGACGTCCGGCCCGGCGGACGGGCCCTGCCGGCCGGCGATCTTGTCGAGCTCGTCGATGAAAATAATCCCGTGCTCCTGCGACCGGCGGATGCCCTCGCGCACGACCTCATCCATGTCGATCAGCTTCTGTGCCTCTTCCGCGGTCAGGATGCGCAGCGCTTCGGCAACGGTCGTCCGCCGGCGCTTCCGCCGCTTGGGCAGCAGCGAGCCGAAGAGATCCTGGAGGTTGACGCCCATCTCCTCGACGCCCTGGCCCGAAAACACCTCGACGGTGGGCGTCGCGGTCTCTTCGACGTCGAGCTCGACCGAGTCGCCGTCCAGTTCGCCCCGGTCGAGCCGCGCGCGCATCGCCGCCCGCCGCGCGGCAAGGTCGCCTGTCTCGGCCGGGGGCGGTGCCATGCCGGGTTGCGGCTCCAGGGTCTGGCTCTGCCCCGCGCGCGCGCCGAACAGCATCTCGAGCGGGTTGCCGAAGGTCGCCTCGCGGCGGGGCGCCGGCACGAGGATCTCGATGAGACGGTCGTGGGCGTGCGCCGCAGCCCGCTCCTGTACGGCCTCGACGCGCTCGGCCTTGACCATCTGCACGGCGGTCTCCACGAGGTCGCGGACCATCGAGTCGACGTCGCGGCCGACATAGCCCACTTCGGTGAATTTCGTCGCCTCGACTTTCACAAACGGGGCGCCCGCGAGACGCGCCAGCCGCCGCGCGATCTCCGTCTTGCCCACACCGGTCGGACCGATCATGAGGATGTTCTTCGGAATCACCTCGTCGCGCAGGTCGGGGCCGAGGCGGCTGCGGCGGTAGCGGTTGCGGAGGGCGACGGCGACCGCCCGCTTGGCGGGGGCCTGGCCGACGATGTATTTGTCGAGCTCTTCGACGATCCGGCGCGGCGTCAGCGCCTCGATGGAGAGCGCACGCTCTGATCGGCCGGCCGGCAGGCTCATCGCTATTCGAGGACCTCGACCGTCACCTGGTCGTTCGTGTAGACGCAGATCTCGGCGGCGATGCGCAGCGCCTCGCGCGTCACCGCCTCCGCGTCAAGCGACGAGTGCCGAAGGAGCGCGCGCGCCGCCGCGAGCGCGTATGCGCCGCCTGATCCAATCGCGGCCACCCCATCGTCCGGCTCGACGATGTCCCCGCTGCCGGAGAGCACGAAGAGGTGGGCGCGGTCGGCGACGACGAGCAGCGCCTCGAGCCGCCGGAGCACGCGGTCGGAGCGCCAATCCTTGGCGAGGGCGACGACCGCTCGGGGCAGGTCGCCGCGCGCCTCACGCAGCTTCTCCTCCAGCCGTTCGTACAGCGTCAGCCCGTCCGCCGCCGAGCCGGCGAACCCAAGCAGCACGCCCTCCCCCGCGCGCCGGACCTTCCGCGCGCCGTGTTTGAGCACGGTCGATCCCACCGTGACCTGGCCGTCGCCCGCGACGGCGACTTTTCCGTCGCGGCGCACCGCGACGACGGTCGTCGACCGGACGGTGTCGGAGGGGTTCAGGGACGGGCCCCAGCGGGCTCCGGCTCGCGGGGCTGCGGGACTTCCTTGTAGGTGCACTGCTTGTTGCTGCAGACGATCGTCGGCGGCGTTCCGCGGCGGCTGCGCTTCGCGACCAGCATCGAGCCGCACGTTGGGCACATCCGCCCGGTCGGCCGGTCCCACGAGACGTACGTGCAATTGGGATAGTTCGCGCACCCGTAGAAGACGCGGCCCTTGCGCGTGCGGCGCTCGACGACCTCGCCGCCGTCCGTCGGACAGCGGACGCCGATGCCGACCGGCCGGGTGTAGGAACACTCGGGATAGCCGGAGCACGCGATGAACTCCCCATAACGGCCGCGGCGCTTGACGAGCGGCTTGCCGCAGCGCGGGCACGGCTCGCCGATCTCCTCCGGGGTTATCTCGACTTCTTGGATCTCCTGCTCCGCCTTCGTAAGCTCGTCGGCAAACGGCCCGTAGAAGCCGGCGAGGAGGCCCACCCAGTCTTCGGCGCCCTCTTCGACCTTGTCGAGGTTTTCTTCCATCCGCGCGGTAAACTCGACGTCGACGACGTTCGGGAAGTGCTCGACGAGCAGCGCGTTCACGAGCATCCCGAGGTCCGTGGGATAGAGCCGGCGGTCCTCAAGTTCCACGTACCCGCGGTGCTTGATGGTCTCGATGATCGGCGCGTAGGTGCTCGGCCGCCCGATCCCCCGCTCTTCGAGCGCCCGCACGAGCGTGGCCTCAGTGTAACGGGGTGGCGGCTGCGTGAAATGCTGCTGCGGATCGAGCCCGAGCAGCCGGAGCTTCTCGCCGGCGGTCAGGTCCGGCAGCCAGCCCTCGGGCGTCTCCTCCTCACCGAAGTCGCGCCCCTCCAAATACACGCGGAGGAACCCGGGGAACTTCACGCGGGACCCGGTGGCCCGGAAGAGGTACGGCCCGGCGGTGATATCCACGGCCAGAGTGTCCATCACCGCAGACGCCATCTGGCTCGCCACGAACCGCTCCCAAATCAGCTTGTAGACCTTGTACTGGTCGGCCTTGAGGTACTGCCGGACCGCGTCGGGTGTGCGCTGCACCGACGTCGGCCGGATCGCCTCGTGCGCTTCCTGGGCGCCGCGCCGGGACGTGTAGCGCCGCGGCTTCTCCGGCACGTAGTCCGCACCGTACGTCGTGCTGATGTACTCGCGCGCCTGCTGCTGGGCAGACTCGGCGATGTTCACCGAGTCGGTGCGCATGTAGGTGATGAGACCAACAGTCCCCTCCGGCCCGACGTCGAGGCCCTCGTACAACTGCTGGGCTACGACCATCGTACGGGCTGCGGAGTAGCCGAGCTTGCGGTTCGCCTCCTGCTGCAGCGTGCTGGTCGTAAACGGCGCCGCGGGGTTCCGCTGCTGGTCGCGCCGGCGCACCTCGCCGACGACGTACGGCAGCCGGTCCAGTTCCGCGACGAGCGCCTTTGCCTCGGCCTCGTTTCCGATGGCGGTCTTGTCCGAGCCTTTGCCGATAAGCTTGGCCAGGAACGACGCGTCGGCGACCTGCGGCACGGTGCCGCCCTGCTGGATGAGCCTGGCCGTGATCGACCAGTATTCTGTCGGAACGAACGCTTCGATTTCTCTTTCGCGCTCGACGATCAGACGCACGGCGACCGACTGCACCCGCCCCGCGCTCAGCCCGCCGCGGACCTTGCGCCACAGGAGCGGGCTCAGCTTGTAGCCGACGAGGCGGTCGAGGATCCGGCGCGCCTGCTGCGCGTTGACGAGGCTGGTATCGATTTCGCGCGGGTGCTGCAGGGCGCGGCGCACCGCGTCGCGCGTGACCTCATGAAACTCGATCCGCTTGATCTTGTCGTTGACCGGTCCGAGGATGTTGGAGAGGTGCCACGAGATGGCCTCTCCTTCCCGGTCGGGGTCAGTGGCCAGGTACACGGTCGACGCCTTCTTGGCGGCCGACTTGAGCTCTTTGATAATCGGCCCCTTGCCCTTCGGCACCAGGTACTTGGGCGCGAACGCGTGTTCCACGTCCACGCCAAGCTGGCTGCGCGGCAGGTCCTTCACGTGTCCCATCGAGGCCATGACGTCGTACCGGCCGTCGAGGAGCTTCTTCAGCGTCCTCGCCTTGGTCGGTGATTCGACGACGACCAGTGATTTCGCCACGCTCTCCCTCCGGATGTGCGCCTCCCGGCCAGCGGCCGGGCGGCTCCTGCCGTTCATTTCGTGTGCAATCGCGCGTTACTTCAATATAAGTAACGGCATCGACGGAGGATTCTATACCCCTCCCTTTCCATTGTCAAATTTGAGGCTCGGTAGAC
>DATEGA010000093.1:0-3389 GCA_035280345.1 bacterium | reverse complement strand
GGCGGGCGCCGGCGATCGTACTCATCATGCGCGCCGGCGGGCCCGGTCGTACTCGTCGTGCCGCCGGACCCAGAACTGCGTGAAGGGGTGGCCCGCCTCGTCGCGGCCCTTCGGCACGAGATCGAGGTAGTTGTAGGCGGTGTTCAGTATGTCAATCCCGCGAGCGTAGGTGGAGTAGGTATGGAAGATCGCCCCTTTGGCGCCTTTATAGAAGACGCTCACGCCCTCGCGGTCGGAGAAGCCCGGATTCGTCCCATAGTTGTACAGGGGACGCTTCTTGGCCAGGTCCTCCGGGTGAAACGAGGACCCGAAGTCGTAGTTGAAATCGGTGCCGCCCGACGAGAGCCACTTGAACGACCAGCCCATCCGTTTCTTGTAGGCCGCGAGTTTCCGGTACGGCGCGCGGGAAATGGCGACGAGCGTGACGTCCCGGTGCGCGAGGTGAATCACCTGGTCGTCGAAGTTGTCGGCCCAGAACGAGCAGTGCGCACAGCCCGCGTCCCATTCCGGCGGGTACATGAAGTGGTACACGACCAACTGATGCTTGCCCGCGAACACATGGGAGAGGGTTTCTTTTCCGTCCGGCCCCACGAAGACGTAGTGCTTCTCCACGCGTTCCCAGGGGAGGTCGCGGCGCTCGCGGCTCAGCCGTTCGCGCGCCTGCGTGAACGCCTTCTCCCGGCGCAGGAATTTGCGCCGCGCTGCGAGCCAGGCCTCGTGAGAAACGATCTTGTGACGTTCCGGCATGTACTGACCTCCCGATGGTGGTGTGGGGCTCGTGCGGATCGTCCAGAGGAATTGTTCAACCGATAGGTTGAGCATATCGAGGGTGGCGAATGGTTGTCAAGGCGCACCCCCTATGTCACAGATTTGCCCCGCTTCCGGTCTTAAGGATCGAGATCGGAAACAGGGAGGTGCACCATGCGTCAGTCCACACACGTGGTCGTGCTCGGCGGCGGCTACGCCGGCCTCATGGCGGCGATGCGCCTGGCCAAGAAGACGCGGCCCGAGGTCGCGATCACGCTGGTCAACGCGGGCGTGTGGTTCTACGAGCGCGTCCGCAACCATCAGGTGGCGGCGGGGCAGCCGGTCGGCCGGTATCCGCTCGCGTCGCTGCTGCGCGGGACCCGGATCGGGTTCGTGCAGGGGGCCGTGACCGACCTCGATCCGGCGGCCCGGCGGGTTACCCTGCGCGGGGCCGGCGACGCCGGGGAGAACGTGGAGGGACAGACGATCGGCTACGATTGGCTCGTGTATGCACTCGGCAGCACGAGTCAGACCGGCGGGATTCCCGGGGCCCGGGAGCACGCCTACACGCTCGACCATCCCTCGGTGACGGCGCTCGCCGCCTGTCTGCCGGAGATCGAGCGGTCCCACGGGCGCGTGCTGGTCATCGGCGGGGGTCCGACCGGCGTCGAACTCGCGACCGAGATGGCGGAGAGCCATCCCGACGCCCAGGTCACGCTCGTCACGCGCCGGGAGGTTGTGCCGCGCTTCTCGCGAGGAGCGCGCGCCCACGTGCGGCGGTCGCTCGCGCAACTCGGAATCGCGCTCGCCGAACAGGCGGCGATCGCGGAGGTCCGCCCAGACGCGGCGCGCGCCTCCGACGGCCGGCGGTTTCCGTTCGACGCGGCTGTGCTGACCGGCGGGTTCGGGGTCTCCGATCTCGCCCGTCGGTCCGGGCTGCGCGTCAACGCCCTCGGCCAGATCCTGACCGACCGGACGCTGCGGTCGCTGTCGCATGGGGAGATCTACGCGGTCGGGGACGCCGCGATGCCGGCGGAGGAGCCCGGGGCGCCGGTGCGCATGTCGGTGATCACGTCGCTGTTCATGGGCGCCCACGGCGCAGACTCCCTTGCCGCGCGCCTCAGGGGCCGGCGGCCGGCGGCGTTCGGCATCTCGTACATCGCGGCCGGCATCAGCCTCGGGCGGCACAACGGCGTGGTGCAGTTCCTCGACTGGAACCGGGACACCCCGCTGCGCACGATTCTCACCGGCCGCCTCGCGGTGCGTTTCCGCGAGTTCTTCGTCGGGTTCGCGCTGTGGGCGATCAAAGCACAGCGCGTCGCGCCGTGGGTCTTCGACTGGCCCGGCCGCCGCAAGATGCGCCGCCTGCCGGTAGTAGTCCCAGCCGGTGCGCCTGCGCCGCGAATCGCCGCCCGCACGGCGGTGCCCGCGGACACCGCAGCCGGCGGGGAGCGGTAGATGCACGCCTCGCCCGACGGGCACGCGGCCGTCTTCCAGGAGCACCGGCCGCTGCTCTTCTCGCTGGCCTACCGGATGGTCGGCAGCGCCGCGGACGCCGAGGACATCGTGCAAGACGCGTACGTGAGATTCCAGCCGGCCCGGCTCGAGACGATCGAGTCGCCGAAGGCGTTTTTGTCGGCGATCGTCATGCGTCTTTGCCTCAATCACCTCACCTCGGCCCGGGTGCGGCGGGAGACGTACGTCGGCCCCTGGCTCCCCGAACCGGTGCTCGACGCGACCCATCCCGAACTCGCCGGGCCGGAGGCGCGCGCCGTCGAGGCGGACACGAATTCGCTCGCGTTCCTCGTGCTGCTCGAGCGCCTCACGCCGGCGGAGCGGGCCGTATTCCTGCTGCGCGAGGTCTTCGAGTACGAGTACGACGAGATCGCGCAGATCCTCGAGCGGTCGGAGGCGGCGTGCCGCAAACTGTTCAGCCGCGCGCGCGACCACATCGCCCAGCATCGGCCCCGGTTTCAGGCGAGTCCGGAAGAGCATCGCCGCCTCCTCGAACAGTTCATGCGGGCCGCGCGCACCGGCGATCTCAACGGCCTGATGACGATGCTGGCCGACGATGTCACGATCTGGGCGGACGGCGGCGGCAAAGTACCCGGCGCCGCGCTCCGGCCGGTGCACGGCCCGGCCAACGTCGCCCGATTCTTGATCGGCGTCACGGCGCGCTTTGCCCCCGCGGACGCGCAGTACGTGGTGGCCGACGTCAACGGGCGGCCGACGCTCCTCGTGCGCCGCGCCGACGGCACGCCGGTCGCCGTGGTGAGCATCGAGGTCGAGGGCGGGCGGATCGGGACGGTCTGGGCGATCGGCAACCCAGACAAGCTCACCGCGGTATAGCGCGTACGTAGCGGCAGGCATCCCGGGCAAGCGCGATCCAGTCCGCTCGCCCGGGACCCACCGCGATCCACTCCTTCATGCGCCGCCCGTGCCCGGGGTCGAAGTACGTGCCGGCGCCGGCGCGTACCAGCGCGTCGACCTGCTCTTTGGGCAGTTTCGCGACGAAAGTTCCGCGCGAGAGCATCGCGAAGATCTTGCCGTCAACGCTCAGGACCGAGCGGCTGCTGAACATCCGCCCCGTGCTGATCCGCCGGTCTCCGGTGAAGGCGGCGGCGACCGGTGCGAACAACGGA
>DATEGA010000092.1:0-5528 GCA_035280345.1 bacterium | reverse complement strand
GGACACCGGCGAGCATCACAACGCCTGCCACTACGGCAAGGCGAACCAGCCAACGATGACGCATCTGCTGCCTCCTTAGTATTCCCCTCTGTGGAATCCGCCTACTTGGCAAACCGATCGCCTTCAATGTAGTCCGGGCGGATATGTGGATTGTGAAGGTCTCATAGGACTGTTGTGAACCCGTCTCGGACCGTCCGGAAGCCCCGCCCGTGTCCCGGACCGGGCCCGGGGCGGTTCGGGGGACCCTCCCCGGGCCGCATCGAAGAGTCCGGCGTGCCCGAAGCCGGCCACCCCGCCCCCGACCGCATCACCGTTTCCGTCGTCCAGCACAGGCTCACCGCCATCGTCGCGGAAATGGGCGAAGCGATGCTCCGCACCGCCTATTCGCAGATCCTGAACTCGAGCCGCGACTTTTCCACGGCCCTCTGCGACGAGGAGGGCCGGCTCCTCGCCCAGGCCGAGCACGTCCCGATCCACGTCGGCGCGCTGCCGTGGTCGGTCCGATCGGTGCTGGAGTTCTTCCGGGGTCGAATCCGGCCGGGCGACCTCTATCTCGTCAACGACCCGTATTATGGCGGCAGCCACCTACCCGACCTGACGGTCGTCCTGCCGGTCTTCGCCCCGGCGGACTCAGGGAACGGTGCGGGCGCCGAGGTGGAGCGCCGGCTCATCTGCTGGGCCATCAACCGCGCGCACCAAAGCGATATCGGCGGGGCGACCCACGGCAGCTACAATGCGGCCGCCACCGAGATCTGGCAGGAAGGCCTCCGGGTGCCGCCGCTCAAGCTGTACGACGCGGGGGCCGAGCGGGACGACGTTCTGAACATGATCGCGACGAACGTCCGCCACTCGCGCGACTTCCTCGGCGACCTCCGGGCGTCGATGGGGTCCGCGCGGCTCGGCGAGCGACGGCTGCTGCGCCTCGCGGACGAGTACGGAGTCGAGATGCTGCTCGCTGCGGTGCGCGAGGTACTCGACGGCACCGAGCGGCGCACGCGCGCCTGCATCCGGCCGTGGCGCGACGGCGTCTACCGCGGCGAGTCCGTCCTCGACGACGACGGCCACGGCACCTCCGACATCGCGGTCCGCGCGATCGTGACGAAGCGGGGCGACGGGCTGACGATCGATCTCCGGCACAGCCACGCCCAGGTGACCGGCTTTGTCAACTCGTCCGTACCCAATACGATGTCCGCGGTGCACATGGCGCTCGCCTATCTGATCGACGCGGACATACCGAAGAACGACGGGACGTTCCGGCCGGTGACCGTGCTGACCACGGAGGGCACGATCGTCCACCCCCGGCCGCCGGCGCCCGTCACGCTCTGCACCAACCACTGCGGCCAAGAGATCGCGGAGTCGGTGCTCAAGGCGCTCGCGCCCGCCTGCCCCGAGCGCGCGATCGCCGGGTGGGGCCGCCGGTTCCGGATCGCGATCCGCGGCACAGATCCGCGAACCGGCCGGCCGTTCATCTGGCACATGTTCCACGCACGGCCTGGCGGCGGCGCCTCTGCCGCGGGCGACGGCTGGGCGACGGCGGGAGAAGGCCAGGCCGCCGGCGGGCTCAAGTTCGGCAGCGTCGAGGTCACCGAGGTCCGCTTCCCACTGTTCATGGACCGGCACGAGTTCCGGACCAATTCGGGCGGCGACGGCCGGTTTCGCGGCGGCGTGGGCGCCGAACTCGCGATGCGCACGGAGATCGCCGAAGCCGCGGTCGCCAACACCGCGGGCGACGGCGTGCGCCATGCGCCCTACGGCCTGCTCGGCGGCCGCCAGGGCGCCGTCCACCGGTACCGGCTGATCTCGAGCGGGCGGACGCGCGTCCTGCGCACGAAAGAAGTTGGCATCCCGGTCCGGCCCGGCGACCTCTTCCTGATCGAATCGTCGGGAGGCGGCGGCTACGGGCCGCCGGCGCACCGCGACCCCGCCGCGCGAGCGGCCGATCTCGAGAACGGCGTCGTCACGGGCAAGACCCGCCGTGCACGAAACGCTCGCCCGGTGCGGGCGACCCGCCGCGTGCCGAAGGCCCGCCGGTGAGCGCGTCTTACCGGATCGGCATCGACGTCGGCGGCACGTTCACCGACGCCGTCTGCGTCGACGACGCGGGACGTGTCACGCCGGCGAAGGCCGCGTCGACGCCGGCCGATCCGTCGGTCGGCGCGCTCGACGCGATTCAGACGCTCGCCGAACGGCTCGGCATTGATTCCCGCGCTCTGCTCGCGGCCACGTCGCAGATCGTCCACGGGACGACGGTCGCGACGAACGCGCTCCTGGAGCGGCGAGGGGCGCGGGTCGGTCTGCTCACCACCGAAGGCCATCGTGACGTCCTCGAGATGCGCGAAGGACTGAAGCCGGACCGGTACAATCTGCGCATGCCGCCGCCGGTCCCGCTCGTCCCGCGGTCGCGGCGCCTCGGCGTGCGGGAACGCACCCGCGCGGACGGCAACGTCGCCGTACCGCTCGCCCGAACGTCGCTCGACCGCGCGATCCGCGCGCTGGGGCGGGCCGGCGTGGAATCGGTCGCGATCTGCTACCTCCACGGCTACCGCAACCCGGGCCACGAGCTCGCCACGCGGGACGCGATCCGCCGCCGCCTGCCGCGGGCCTACGTCTCGCTCTCGTGGGACGTGCTGCCGCAGATCAAGGAGTACGAACGGGTTTGCACAACGGTGATCAACGCGTACGTCGGGCCGGCGCTGGAGCGCTATCTCACACGGCTCGGGGCGCGCCTGCGCGCGGCCGGTTACCGCCGCGGGGTGCTGGTGATGCAGTCGCACGGCGGCGTCGCCTCGATCGCCGAAGCGACGAGGCTCGCCGCGGGCGCGATCCTGTCGGGGCCGGCCGGCGGAATCGCCGGGGGACGATACGCCGCCCGCCTGCTGCGCGACGGCAACCTCATCACGTTCGACATGGGCGGCACGAGCACGGACATCGCGCTCCTGGAAGACGGCCGGCCGCGGGTCACCGGCGACCGGCGGGTCAGCGGCCACACGCTGGCGCTGCCGAGCATCGACATTCACACGCTGGGCGCCGGCGGCGGCTCGATCGCCTGGGTGGACGCAGGACGGATTCTTCGCGTCGGCCCGGAGAGCGCCGGCGCGGATCCCGGCCCCGCCGGGTACGGACGCGGCGGCACGCAACCGACGGTGACCGACGCCAATCTCGTGCGCGGTCTGCTCGATCCCGGCAACTTCCTCGGCGGCCGGATCCGCCTCGACGTCGCCGCCGCCCAGCGCGCCATCGCGCCGCTCGCCAAGACACTCGGCACCGACGCACTCGCTGCCGCCGAGGGCATCGCCCGAGTCGTCAACACCAACATGGCCGAAGGCATCAAGCTCGTCTCGGTGCGCCGCGGCGTCGCCCCGCGTGGCTTCACGCTGGTCGCCTTCGGCGGCGCCGCCGGCCTGCACGTCACCGAGGTGGCGCGGCTGCTCGAGATCCGCCGCGTGATCGTGCCGAGCGTGGCGGCGGTGCTGTCGGCGTGGGGCATGCTGGCCACCGATCTGCGCTACGAGCTCGTGCGCTCGCACGTGAGCGATGTCCGGCGGCTCACGGCCGCGGCGCTCCGACGGCTGTTCGCCGCGCTCGAGCGTGAGGGCCGCCGGCGCCTGGGCCGCTTCGACGGTGCGATCGACGTGCGGCGCGCGCTCGACGCGCGGTACGGTGAGCAGATCTTCGAGATCACCGTGCCGCTCGATGGGGTCGACCTGACTCGCGCGGATCTTCTCGACGAGATCGCCGCGCGCTTCCACAAGCGCCACGAGGAGCTCTACGCTTACAGCGCGCCCGGCCAGGAAGTCGTCATCGTCAACGCGCGCGTCGCGGTGGTCGGCCGCCTGCCGGCGCTCCCGGCTGATGCGGCCGAAACGACGAGCCGCGAGTCGGCGACGCCCGCGCGTCGACGGGTCTGGCTGGGGGGCGGCTGGGTGGAGGTTCCCGTGCATCGTCTCGACGGGCTGCGCGCCGGCCACGAGGTGAAGGGGCCGGCGCTGTTCGAGTCGGCCACCACGACGGTCGTGCTGGGCGAGGGGGAGCGCGCCGAGGTCACGCCACGCGGCTGGCTCGACATCACCCTCGGCTGATTGGCACGGCGCGCGTGACAGAACGCATCACGGCCGCCAGGGTACTCCGCCCAAGCCCTCGGAATGACGCGCAGAATCCAGTTCCTCGCCGTGGCCCGCTTCATGCTGGCTGACCCGGGGTCAAAATACCGCTCCGGGGAGGAACCCGATGGCGAAGTCCGAGGCGTTGTCCGACCGCGGAATGGTCGTCGTCAAGCTTCGCTCGCCCGCGACGACGGTGAAGCACGAGCTGGCGTCCGCGGAGGCGCGCCGCGCGCTGATGGGCGAGTTCCTGGGTAGTCTGCTGTTCGTGATCTTCGGCGCCGGCACGGTGGCGGTCACCGGCGGCCTGCTCGGCGAGCGGCTCGACTCCGCGCGTCTGCTCGTCGTCGCGCTCGCGCACGGCATCGCGTTCATGCTGCTCGTCGCCGCGATGCAGCCCATCTCCGGCGGCCATCTGAATCCCGCCGTGACGTTCGCCGCCGTCGTGGCGCGCCGCATGAGCGCCACCCGTGGCGGGCTCTACATGCTCGCGCAGTGCGCCGGGGCGGTGGCCGCGGCGTTCATCCTGACGGTCGTGATTCCGACGAGCGGTGTGGGGGCGACGCTCAGCGCCCAGGCGCTGGCGCCCAGAGTCTCGCTCGGCGGCGCGCTCATGCTGGAGATCATCGTGACATTCATGCTCGTCTCGGCAATGCTCGCCACCGTCGTCGCGCCGGCGCGGCCGGCGGCGCTGGGGCTGGCCGCCATCGGCCTGACGTGCGTGCTCGCGCATCTGTTCGCCGGGCCGTTGACCGGCGCCTCGATGAACCCCGCGCGCAGCTTCGGGCCGGCGTTCGTCTCGGGAAGCTGGAAGTACCAGTGGATCTTCTGGATCGGTCCGCTCGCGGGCGCCGCACTCGCCGCCTGCGTGCACGAGCTGTTCTTCACACGCGACAAGCGCGCCTGACCGGATGGGGGGCCACGCCGGCCCCCCATCCTAGCGGGCCGCGCGACGTCTCCGGGGCGCGCGCACCGCGCGCTCCAGCTTCGCCAACCGCGTTTCGATGCGTGCCAGGACCTCGCCGTCGCGCGACGAGCTGCCGGGCCGCGCGGCGAGGTACCCGCGCTCGAGCAGATCGACGAATACGTCGGCGATCTGGGTCGGGCTGAGCGCGCCGTCGGGCTTGTACCACTTGTGCAGCCAGTTGCACATGCCGAGCAGGCCGAACACGACGAGGGTCGGCGGCAGCGCGCGCAGACGACCGGCCTCCACACCCTCGCGCACCACCCGCTCGATCGTGCGATCGTACTCGCGCTTGGCCCGCGCCGCCTGGGCCGCCATCGGCGCCGGCAGCCCGCTCTCCTCCGCGAAGAAGACCGTCAGGAAGGCCAGGTTCTCGGTCAGCAGCCGCACCTGAAACCGGACGATCCGCCGCAGCGTCTCCTCGGCCGGCCCGCGTTGCTCGACGATCTCCCGCAGACCCTGGC
>DATEGA010000091.1:0-36262 GCA_035280345.1 bacterium | reverse complement strand
GACCGGCGTCCCCGCGCGCCGTCCACGCCGGTCCTGGGAGCCCCCGCGCGGCCGGTGGGCCGTGCTGCTCCACGCGCTCGCCGGCGACTGGCTCGCCGCGGCGTGCGCGGCGTTCCTCCTCGTGATCGTCCTGCTGGCGGTGGTGGGGCCCTTCGTGGCCCGCTACGCCTACGACGCCCAGGATTTGGACGCGCTCTTCCACCCGCCCGGCGCCGCCCACTGGTTCGGCACCGACCAGTTCGGCCGGGATTCGTTCACGCGGATCGTCTACGGTGCGCGCGTCTCGCTGTCGGTGGGATTCGCGGCCGTCGCCTGCGAGTCGCTGCTCGGAATGACGTGGGGCTCCGTGGCCGGCTACTACGGCGGCGCCGTCGACAACGTGCTGATGCGGATCGTCGACCTCCTGATCGGCTTTCCGACGATCCTGCTCGCGATTTTGGTCACGGGTATCTTCGGCCCGAGCCTGACCAACATCGTGATCGCGCTCGTCCTCACCGCCTGGCCGGGGACGGCGCGCACGATCCGCAGCGAGGTCGTCGCGATCCGCGACCGCGACTACGTGGACGGCGCCCGCGCCCTCGGTGCGACGACGCCGCGCATCCTCGCCCGCCATCTCGTGCCGAATGTCGTGCACCTGTTGATCGTGCGCGCGACGCTCGACGTAAGCACGCTCGTGCTCGCGGAGGCGACGCTCTCCTTCATCGGGATCGGTGTCCAGCCGCCGCATCCGAGCTGGGGCCAGATGATCTACGAGAGCTTCCAGTACCTCGACGGACACCCGCTGCTGCTCGTGTTTCCGGCGGCGGCGCTGTCCGCTACCGTCATCGCCTTCAACATCGTGGGCGAGTTCCTGTCGCGTGTACTGGATCCACGCTACGTCGCCCGGCATTAATCGAGGACCGAGGAGGCACCGATCGATGTGTGATCGCAACGAAGCCCGCGACGGCTGTTACCTGCCGCACCTCACGTGGCCGGAAGTCGGCGAGCTGTTGAAAACGACCGACACCGTGATCCTCCCGTTCGGGGCGATCGAGCAGCACGGGCCCGCGCTCCCCCTCGGCACCGACACGCTCGGCGTCATCGCGGTGTCGCGCGAGGCGGCGCGCCGGGCGAAGGTGCTGTGCGCGCCGGTCCTGTTCCCCGCGCTGTCGGGCCATCACATGAAGTTTCCCGGTACGATCACCTTGACCGAAGAAACCTTCAGCCGCGTGGTCATGGAGGCCGCCGGCTCGCTCGCGTCGCACGGATTTCGCCGGATCGTGCTGTCCAACGGGCACGGCGGCAACGAGGCGACGCTCACGTACCTGGCCTACCGCATTACCCGGGAGACGCCGGCGTCCGCGATGGTCTTCGGGATCGCCGAGCTCCGCAAGATCTACCTCTCCGCGAACATCGACAAACTCGACATCCACGCGGGTATCGGTGAGACATCGAGCATGCTCTACCAGCAGCCGGAACTCGTGCGCGCGGACAAGGTGCAGCGCCCCCGCATGACCCTCGACGCCTGGCGCGAACGCCTGCTGACCCAAGTGCGCGCCGATCCGGCGCTGTTGCGGTACGTCACGCTCAAGCTGCCACCGGTGCACGAGATCTCGTCGAACGGCTGCATCACCTACGGCGATCCCGCCGACGGCACGGCGCAGCGTGGGAAGGAACTGTTCGAGGCCTACGTCGAGGCGCTGGTGGCCTTCATCCGAGCGTGGCAGGCCGCGACCACGATGCCGTGAACGCGGGCTCAGCCGATCGCCGCGGTTCTCAGATACTCCGCCGCGGTGATGAGATTCGGGATGACCGCCGCCAGGATGCGTTCTCCCTTCTCGCGCGTCGCGAGCGTCGCGTCGCCGTAGACGCCGGTGCCTCCCGGTGCCGACCCCTCGCCCGGCGGAGGAGGGCCGGCCGGGGCCGGAAGTACCGAGGGCATGAACAACCCGGGCAGTCGAGGCCGACCCGCGATCTCGCGGGCCGCGCGATCGCGGCGGACGGCGTCCGGTGCAATCGCCAGCACCACCGACGTCTCGTACTCGTCCGCGTGGCTCCCCGCGGGCTGCTCGAGGAGTCCGTCGAGGACGCGGCCGCCGAGATCGTCGATCCGTGTCACGCCGATAAGAACGCGATGCCCGCGTCGCAGGTCGCGGGCCATAACTTCCAGGACCGGAAACGTCGAGATCCCGGTGTTGAGGATCAAGAACCGCCGGGGGCCGTGCCGGCGCAGCGACAGCACAATCTCCCGGACCACCGCGCCGAACGTCGCGGCTTCGAGATGTGTGCTGCCCGGGAAGTTCACGAACGCCGGATAGTAGCCGTAGGTCACGGTAGGAGCGACGATGCAGGACACGCGTTCGGCGACGCGGGCCGCGAAAGCCTCGGCCAAGATTCTGTCGGTCCCGAGCGGGAGATGGGGGCCGTGTTCTTTGGCCGCCGCGCCGACCGGCAGCACGATCAGCGGGTCGCGCTCGAACAGCGCGGCCGCGTCCGGCCAGGTGAGCCGTTCGAGGTACGCGCCGGCGGCTACGACCACGTCACGACCGGATAGTTGGTCAAGCGCTCACACCCGGTCTCGGTGATCAGGAGCGTATCCTCGACGACGCCGGTCCCGAGGCTCTCCACGACGACCATCGGTTCGTAGGCGACCGTCATGCGGGGCCGCAGCTCCGTCGTGTTGCCGGCGTAGAGCCCCGGCACTTCGATTACCGACATGCCGATGCCGTGGCCGAATCCCCCCGCGCAGTAGTAGGGTTCGAAGCGCGTGCCGCGGACGACCGCGAGCAGCGCGTTGGAGACGTCCTCGATCGTGCACCCCGGCCGGATCGCGCCCAGCCCCGCGTGGTAGAGGTCCGCGCCGACCGAGAGCAAATCGCGCGCCCGCCCGGTCGCGCGGCCCACGGCCGTGCACCGGCTCGTATCGGCCGCGTAGCCGTGGTAGGCGGCGCCGAGATCGATGAACACGATTTCGCCGTCGCGCAGCGCCCGCCGGCGCGGCATCCCGTGCTTCAGCCCCGCCTGCTCGCCGCCGACCACGCACGTCGCGAACGCCTCGCGCCCGCCGAGGGCATGCATCCGCTGCACCGCGGCCGCGGCGACGACCGTCTCCTCGACGCCCTCCTCGAGCGCCGCAAACACGGCGCTCATCGCCTCGTCGGAGATCGCTCCGGCGTGGCGCATCGCCGCGATCTCCTCGTCGCTCTTCTCCAGACGGATGCGTGCCAGGAGGTGATCGGCGGGAACGAGTTCAGGCAGGCGCGACGCGAGCGCCGCATATAGGCCGTAGGGAAGGGAGGCGCCGCCCGCGAGGCCGACGCGGCGCGCGGAGCCTGCGGCGTCTGCGGTAAGCACGGCGATCTCGTCGGCCGCCCCGCCGTACACCGGACCGAGGGCCACGCGCACGTCCGCGACTCGGCACAGCCAGATCATTGAGTGCATCGGCTCTCCGTGGAGCACCGCGTCCGTGATGACCGTCATCGTGCCGTTCGTCCGCAGCACGCAGAACGCGCCGCCGAACGCGGGGCCGTAGTTCGTGAGGTAGGTGAGCGCCGACGGGGAGGCGGCGTTCGCAAAGACGCACAGGGCGTCGAGGCCGTCGCGCGCCATGGCCCGCCGAAGCTCGGCGGCGCGCCGGTCGTACTCCGCGTCGCTGAACGCCTGCACGAGATACGGGCGACGCGATTCCAAGTCATAGGGGACGCGGGGCATCGGCGCGCTCACCTCCTGGGCCTCTCCAGGTTGGCCGCGTTTCGCGGGACTCCCTGCCCCGTGCGGCCGGCAGCAGGACTCCCCGAACCGGAATCGGAACCCCCGGAGCGGCCGACACGACGGAGGGGGCGAATGATCCTCGTGCATCAGCGCTACACCGCCAAGCCCGCCTTGAGGGAACAGGTGCTCGAGACGCGGATCGAGGCTTCGCGGCGGCTGGCGGAACTGGGCGTTCCGGCCGGGCAGATCTGGGTGCCGGTCACCGGCGAAGCCGGGATCGATTCCGCCGATGCGGCCGACGTGATCTGGGAGTGCACCTATCCGGACCTCCGTGAGCGCGAGCGGACGCGGGCCTTTCAGGAAGGCGATCCGGCGTTCGCGGCGATCCGGACACGGCAGGGGACGCAGCTAGCGCGGTGGACCCGCGAACATTACCGCCTCGTGGAATGGTGCGGGCCTCGGTGACGCGCGCACGCCCCAGCGCAGGCGCGGAGCATGCCTCGCTCGACGCGAGGGCGTCGGCGCAGCGGGTGGCGGACGTGCTGGCCGCCGCACTGCACGTGGGCGTGGAGATCGTCGACCGCGATTTCGTCCGGCTCGCGGCTTCGGAGACGACGGCCTTGCGCCGGCTCGGCCCGCCCACGCCTGCGCTCTACCTCACGGCGATGCGCACCCGGCTGCCGGCTTGGGCGGATGAGGCCGGGCCGCGGGACGGTCCAATCGCCGCGTTTCCCATCGTCGCCGCCGGCGACGCCGTTGGTGCGATCGGACTTCAGTCCGTGCTGACGGAGCAGGGGACCGCCCTGCGTGCGCAGCGGCGGAAGGTGGCCGATCTCGTCGCCGCCATGGCGGAGCCTCTACGCGGCGCCGCCGGTTGGCGCGCGGCAGCCCCGACCGGCGGGCGGCCGGACGGGACGCTGAGTGCGGTGCTGGAGGCGTTGCCCGACGGGGTACTCGCCACGGACGGGGCCGGCGTCGTCCTGTACTGCAACCGCGCGGCACTGCAGATGCTGCGCGCCGAGATGGACCTCACCGGTCAGATCCTCGCGCACGTCTATCCGCCCGCCGCCGAACACGGGCGACCATCCGCCGCCCCGCAGACCCGCGAGGTTGACTTCGATCGTCATGGACACCGGTTCCGGTTTCTCGAAACGCGCGGGCCGCTGCGGATGGGGAATGGCGCCTTGGGCACCTTCTTCGCGCTTCGGGCGGGCGCCGGGGCGTCGTCCGTTCAGTCGTCTCTGCCGACGCTCGAGGAGGCGGAGCGACAGCTGATCGAGGAGGCGCTCGCCCGCCACGGGACCACCGGCACCGGCAAGCGCCGTGCCGCGCGCGCGCTCGGCATCAGCCTCTCCACGTTGTACCGCAAGCTGCCGAAGCCACCCGCTCGTCGCCGCACGCGGTAGGCCTTGATCTCCGGCTCTTGGACAAGGAATTGGCAGATCTTTGCCGTAATCAGACTGAGAATTTCTTCGCAACTTGGTAACGACTCAGATCGACGGCCGTTACCGCCTGAGGAGTGTGACGCTGCCGCGATGGCGAGGCTGCAGCCCCGTATCAGTACCGCCGTTCGACTCCCCGACTTGCACTGCAGTCTCTGCGGCCGGACCTACGTGGCCTCGCGCGAGGTGTGGCGCTGTGACTGCGGCGGTCCGCTCGATCTTGCCGGCGCGCCGGTGGTGCTGTCCGAAGCGCTCGGGTCGCGGCCGCCTGGGGTGTGGCGGTACCGCGAAACGCTTCCCGCGCTTCCCGACGACGCGATCGTCACGCTCGGCGAAGGCGGCACGCCCCTCATCGACGCCCGGCGCGGGACGGGGCTGAAGTACAAACTCGAGTTTCTGTCTCCTACGGGGTCGTTCAAAGACCGCGGGTCGGCGGTGCTCGTCAGCTGTCTTGCAGCCCTCGGTGTCCGGCGCGCGGTGGAGGATTCGTCCGGCAACGCCGGCGCCTCCATGGCGGCCTATTTCTCCGCCGCCGGCATCACCTGCGACCTTTACATCCCGGCCAGCACCTCACCGGCGAAGACGCGGCAGATCCGCAGCCATGGGGCGCGGCTCGTGCTGATCGAAGGGACGCGCGCCGACGTGTCCCGCGCCGCAGAAGCGGCGGCCGACGGCGCGTATTACGCGAGCCACCTGTGGTCGCCGTACTTTCTCGCGGGAACGCAGACGTTCGCACTCGAGATCTGGGAGCAGCTCGGCGGGCGGCGCCCCGACAACGTCGTCGTGCCGGTCGGGGCGGGGACCCTGCTGCTCGGGGCGGCGCTCGGCTTCCGGGCACTGCGCGCGGCCGGCCTCATCGATCGTCTGCCGCGGTTCTTCGGCGTCCAGGGCGGGAACTGCGCGCCGCTCCACTACGCGCTGCGTGCCGGGATGGAGAGCACCGAGGGCGTGGAGTTCCCGCTCCGGGACAGCATGGCCGAGGGCATCCGGATCCAGCAACCGCCCCGCGACCGCCAAATCCTCGCCGCGGTGCGCGAGAGCGACGGTGACATCGTCACCGTGAGCGAGGCTGAGATCTACGCGGGCTGGTTTGGACTCGCTGGACGAGGGTTGTTCGTTGAGCCGACCGCCGCGGTGTCGGCGGCCGCGGCCGAGCGGCTGCTCGCGGAAGGCACGATCGCGGGCGGCGAAACGACGGTGGTGGCGCTGACCGGCACGGGGCTGAAAGGGGTCGCGACGCCGCCCGAGATGATCGGCGGCGACGACGATCACCGGGAGAGCGACGATGAGCGCTAAGGACCGCCCCGCGATGCCCTACGGCTGGGGCCGGGTTCCATACGCGTACGCGGATCGCGCGCCGTGGATGAACCTGCCATTCCCGGTGGAGGAGTACCTGGAGCGGCTGCGGCGGCTCGCCGGCCGGATGGCCCGCCGGGACCTCGACTGCCTCGTCGTGCTCGGCAACCGCGCCGACGGCACCAACATCCGCTATCTCACCAATTTCGAGGACTTCTACGGTGGCGACAGCATGCTCGTCGTCCCGCGCGACGGCGCGCCGGGCTTCACGACCAACGCCGTGATGCACGGTGAACCGATGCACTCCGGTATCCAGGATTGCTGGATCGAGGACGTGCGCTGCGCCGCGGCGCCCCGGACGGTAACCGGCGCGGCGAGTCCGGCGACCGTCTTCGACCACGTCGAGGACTTTATGACCGAGCGGGGCTGCGCACAGGGCACGATCGGGGTCAGCGGCGAATCCGCGGAGCGGCTCACCCGCTTTCTCGGCGAGACGTTCCCGAATGCGCGTGTCGTCGACGCGGGCCCCATCCTGAAAGAGCTGCGTGCGATCAAGAGCGAGCGCGAGATCGAGGTCATCCGCCGGGCCTGCGGACTTGCCGACGCGGCGCTCGCGGCGGCGATGGACGCGGTGCGGGTCGGGGTGACGGAATGGGAGCTCGCCGGTGAGGCGAACCGCGCGATGTTCAACGGTGGGGCCGAACACCCCGCGTTCGCGATCTCGGTCTGCGCCGGCGCGCGGTCGGGGTTTAAGCACATGGCTCCGACGGGGTACCGGGTGTGCGAGGGCGACATCGTGTACATGGACGTCGGCGCCCGCTACATGGGTTACCACAGCGACGCCTCGCGCCAGCGCGTCTGCGGCGAGCCAACGGCCGAACAGCGGCGGTTCATGGACACGCAGATCGCGATCGTGGAAGAGGTCACCGGCGCGGCCCGGCCCGGCGCGGTCATCGCCGACTTGGCGAAGATCGCGATCGCGCGGGCGGAGGAGGCCGGCTACGGAGATTACCTCTACTTCCGCGGCCACGGCGTCGGCGCGGCCGTGCAGGACCTGCCGGCGTTCGCGCCCGGCAATCCCGCGCGTCTCGAAGAAAGCATGGTCTTTGCGTTCGAGCCGATGCTGGTGCGCCGGGGGTTCGGGACCGCGTGCTGGGAGGACGACTGGGTGGTCACCGCGTCGGGCGTCGAGCGTTTGAACCAATGTCCGGTCCGGTGGTGGTAGTCCGGCGTGGCTGACGTCGGTCCGATCGCCGCCGCGGACCTCACGGCGCTGCTGCGAGCGCTGCTCGCCGCCGCCGGCCTCGTCGACGACGAGGCCACGCTCGTGGCCGCGCACGTCGTGGACGCGGAGGAGCGCGAGAATCGCTCGCAGGGGTTGCTCCGGATCCCGCCGTACGTCGGCTGGGCGCGCCGCCGCGAAATCGTCTCGCCCACCTCGGTGACGATCGAGCGGGACGGAGAGGCGGTGTTGGTCCTCGACGCCCACAACGGCTGGGGCCACGTCGCTGCGATGCACGCGATGGCCCGCTGCATCGAGCGGGCGGCGCGCACCGGCGTCTGCCTGGCGCTCGTGCGGAATACGAACCACATCGGGCGGCTCGGCGCCTACGTTGAGACCGCGGCGGCGTCCGGCATGATCGGGTTGATCATGTGCTCGGGCAACCCCGAGTCTTCGTGGGTCGCGCCGTGGGGCGGCACCAAGCCCATCTTCGGGACTAACCCACTCGCGATTGGCTTCCCGCGCCGCGGCGGCCCGCCGATCGTCGTCGACGTCTCGACCACGCAAGGGGCGCGCGGCAACGTCCTGCTCGCGCAGAAGGTGGGTGAGTTGCTGCCGGACGGGTGGGCGTTCGATGCGAACGGCGCGCCGACGCGCGACCCGCAGCAGGCGCTGCCCCCGCGGGGGACGCTCGCGCCGCTCGGCGGACATAAGGGCTACGCGCTCGCGGTGGCTATCGAGATCCTCTGCGGTGTGCTGGCCGGGATCTGGCCGCCGGCGACCTCGGCCAACCTTGTCGGCGCGATCGGGGTCGAGGCGTTTCTGCCGATGGAGACCTACGAACAAAGCCTCGCCGGGCTGGCCAAGGAGATGACGTCGGGACCACGGCGGCCGGGCGCGGACGCCATTCGGCTGCCGGGCGAGGGCAGCGCCGCGCGCAAGCAACGGAGCGCCGGCCGTGGGTTGATGGTCGCGCCGGAGATGTGGGCGGAGATCGCGTCGCTCGCCCGCTCGGCGGGAGTGGCGCACCCGCTGCTCGAGCGGTGGGGCCGGCGACATGAAGCATTGGGCGGGCAGGAGGTGACCTGTGGCGATCTGGGATGATGTGGTGCCGAACGAGGAGCAGGCCCTATACGAACGCGGCGGCTGGGGCGGGACGGTGGGCTACGGACGGCGGCCGGCCCTCCTCGTCGTGGACATGTATCGGGCGTTTGTCGATCCGGCGTACCCGTACAGCAGTCCGACCGCGCCGGCGACGGTCCGGGTGATCCAGACGCTGTTGACGGCGGCGCGTGCCGCGGAGTGTCCGGTGTTTTTCTCGAAGGCCAAGCGGCGAACGATCCCGGCCGAGCGGGGGCGCTGGAAGACCAGCGCGGTCAACGCCCGTCCGATCATGGCCGATCCCGCGGCCTACGAGATCGTTCCGGAGCTCACCCCACTGCCGGCGGAGTCCGTAGTCGTCAAGGCGGCCCCGAGCGCGTTCTTCGGCACGGACCTCGTGAGCTACCTCATCTTCCACAACGTCGATACGGTGATCGTCACGGGAACCGTGACGAGCGGCTGCGTCCGTGACACCGTGCTCGACGCATTCAACTACAGCTTCCGCGTGATTGTGCCGGAGGACGCCGTGTGCGATCGCGGCATCACGTCGCACAAGGTCGCGCTGTTCGATCTGCACATGAAGTACGCGGACGTTGTCCCGACCGCGGACGTACTCGCATACCTCAAGACCGTCAGGCACGGCGAGCAGGAACTCGCCGGCACGCGTTCGTCATAATCCGCAAGGGGAGGGATGCCCGTGTCTCGAGGGTTCACCGCTCTGGTCGTGGCCGCCGCACTGCTCGGCGTGTTGGCCGGTGGATGGGGACCGTCGCCCGCGGCGGGGCAGGTCGCCGGCGTGTTTCGCTCACCGCTCGGTGGCGAGCCGCCGACGATCGACCCGTACTTTGCGACCGACTTCTCGTCCGGCGATCTCACGCTCCTCATGTATAACTCGCTCGTCGGGTTCAACGGCGCCGGCCGGCTGATTCCGGAAGCGGCGAAGAGCTGGGACATCTCGCCGAACGGACTGATCTATACCTTCCACCTTCGCGACAACGTCTACTTCCACAGCGGCCGCAAGGTCACGGCCGCGGACTGGAAGTGGTCCTTCGAGCGGATGGGCGATCCCGCCGTCCAGACCGAGATCGGCGACATCGTCGTCGGCGGGGTCGCCGGCTACGACGCGCAGCAGAAGGCCGGCGGCGGCCTCGCCGGGATCAAGGTGATCGATCCGCTGACGCTGCAAATTGTGCTGAATCCCAACGCGCGCGGCGGCTTCCTCAACCGCCTCGCCTACTACGCCGCCGTGGTGGTTGACCGGGATGTCGTCGAGCGCGGCGGCAAGTCGTGGTTCGCGGCGCATGACGCCGGCTCGGGGCCGTTCACGATGCGCGAATGGGTGCACAACGATCACGTCTCTCTGACGAGCTTCCCGCGCTACTTCGCCGGCGCGCCCAAGATATCGGGCGTCGAAATGCCGATCGTGACCCAGGCGCAGACCCGCCTGTCCGAGTACCAGGCCGGCCAGCTGGACCTCGTGCCCGTGCCGCTCGCCGACTTTCAGCGCATCAAATCGGATCCCGTGATGGGCAAGGAACTCCTGGTGTTCCCGCGCGCGCAGATCATCTGGCTCGGGCCGAACCCGCGCGTGTACGAGCCGTTCAAAGACGCACGCGTACGCCGGGCGTTCGCGATGGCGATCGACAAGACGAAGATCGCCCGCACCGTCTTCTTCGGCTTCTACCAGCCCGCGGCGTCGATCGTCCCACCGGGGATTCCGGGTTTCTACACCGGGTATACGGGTCTGCCGTACAATCCGGCGCAGGCCAAAAAACTTATCGACGAGGCGGGGCTGACCGGCAAGCTGCCGGCGCTCACGATGGCGATCAACCCGATCGCCGGAGACTATCAGATGGCCGCCGAGGCGGCCGCGGCGATGCTGAAGGATACCCTCGGCGTCGACGTGCGGCTGCAGCGCCAGGAGTTCGCCGCCTTCCAGCAGGGGATGAACCGGCGCACCGCCTTCGCCTCGTTCATGACCGGGTGGGCCGCCGACTATCTGGACTACAGCGACTATCTGGACCTGCTGCTGTACAGCAAGTCGCCGCTCGACCGCGTGAGCTACGCGAGCCCCGAGTTCGACCGGCTGGTCGATCAGGCCAACGCGGCGGCGACCGACGCCGCGCGCACCCAGCTCTACCACCGCGCGGAGGCGATGGCGGTCGAAGACGGCGCGATGATCCCGATGGTCTTCACGCAGTTCGCGCTGCTGAAGAAGCCGTACGTGCAGGGACTGCAGACGACGGCGGCGCTGTCCGGGTACTTGAAGTTCAATACGGTCAGCATCCAAAAGTAGAGGAGGTCGCGGCCGTCCCCGGGTGCTTCGGTATCTCGCCTACCGGGTTGCGCTCATGGTGCCGCTGCTCCTGGGGACGGCCCTGCTCATCTTTCTCGCCGGACACTATGCGCCCGGCGATCCGGTCCAGGTGCTGCTCGCGGACCACTACACGCCCGCGGCAGCCGCGCACCTCCGCCGAGCGCTAGGGCTCGACCGTCCGCTCGCCGAGCAGTTCACCGCGTACGTCGCCCGGTCGGCGCGCTTCGACTTCGGCGTCTCGTACATCAACCCCGACCGGCGGGTCGCCGACATCGTGCGGCAGACCCTGCCGATCAGCCTTCGCCTCGCCGCGCTCGCCGTCGCCGCGGCGGCGCTGGCGGGTACGTGCCTCGGCGTGATCGCCGCGGTGTTGCGCCGCTCGCTTGCCGACCGGTTGATCCAGTTGGGCGTCATCACCGGCCTGTCGGTGCCGAGCTTCGTCGTGGCCGCGGTGCTCGTGCTGCTTTTCGCGCTGCGCTGGCGGCTGCTTCCGGTCGCGGGCTGGGGGCATCCGGCCGACTACGCGCTGCCGGTTGCCGTGCTTGCCGCGGCGCCGGTCGCCTACATCACGCGGATCAGCCGCGCGAGCGTCCGGCAGGTCCTGACCGAAGACTACATCCGGACGGCGCGCAGCAAGGGCCTCCACGGCGGCGCGATTCTCGCCCGCCATGTGATGCGCAACGCCGCGCTGCCGATCGTGACGACGGTCGGGATGGCGTTCGGGTATGCGATCACCGGGGCGTTCGTCGTCGAAGTTATCTTCAACATTCCGGGCATGGCGCGCGTCGCCGTCGACGCGATCCTCCAGCGCGACTACACGGTGATTCAGACCGCGGTGCTCGTCTACACCGCGATCTTCACGCTCGTCAACCTGGCCGTCGACCTCTCGTATGCCGCCCTCAACCCCCGTATTCGCTACTGATCTCGTGATCCGAGCGGACCCCGCCGGCCCCGCCCGGCCGTCCGCGGTCCTGCGCTGGGCCCGCCGGGACTGGCCGGCCGCCGCGGCGGCAGTGTTTCTCGTGTTCCTCCTCGCCGCGGCGCTCGGCGCGCCGTGGATCGCGCCGTACGGCTACGACCGCCAGAATCTCGATCAGGCGCTTCAAGGACCGGGCCGGCTCCACTGGCTTGGGACCGACCAGTTTGGGCGGGATCTGCTGAGCCGGTTGCTGCACGGGGCGCGCATCTCGCTCACGGTGGGATTCTCGGCCGTCGCGGCCGAGTCGGTCGTCGGCGTCTCGTGGGGCACCGTGGCCGGGTTTTACGGCGGTGCGCTCGACGCGACGCTGATGCGCGTCGTGGACCTCCTGATCGCGTTTCCATCGCTGCTGCTCGCGGTGTTGGTGACGGGCATCTTCGGGCCGAGCCTGCTCAACATCGTCCTCGCGCTGACGATGACTGCCTGGCCGGCGATGGCGCGGACGATCCGCAGCGAGGTGGTCTCGCTGCGCGAACGGGAGTACGTCGAGGCCGCCCGCGCGATTGGCGCCCGGCCGGGCCGCCTCTTGCTCCGGCACCTCGTCCCGAACGCCGTGCACCTGCTCGCCGCGCGCGCGACGCTCGACGTGAGCGCACTCGTGCTGACCGAGGCCACGCTGAGTTTCATCGGGATCGGGGTGCAGCCGCCCCGGCCGAGTTGGGGCCTCATGATCAACGAGTCGTTCCAGTATCTGCAGAGCCATCCGTATCTTGTCATCGTGCCGGCGATGGCGCTGTCGCTGACGGTGATCGCGTTTAACGTGCTCGGGGAGTCTCTGGCCGAGCGGCTCGACCCGCGGCAGCGTCGGCAGTAGTGTCGACGGCACTGCCGGCGGACCCGATCTCAGGAGGCGCGCGCATGGCGGCGCAGGGCACGATGGTGCACGAACACGCGGCGTGGGGGTCCGGCCGCTAAATGGACCCGGATGGGCTGGCCGCGCGCATCCGCCGGGTCGGGCAGGAGGCGTTTCCGGAGGCGTTGGCCCGTCTGCAGGCCGCGGTCCGCACGGAGAGCGTGAACCCGGTCCAGGACGGGACGGGCGAGGGGGCGTTGCAAACGATGCTGGCCGCCGATCTCGAGCGCCTCGGCTGCCGGGTGGAGATCTGGGAACCCGACCCCGCCGCCGTCGTCGCGCAGTATCCGTTCATGCGGGGCTTCGTGCCGCCGCGGGGCTTCGGCGGCCGGCCGAACGTCGTCGCGTGGACGCCGTCCATTGATGCACCGGACGGCCGGCGCGCGCACCTGCTGCTGAACAGCCACGCCGACACCGTGCACCCCGGCGATCCGGCGGCGTGGCCGTTCCCGCCCTTCTCCGCGACCGTGCGAGACGGCCGGCTGTACGGCCTCGGCGCGGCCGACGCAAAGGGATGCCTGTTCAGCTTCGTCGGCGCGCTGATCGCGCTGCGCGAGGCCGGGCTCACCCCGCGGCGGCCGGTCGCCCTCCACTCGGTCGTCGACGAGGAGGCGGGCGGCGCCGGGACGCTCGACTGTATCCGGCTCGGCTATATCGCCGGCGCGGCGGTGGTCGGCGAACCCTCAGGCCTCGCAGTCTGCCCGGCGTCGCGCGGCTCGACGACGTTCGTCCTCCGGGTGACCGGGCGCCGAGCGCACCCCGGCGAAGGCTGGCGCGGTGTCAACGCGATCCACCACGCGTGGCGGTACGTCGAGGCGCTGGAGGCGCTGCGCGTGGAACTGGACCGCACCGCGATGCATCCGCTGTGGCGGCCGCTGCCGCAGGGCCGTGTCTGGAACCTGATGTCGTTGAACTCGGGGCCGCCCGGCCGCGCTGTCCCGGATCTCTGCGAAGTCCACTACAACGTCGGCATGATCGGCGCCGACCGGACGGCGGAGATGCGACGTACGGTCGAGGCGGCGATCGCCCGGGTCACCGCGGCCGACGCGTGGACCGTGGAACATCCGCCGGTGCTGATTTGGCAGGACGCGCCGATGGATCCCGCGGTCACTGATCGCGAGCATTCGGCCGTGGCCGCGTTTGCCGCGGCGGGCCGGGCCCTCGGCGAAGCCCCGGCCGTGCAGGGATTCTCGGCGATCACGGACGGCCGCCACCTCGTGAACAGCGGCGGGATTCCGACGCTCAACTTTGGGCCTGGAGAGATCTACCTCTGCCACAGTCCCGAGGAAACGCTGCCGCTGGACGAGTTCCGGCGGGCGATCACGTGGGTCGCGCGATTCATCGCGGAGTACTGTGGAGTCGAACAGCGGCCCTGGCCTCGTTGACGCGGACGGAAGCGGGGCTACGGCCCCACCGTCGTTCCCTGGTAGAACAGGAAGAGCGCGGCGAGGTTGTTCAGGCCGTGCGCGACCATGCCGGGGACGATCGATCCGCTGAATTCGTAGAGATAGCCGAGCACGAGCCCAAGGATCAGGATCGGCAGCAGCTCCACGGCCTGCAGATGGGCCGCCGCGAAGAAGAGCGCGCTCACGACGACGGCGATGTGCCGGTTGAGCGAGCGCCGCAGCGCGCCGAGCACGAGGCCCCGAAAGAAGATCTCTTCACCGATGGGCACCACGACGGCGACGACCAGCGCCAGCACGGTGATCTCGATGCCGGGGTGCAGGTGGGGCAGCATGCGGTAGATCGGGCTGCGCTGCTCCTCGCCGTTCACGTACTTCGACGCCGCGGCCCGGCCCATGTTGAGCGCGAGAAGGCCGATCGTCGCGTTCTGGCCGAGGCCGTTGCCGACGACGGCGGCGACCGCGCCCGCGAGGCCCTGGGCCGCGCGCGTGCGCGCGCCGTCGATGCGCAGGCCCAGGGCCGCGATCGGGAGACGGTACTTCACCGCGGCGATATAGAGCGCGGCCGCGACGAACACCGCGTCCTGGCCGACCGCGAGCGCCATAACAAGCCAGAATGGCGGGAGCGAGGTCGCCGCCGCGTGGGGCATCACCAGGCCGGCGAGCGGCAGCGTCCCGGCGAAGAACAAAATGACGCCGGCGAGTTCGACGAGGCCCCATGTCGCGCGTCCGGTCGGCCGGACGATCATGTAGAGCGGCACGGCGGCGCCGACCAGCCCCAGGGCGGCGGCCGCCCACAGCACCGCGTAGGCGAGACGCATTCGGCGGCGGGCATCGGCGAAGACCAAGAACGCGGCAGCGAGCGAGACGAGCGCAAGAAATCGCAGCGCGATGGCCCACCTCCAGGAGTGGACGAAACGTTCGGCGAATACGGGGCGAGACCTGCGCGAGGTGACGTTCGCTGTCCCACGTGTCCTTCTACCGCAAGTGGCGTCCCCAGACGTTTGAGGACGTGGTCGGCCAGGAGCGGGTCACCCGCACGCTCCAGAACGCCATCGCGACCGGCCGGATCGTGCACGCATACCTGTTCTGCGGCCACCGCGGCAGCGGCAAGACGACGACCGCGCGCATTCTCGCCAAGTGCCTCAACTGCGTGCGCGGCCCGACCCCGACCCCGGACAACACCTGCCCGTCCTGCATCGCGATCGGCACCGGCACGTCGCTCGACGTCATCGAGATCGACGCCGCGAGCAACCGCGGCATCGACGAGATCCGTGACCTGCGCGAGAAAGTCCGGCTCGTTCCGGTTGAGGGCCGCTACAAGGTCTACATCATCGACGAAGCGCACATGCTCACGACCGAGGCGGCCAACGCGCTGCTGAAAACCCTCGAGGAGCCGCCGCCGCATGCGGTGCTGGTGCTCGTGACCACGGAGCCGCACCGGCTGCCAACGACGATCACGTCGCGGACGCAGCGCTTCGACTTCAAGCGCATTCCGCAGGCCACGATCGTCGGGCGTCTGGCGACGATCGCCGCGGCCGAATCGCTGGCCGTCGACGACGACGCGCTGCACCTCATCGCCCGCTCCGCCGACGGCGCGCTGCGCGACGCGGAGGGCCTGCTCGATCAGCTGAACGCGTTTTGCCGCGGGCGGATCACGAAGGCCGACGTGCTCACGGTGCTCGGCGTGGTCGACGAGGACGTCGCGCACGGGATGGCGCAGGCGATTATCGACGGCGACGCGGCCGCCTGCCTGGTGCTGGCCGGGAAGCTGCTCGACGAGGGGCGCGACGTGCGCCAGATCCTGCGCAGCCTCGTCGATCAGTTCCGGGATCTGCTGGTGGTCGCGGTGATGCGCGCACCCCAGGGAATCCTGGAAACGACAGACCAGCGGCTGCAGGCGCTGCGGGCGCAGGCGGGGAGCGTCGCGCCCGGGATGATCGCACAGTACATTCGGGTGCTCGCCGCGGCGGAGGCGGAGGCCCGCGCCGCGACACAGCCGCGTGTCATCCTCGAGATGGCGCTGCTGCGCGCGTCGCGGCCGGAACTCGATCCCTCGATCGAAAGCCTGGCCGCCCGTGTGTCCGCGCTCGAGCAGGGAGCGCCCGCCGCGCCGCGGCCGTCCGGAACGCCCGCCGTTCAGCCGGACACAAAGGCCGCCGACGCCGCGGTACCGCATCGGCCGGCGGCCGGGCCGTCGGAGAAGCCCGTCCGAATGGCGCCGCGTTCGGTGTCCCCTGCCGCCGAGGGGACGGAGGCCGTGGACGCGGCCCCGTCGCCCGCGCCGCTGGGTGCCGGCACGCCGCGGGGCGGGACACCGCAGTCCCCGGCGACCCCGTCCGATCCATTGGCGCCGCTGACGATCGATGGGCTGCGGGACAGGTGGGCCGCCGTGATGGACGACGTCAAGCAGCGCACGCGCGCGGTTCACGCCTACCTGCTCGAAAGCGCGCCGCGCGATGTCGTCGGCAACGAGGTCATATTGGGCGTGCGTCATCCGTTCCACCTGGAGCGCCTGGAAGAGACCAAAAACCGCGGGATCGTCGCGGAGTCGCTGGTCCGCGTGCTCGGCGGCCCCTTCCGGCTCCGGTTCATGCTCGACGAGAGCGTGGACACCGATGTGCCCTCCTCGGAGGGCCCGGCGCCGGGGAACGCTCCGTCGGGCGCCGGCTTGCGAGACGCGCACGCACTCGTCGACGAAGCGGTCCGGCGCTTCGGCAACCCGGTGCAAGAAATCCGCCGCCTGGAGTAGACGTTGTGTTCAACATGCAGAAGATGATGAAGCAGGTGCAAAAGGTCCAGGCGGACATGGCCCGCGTGCAGGAAGAGCTCGCCCAGGAGCGCGTTGAAGCCACCGCGGGGGGCGGCGTGGTGCGCGCCGTGGCGAACGGCCACGGCGACCTCCTCGAGGTGAAGATCGATCCCGCCGCCGTCGACCCGAACGACGTGTCGCTCCTCGAGGACCTCGTGCTGGCCGCGGTCGGCGAAGCGCTCCGCAAATCGCGCGACCTGGCGGCGGAGAAGATGAAAGCCGTGACCGGCGGACTATCGCTGCCGGGCCTGCCCGGACTCGGCGCCTAACTCCCCAGCGTGTCGGTGTACGCGGCGCCGCTGCAGCGCCTGATCGACGAGCTCGGCAAGCTGCCGACGATCGGGCCCAAAACCGCGCAGCGGCTGGCCTTTTTCATGCTGTCGATGAACCCCGCCGATGCGCAGGCGTTGGCGGAGGCGATCCTCGAGGCCAAGCGCCTCATCCGCTACTGCTCGATCTGCGGCAATATAACGGACGTCGATCCGTGCGCGATCTGCACGAGCGGTCGGCGCGACCACGCGGTCATCTGCGTGGTCGAGGACCCGCGCGACATTGCGGCGATGGAGCGGACGCGCGAGTTCTCGGGCGTATACCACGTGCTCGGCGGGGCGATCTCGCCGCTCGACGGCGTCGGTCCGGACGATCTGCGGATCGCCGAACTGCTGCGACGCGTGGCGCCGGGGCCCGGGGAGACCGAGGGACCGGTGAAGGAAGTCATTATTGCGACGAACCCACGCGTGGAAGGCGAGGCCACGGCCCTCTACCTGTCGCGGGTGCTGAAGCCGCTCGGTGTGCGGGTCACCCGCATCGCGCACGGCCTGCCGGTCGGCGGCGACCTCGAGTACGCCGACGAGGTGACGCTTGCCCGTGCGCTCGAAGGCCGCCGCGAACTCTAGCCTCGCATCAGCGAACCGCCGCGTCGTGCCGGCATTACCGGAAGGGGTTTCTGATATACTGAAGTGCAGGAGCTGCAGATGGAGTTCATATCGCCGACGCACGGCAAACTTAGCTTCGACCGCATGTTCGCGCACATCGTCCAATACATGGAAGAAGAGCGCGATCAGCAGTATAACCTCATCATCGGGACCGACTCGCTGCTCGGTGACGACACCTGTTTCGTCACGGCGGTAGTGATCCATCGAGTGGGGCACGGCGGACGGTACTTCTACCACCGGTTTCGCAACCGGAAGATCGAGAGTCTGCGGCAGCGGATCCTGTTCGAGACCTCGCTGAGTCTCGAGACCGCCAGTCAGATCAGCGCGGAACTCGCGAAAAACGGCTACAGCGAGCTCCCGCTCGAGATCCATCTCGACGTCGGCGACCGGGGCGAGACGAAGCGGATCATCCGCGAGGTCGTCGGCATGGTCCAGGGCAGCGGGTACGCCGCGGTCACCAAACCGGACAGCTACGGCGCGAGCAAGGTGGCGGATCGGGAGACCGGCAAGATGGGGGTCCGTCCGCGGCCCCTGCCGCGCCCGAAGCGGGCCGTGCCGGCGGAGCGGAACGATACGGCCGCCGGCGCCGCCGCGCCGGTATCCG
The DNA here is from genome assembly GCA_035280345.1 of bacterium. Lineage (GTDB taxonomy): Bacteria > Sysuimicrobiota > Sysuimicrobiia > Sysuimicrobiales > Segetimicrobiaceae > DASSJF01. The sequence continues at coordinate 17,608 of DATEGA010000091.1, read as the reverse complement.
AGGGGGAGTCATGACCGGAAAGACGCTGGCCGCGAAGATCTGGGACACGCACGTCGTCGCGCGGAGCGAGGGCGAGCCGGACCTGCTCTTCGTCGACATGCACCTGGTGCACGAAGTGACGTCGCCGCAGGCGTTCGAGGGCCTGCGGCTCGCGGGCCGCCGCGTGCGCCGGCCCGACCTGACCTACGCGACGCTCGATCACAACGTGCCGACGACGCCGCGCACCGAGCCGATCACCGATCCCACCAGCAAAATCCAGGTCGAGGCGCTCGAGCGGAACGCGGCGGAGTTCGGAATCCGGCTCGAGGGCATGCTGAGCCCCCGTCAGGGCATCGTGCATATCATCGGGCCGGAGCTCGGCCTCACGCTGCCGGGTCTGGTGATCGTCTGCGGCGACAGTCACACCGCCACGCACGGTGCGTTCGGGGCGCTCGCGATCGGGATCGGTACCAGCGAGGTCGAGCACGTGCTCGCGACCCAGACGCTTCCGCAGCAGCGGCCCAAGATGATGCAGATTCACGTCGAGGGCGAGCTGCCGCGCGGCACCACGGCCAAGGACCTGATCCTCGGCATCATCCGCCAGAACGGCGTCGGCGGCGCAACTGGGCACATCGTGGAGTACACCGGCGCGGCGATCCGGGCCCTTTCTATGGAAGGCCGCATGACCGTCTGCAATATGACGATCGAGGGCGGCGCGCGGGCCGGCCTGATCGCGCCCGACGACACGACGTTCAAATACGTCGAGGGCCGTCCGTACGCGCCCAAGGGCGCGGCGTGGGAAGCGGCGCTCGACGCGTGGCGGGGGCTGCCGACCGACCCGGACGCGCGGTACGACACGACCGTGCAGATCGAGGCGGCGGCGATTGAGCCGTTTGTGACGTGGGGCACCAACCCCGCGCAGACGGAGCCGGTGACCGGCCGCGTGCCGGATCCGGACGGCCAGACCGACCCGCAGGCGCGCGCCGCCGTGGCGCGCGCGCTTGAGTACATGGCGCTCCGGCCCGGGACGCCGATTCAGGAGATCGCGGTCGACCGTGTCTTCATCGGCTCGTGCACGAACGCCCGGCTGGAAGATCTTCGCGCGGCGTCGCAGGTCGTCGCGGGACGCCGCGTGAACCCGAAGGTCCGGGCGATGGTGGTGCCCGGCTCGCAGATGGTGAAGGTCGCGGCCGAACGCGAAGGGCTCGACCGCATCTTCACCGAGGCCGGGTTTGAGTGGCGCGAAGCCGGCTGCTCGATGTGCCTCGGCATGAACCCGGACATCCTGGGTCCGGGCGAACGGTGCGCGTCCACTTCCAACCGCAACTTCGAGGGCCGGCAGGGCCCGGGCGGCCGCACGCACCTCGTGAGCCCGCCGATGGCCGCGGCCGCGGCGATCGCGGGACACTTCGTCGATGTCCGCGAGTGGAGGACCTAATGGAGCCGTTTCGTACCCACAACGGGATCGTGGTGCCGCTCGGGATCCCCGACTGCAACACGGACTTGATCACGCCCGCGCGGTACCTCAAGCGGATCGAGCGGACCGGCTACGGGGACGTGCTCTTCTATCCCCTACGCTACCGCGACGACGGCTCGCCGAACCCGGACTTTGTGCTGAACAAGGCCGACTACCGCGACGGCACGATCCTCGTCGCCGGCCGGAACTTCGGCTGCGGCTCGTCGCGCGAGCACGCGCCCTGGGCGCTCCAGGACTATGGCTTCAAAGCCGTCATCGCGCCGTCGTTCGCGGACATCTTCGCCAACAACTGCGCACAGATCGGCCTGCTGACGATCGTGCTGCCCGAGGCGCGGGTGCGCGAGATGCTGGACACGGCCTCGACGCGCGAAGGCTACCAGATCACCGTCGATCTCGCGCGCCAGACCGTCACCGACGCGTTCGGGCGCACGGACCGGTTCGATATTGACCCATTTAAGAAGCACTGCTTGCTGAACGGCCTCGACCCGATCGCGCTCACCCTGCAGCATGAGAACGAGATCGCGTCCTACGAGGGCGCGCGCCCGGACTGGATGCCGAGCGTAGCCGTCAGCCGGGCTTAGAGCTCGCCCGCGCCGGCCGGCGCAGGGTCCGGCGCACCGTGTCGCGACAGAGTTTTCGCGTGAGCAGAATTTGGCCGGCGTGGTATGATTCGTGGGCCGCCGAGCCCATCAACAACTTCGCCAGCGAATACTTTCCGCTTCGCGACAGTGCAAACGCTTCCGGGTTCAGACCCTGCACAATCTGGCGCAGTTCGTCCTGCAGCCGGGTCAGCCGCGCGATCGATCGGCGGAGATCCGCGGCGGTCCGGCCGGCCGCGGGCCATGCCTGGCGCGCCACGGGGCGCCTGCCCGCGATACGGTCGACGATGTAGGCCTTCCAGTGCGCCACGTGGTTGATCTGTTCCCAGACGGAGTGGGCGCGGCGGCCCGGCTGCCAGCGCGCCTCCGCCACCGTGAGCGTCTTGACCGAATCCAGAAGCGATTTGTGCGCCCAGTTCCACGACGCAAACGTGGTGTCCAACAACCACAGCACCTCGTCGCGCACCGAGGGCATTTTCGTTGCGGTCATCGGCGCCTCCTCAACGCGGGACGGCCGTCCGTCTTCCGCGCAGCTATGCGCCCGCCGCGGCTTTGACGGCGGCCACCGCGCGGATGACGGCCCTCCTGGCCGGGGTGCCCGCTGCTACGGGCGAGTATACACGCGCGCGTTCCGGGCGGTCTTACACGTTCTTGCTCCGGTCCCTATACTTTGGATGTGCCGCGCCTACACGATTTCTCACTCTACGCCGGGCCGGGCTTGTCCCTTCGGCGCGTTTTCTGCGACGGCGACGACGGTCCGGGGGCGCGCGAGGAATCGGTTGAGCGGGAGTACGTGATCCTCGCGCTCCGCGGCCGGTTCGTGTTTCGCGACAGCGCGGCCCGCTTCGTCGTCAGCCCGGCCCGGGCGATCGTCCTCCGGCCGGGCGACCGATACACGATCGAGCATCCTCATCGCGAGGGGGACGTCTGCCTGTCCGTCACCGGAGGCTTTGCGGCGCAGGTCGCCGATACGTGCCGCCGGAGTGTCGACGTCTCGCCCGCCGGGTACCTGCGCGTGCAGCAACTTCTGCGGCGGCTCGCGGCCTCCCGTCCTGTAGAAGGCCTCTTTGTTGAGGAGACGCTGTGCGACGCGCTGGCGTCACGGGAAACCGGGTGGTTCCCATCCAGGCGCGACGGGGCCATCGCGGACGCGATCGTCTACACGATCGACCTGCGGTTCGACGAGCGGCTCGTGCTTACCGATCTCGCCGCGGCCGCCGGTGTTGGAGTCTTTCACGCCTGCCGGATTTTTCGCCGGGTCACCGGCATGACGATCCATCACTACCACCAGATGGTCCGACTCCGGCACGCGGCGGCGCTGCTCCTCGAAACGTCGCTGCCCGTCTCCCACATCGCGGTCGAGACCGGGTTCGCGAACCAGGGACATCTCGGCAACGCCTTTCGCCGCCGATTCGGCGAAACGCCGGCGCGCTTTCGGCGGGTGACGGCATGACGGACGACGTCCGGCCGTTGATCGAGACTCAGGCCCGCAGCTTCGAACAGGCGGGCATCGGCATCCGGGAGTCGTTTCCCCGGACGTCCTCGATGGATCTGCCGCGGATGGCGGCGTTCTTGGACCGGCGCCGCTACGCGGTACTGGCCACGGGCCGTCCCGACGGGCGGCCGCACGCGGCGCCGATCGCGTTCAGCGTCTGGCGTGGTGCCTTCTGGATCGCCACGGTCCGGGGTGCGCGGCTGCGCAACTTGCGGGCGCGGCCGTATGCGTCGATCGTGATCATGGAAGGCGACGTGCGCCCCCAGCACCGCACCGTGATCGCGGAGGGGCCCGTTGTGATCCACGAGGGCGGCGGTCTGGTGGAGGCGGAGCCGGCGTTCGGCCAGAACTGGCGGCTGCGGTTCGGGAACGATCCGGCCTGGGCCGCGGCGATGCTCGAGCTGCGGCCGGAGCGGGTATTTTCGTTCGACGGCTCGCTGGAATAAGCCGCCGGCGAGAATGACATGGTAGCCGGTGAGCCGGCCGGCGGGCGGTGCGCCGCGGCAGCGTACGGAGGGAGCGAAGCGATGAAGGACACTGTGCTGCTGGAAGAGATGTCGTGGCCCGAGGTACAGGAGGTGCTGGACGCCGGCGTGCGCACCATGGTAATTGTGGTCGCGTCGATCGAGCAGCATGGGCCCCATCTACCGACGATGACTGACACCGCCATCGGCTACGCGGTCGGCGAGCGCGTAGCGCGCAAGTTGGGTCGCGCGCTGCTGGCGCCGGTGATTCGGCCGGGCTGCTCGGACCACCACCTCGCGTTTCCCGGCAGCCTGTCCATCCCGCGCGAGACGCTGATCGAGACCGTGCTCGCCTACGGCCGATCGCTGGCGCCGCACGGCTTTCAGAACTTCGTCCTGTTCTCGTCGCACGGCGGCAACTTCGACGCTCTCGAAGAGGCCGCGGGGCGGCTCCGGGACGAATGGGCGCCGAAGAGCGTCCGCGTCGCCGCCTATGCCGGACGCGCGGCGCTGCTCGAGATGATGCAGGTGATGAACGCCGCCGCCGAGTCACTCGGCGTCCGCCAGGAAGTCGACGCCCTCCACGCCGAGCTGACCGAGACGTCGGTGATGATGGCGAGGCATCCCGCGCTCGTGGCGCGCGATCGCCTGGAGCAGGGGAAGATGGGCCACGTCGACACGGAGGATCTGTTCCGGCGCGGCCTCAAGGCGATCACGCCGAACGGCATCATGGGCGACCCCCGCGCTGCGACGCCCGAGATCGGCACGGCGGTGCTGGAGCGGCTCTCGGACCACATCGCCGCGTTCGCCCGGCGGGAACTCAGTGCCGGGTAAGCTGGGCGCGCATTGGCGGGGGGAGGAGCGGCATGGCGGCCTGCGGGAGTGGACGCCGATCCTCCCGGCGGCTAATGGCTCCGATCCCGCGTCGCAAACCGCGAGATCTCGAATAGCTTCAGATCGAACGCGCTCCGGCCCTCGAGCGTGAGGTCGGCCATGATCTCGCCAACCACGCTGCAGAACTTGTAGCCATGGCCGGAGAACCCGGCCGCGATCGCGACGTTCGGGTGTTCGGCGTGGCGGTCCAGGATGAAGTGCTCGTCGGGGCTGTTCGTGAACAGGCACGTTTTCATTGCCATCGCCGGGCCGTCGGCGTCCGGAAAGTAGCGGCGGATGCCCTCGCGCAGGACCGCTTCGTCTTCCGGGTGGATCTCGCGGTCAACCGCGTTTGCGTCGGTGCGCTCTAGGCGGTGGTGGTATTTGCCGATCTTGAACCCCGGCACGCCATAGATCGGAAATCCGTAGAACCGTCCTTCGCGGCTTTCCATATTGAACACCGGAAACGTGGCCGGTTGGAAGTGCTCGGGCTTGAGCGGCTGCGTCCACAGCAGCACCTGCCGCTCCGGGACGGCCGCCGTCGCGAGCGCCGGCACGAGCCGGGCCGCCCACGGGCCGGCCGTGATCACCAGCCGCTCGGCCGCATACGTCCCCTGCGGTGTGGTCACACGCACGCCGCCCCCCTCCGCCTCCCAGCGCAGCACCGGCTCGCGCGCGCGCACGTCCGCCCCGAGCGCCTGCGCGGCCATCACGTGCGCGACGATCGCACGCTCCGACATGACGAAGCCGCCGTCCGGCTGATACACCGCCACCATCTCGCGCGACAGGCGGTAGCCGGGAAAGCGCTTGTGCAGTTCCGCCCCGGCCAGGGTCTCGTGCGGCAGATGGTGAATGTCGCAGGAGAGCAGCGACCCCCGCACGGTCGGCGAGTCTTCGGGGCCCGCGTCGATACCGCCCGTGATGATCAGGAGGCGCTCCTGTGCCCGGTTCTCCAGTTCGCGCCACAGCTCGTAGGCGCGCCGCAGCAGCGGCACGTACGACGGATGCTCCCAGTACGCAAGCCGGATAATGCGGTTGGTGCCGTGGGACGAGCCTCGGTCGTGCGGAATGTCGAACTGCTCGAGGCCGAGGACCGCCTTGCCGCGGCGGGCCAGGTGGTACACCGCGGCGCTGCCCATGCCGCCGACGCCGATCACGATCGCATCGTACTGCCGCACGTTATCTAAGCCGCGCCGGCATCTTCGGCGGTGTGATCTCCGTGCGGCCGCCCATGTAGCCCCGCAGCGCCGGCGGGATCGTGATGGTGCCGTCGGCCTGCTGGAAGTTCTCCATCACCGCGATGATGGAGCGCGTCGCCGCGACCGCGGTGCCGTTCAGCGTGTGCACGTATTCCAGGCCCCGCCGGCCGCGTGAGCGCATCCGCACGTTGAGACGCCGCGCCTGGAAGTCAGTGCAGTTGCTGCACGACTGCGTCTCGGCGTAGCCGCCGCGGCCCGGCATCCACGTCTCGATGTCGTACTTGCGCGCGGCCGGATCGCCGAGATCGCCCGCCGCGATGTCGACCACCCGGTAGGGCAGACTGAGCCCTTGCCACAGGGCCTCCTGCTGCGAGAGCACGTACGCGAGCTCGTCCCAGGACTTCTCAGGATGGCAGAACGAGAACATTTCGACTTTGTCGAACTGATGCAGCCGGAAAATCCCCCGCGTGTCTTTGCCGTGCGCGCCCGCTTCCCTCCGGAAACACGACGAGATGCCGACGAACCGCATCGGCAGCGCGTCCTCGTCGAGGATTTCGCCGGCCATCATCGAGCCGAGTGCCACTTCCGATGTGCCGGCTAGGGCCAGGTCATCGCCTTCGATCCGGTAGACCATCTGCTCGTCGAGGCCGCCGCCCCCCATCGTGCCGAGTACGGCGTCCCGCTTTACCAGCACTGGGGGGATGACGGGAACGAAGCCTTCCGCGACGAGGCGGTCGATCGCGTAGCGGAACAGCGCCAGCTCCAGGAGCGCGCCGTCGCGCCGCAGCAGGACGAAGCGCGACCCGGAGATCTTCGCCGCGCGCTCCATGTCCAGCATGTCGAGCCGGGTTCCGAGGTCCACGTGGTCCCGCATCTCGAACGGCGGGTGGGGCGGCTCCCCGAAGGTGCGGACCGTGACGCTCGCCTCCGGCCCGCCGTCGGGGACAGCCGGATGTGGCGGGTTCGGAATGCGCCGCAGGGCGGCGTCGAGCGCCGCGTCGGCGGTCGCGAGCTCGGGCTCCGCGGCACGGAGGTCGGTGGCGATGCGCTTCATCTCCGCGATGCGCGCCTCGCGCGCGGGACCGGTGAGGCGGGGGATTTCTTGGGACGCTCGATTCTGCTCGGCGCGCAGCGACTCGACACGGTGCAGCGTGTCGCGGCGCCGCCGGTCGGCTTCCAGGACCGCATCGACGAGGCCGGGGTCGGCGCCCTTGCGCCGGATCGCCGCCTTGATGTCGTCGGGTTTCTCGCGAATTTGGCGGATGTCGATCATGGCCTCACGCCCCGGTACCCGGATCGCGGCGACGGTGCTGCTCTCCGGCGCGTCCGCGCATCGAGCTAGCCGACCGCGCCCGCCTTGAGCACGTCCTGCGCGGCGCGGAGCCCATCCGCGGTCCGCACCGGGTGGCCGAGGTCGCCCAGCGATTTCCCGAACGCCTCCAGTCCCGCGATCAGCCACTCCGCTTTGGTGTACCCGAGGTGGCCGATCCGGATAATGTCGTGTTCGAGCTTGCCGATGCCCGCACCGAGGAGGACCTGATAGCGGTCCCGCGCGTGCGCGACGACTTTTTTGCCGTCGATGCCCTGCGGCATCCGCACGGTCGTCACCGTGTCCACAGCCGAGGCGTCGTCCACGAACGGCTCCAGCCCCATGCCGCGCACCCCGCCGCGCACGAGGCGCGCCATGCGGCGGTGGCGGGCGAAGACGTTCTGCAAACCTTCCCTGCGAATGAGGCGTACCGCCGCCTGCACGGCGTAGGCAACCGTGACCGCGGTGGTAAAGGGCGTGGACGGATTCTCCAGTTTAGCCGCGTTCCGCGCGCGGGTGAAGTCGAGGTAGAAGCGCGGGGTGGTGCCGCGCTCCGCGGCCGCCCAGGCGCGATCGCTCACGCTCAGGAACGCGAGCCCCGGCGGGCTCATCAGCGCCTTCTGGGAGGCGGTCACAGCTACGTCGACGCCCCAAGCGTCGGTCTCGAGCGGGATCGCGCCGAGTCCGCTGATCGCATCCACCATCAGGAGCGCCGGATGGCCGCCCATCGCCTCGCGGACCGCTCGGACGTCGTTGTGGACGCCCGTGCTCGTCTCGCTCTGGGTCACGAGCACGGCGCGGTACTCCCGGGCCGTGTCGGCGGCGAGGCGCGCCGCGACCTCCGCGGCCGGCACCCGCTGTCCCCAAGGCGCCGAGACCCGGTCCACGCGAGCACCGTACCGCTCGGCCATCTCGGCCCACCGCTCGCAGAACGAGCCGTTGCTGACCGAGAGAATGCGGTCGCCCGGCGAGAAGAGGTTCACGATCGAGGCTTCGAGGCCGCCGGTGCCCGAGGCGACAAAGGTCAGGATGTCGTTGCGGGTCTGGAAGACCTCGCCGAGGTCGTCGAGCACCTCGCGCATGATCGCGCCGAAGACCGGGCCGCGATGGTTGGTCATCTGCCGGTTCATCGCTTCGAGGACCTCGGGCGGGAGCGGCGTGGGCCCGGGAATGAGCAGGTTGGCCTCCGACGGATCGTGCATCGTATTCCTCCCTCGTTGTGTAATGTCCAATCGGCGCGGCTTCAACAAACGACGGCGCTCCCGCCCAAGGAGGCGAGAGCGCTCGCGGTGCCACTCCTCTGCCGGCCGTCCCGCCCCCAACAGGGGTATGCACGCGAGGACGTCCGGCGCTCGGCTGCGGTAACGGGCAGACCCGCCGGCCTCCGGCGCGGTGCCTGCACCGCCCGCAAGCCGCGGACTCGGGAGTGGACTGAACCGCGCCTCCGCGGGCTTGCACCACTTCGCCGGCTCTCTTCGGAAGTCGCGCGGTCCACGATCTCCGTCATTGCCCTATGGCTTTTCTGCATCTTAGCAGACCGCCGTCGCGGCGGTCAACGCGGTGTAGCGCCGCAACGAGCCGTGTCGCGGTGGGAACATTAGAGTGCCTCTCGCGCTACAAGGCGGTGGCTATAGTGCAGCGAACAATTCCCGAACACCGTGCTGGAACAAGGGGAGTATTTTGGACATTGATGGGACGGCAGAAACGCCCGCGGACGCCGTGACGTTCCGGCGGGAGCAACATTTCGACGTGCTGATCGTGGGTGCCGGGATTTCCGGGGTCGGTGGCGCCTATCACCTGACGCACCAATGCCCGGACACCAGCTTCGTGGTGCTTGAGTCGAAGGATACGTTCGGCGGCACGTGGGTGACGCACCGCTATCCTGGTACCCGATCGGACAGCGACCTGTACACGTTCGGTTATCGCTTCAAACCGTGGACCTCCGCGCCGATTGCAACCGCCCCCGAAATTTTGAAGTACCTGGGCGAGGTGATCGAGGGAAACGACCTCGCGCGGCATATTCGGTATGGCCACCTGGTCAACTCGGCAAGTTGGTCGACCGAGGACAATGTCTGGACGATCAAGGCGACTCGGCTGGATACCGGCGAGTCGGTCCATTTCACAGCCGACTTTCTGTGGATGTGCTCAGGTTATTACCGGCACTCGGTAGGATACACGCCGAGTTGGCCGGGAATGTCCGACTACCAGGGGCGGATCGTGCATCCGCAGACCTGGCCCGACGATCTCGACTACAAGAACAGAGCCGTGGTGGTGATCGGCTCGGGGGCGACTGCGGCGACGATTATTCCGGCAATGGCGCCGGACTGTTCGCAAATCACCATGTTGCAGCGATCGCCCACGTGGTTTTTCACTGGACGCAACATCAACGAACTCGCGGATATGTTGCGCGCCCTGCAGATCGACGAAGCCTGGATACACGAGATAGTCCGCCGGAAGATCTTGTACGACCAAGCGGTGTTTACCCGGCGCTGCTCCGAGGAGCCAGAGAAGGTGATGGCGGAGTTGCTTGGGGCCGCACGGGCCCATCTGGGTCCAGATTACGACATCGAAACCCATTTCACGCCAACATACCGGCCCTGGCGTCAGCGCCTTGCACTGATCCCGAACGGCGATTTGTTCAAAGCGATCGCATCGGGCAAAGCGTCGGTGGTGACCGACGAGATCGAGCGGTTCACGCCGAGCGGCATCCTGTTGAAGTCCGGACGGGAACTGGCGGCGGACATGATTATCACGGCCACAGGGTTCAACCTCTGCATGCTCGGCGATATTGATTTCTCGATCGATGGTAAGAAGCTCGATTTCGCCGATACGGTGACGTATCGCGGCATGATGTTCACGGGCGTCCCGAACATGGCGTTGGTGTTCGGGTATTTCCGCGCAAGCTGGACGTTGCGTGCCGATCTCGTCAGCGATTTTGTATGCCGGCTCTTGAGGCACATGCGGACACGACAGGCGAAGCGGGTCTCGGTGGCGCTGCGGCCGGAAGACTCGGATATGCCGTTGCATGACTGGATCGACGCCGAAGACTTCAATCCCGGCTACATGATGCGCGGGATGCATCTCCTGCCGAAGCGTGGCGACAAGCCGGAATGGCAGCACACTCAGGATTACTGGGCGGAGAAGGACGCGTTTCCAGCGATCGATCTCGATGATGCAGCATTTGTTTACGCTTAGGAACGACGCGGCTTACTGTCTGCGGTAAGCCGCGCGACCAGGAGGCGCGGGGGACAGCGAGAAGGGATCTCCATGCGACTCTACATCCTGCAGCTCGGCGTCCACCCGGTAAGTGGCAGTCCCTATCCCGGATACGTGATCCAGACCGAGGACGGATCCAATATCCTGATCGATACGGGCTTCGGTCCGAAGATGGTCGAGGCGAGCCGGCGTCCGGATCATCAGGGTGCGCGGATCACGGACGACGATCTCGTCGTCAATCAACTCGCGCGTCTCGGCATCCGGCCGGAGAACATCCGCTACCTGGTCGCCACGCACTTCGACGGCGATCACGCGGGGAGCCTCGCGGCGTTCCCGGCCGCGGAGGTCGTGGTGCAGCGCCGCCACTACGAAGCCGCGAAGGGCGGGCATCCGCGCTTTGCCGGCACGCGCGACCAGTGGGATGATCCTCGCCTCCGCTACCGGCTCGTCGACGGCGATGCGACGCTCGTGCCGGGCGTCGAGCTGATCGAGACGAGCGGCCATGTCCCGGGACATCAGTCAGTGCTCGTGCGCCTGCCGAAGACCGGTCCGGTGCTGCTCGCGATCGATGCGATCTCCCGCGCGCTCGGCGACCATACGCCGGAGAACCGGCCGATGGGGCCGTTCGATCTGGACGAGGCGGGCACCCGGGTCAGCACACGGAAACTCGTCGACCTCGCGACGAAGGAGCGGGTCGCGCTGATCGTCTACGGCCACGACCCGGAAGAGTGGAAGAAGTTGAGAAAGGCGCCCGCATTCTACGAGTAGACCGCGTTAGGGCCAGGACATCGCGGCCCGGTAGCAGCTGAAAAGCCTTAGGCCGGTTCTTCCGAGAGCGGCGCGCCGGCCGCCGCCTGCAGGCCCCCCGGCAGCGTGACTACCGCGATGAACGCCTGCGCCGCCTTCGGGAGTTGGCGGTCGCGGTGGCGGACGAGCCAGATCGTCCGCTCGACCTTGAAGTCCCGCACCGGCACAATGCGTAGGCGTGCCGTGGCGACCTCGAGCTCGACCGCGGTTTTCGACAGGAAGGCCACCCCGAGGTTGGCCGCGACCGCCTGTTTGACCGCGTCGACGCTCTCGAGCTCGAGCGTCGGCGTGACGTAGACCCCCGCGCGGTGCAGCGCGTCGTCGACGAGTTCCCGGCTGCCCGACCCGCGCTCCCGCATGATGAACGGCTCGCGCGACAGATCGGACACGGCGACCTCCGGGAGGTCCGCCAGCCGGTGGGAGGCCGCGACGATCAGGACCATCTCGTCGTCCCCAATGCGGATCGCCTCGAGTTGGGGAAGGGCGATGCGCCAGCCGGTGACTGCGAGGTCGAGCTCCTGGCGCCGCACCATCTCGTGGATCTTCCGCGGCTCGTCGATCCGCAGCGCAATCTCGAGCCGCGGATACTCGTGCTTCAGCCGGCCGAGGATGGCCGGCAGCATGTACGTGCCGGGGGTCTGGGTCGCACCGATCAGGAGACGCCCCCGGCCCAGCCCCTTGACCTCGTCCATCGCACGCTGCGCCTCGTCCATGAGCGCAAGGATCCGGCCGGCGTAGTCGAAGCAGATCCGCCCCGCCTCGGTGAGGCGCACTGACTTGCCCGCCGGCTCGAACAGCTCCACCCCGAGCTGCCGCTCCAACTCGCCGACCTGAATGCTGACCGACGGCTGACTGATCGCGAGCTCAGACGCCGCGCGCGAAAAGCTGCCGGAGCGCGCGACCGCGTGAAAGATCTTCAGCAGATGGACATTGATCGACATCGGGCCTCACGCGCTACTATAACAGCGACAGGCACGTGCTACAATTGAGGCGCCATGAACGGCCGCGACCGCATCCGGCTTACCAGCATGGTGGCCTGCGCGGGCTGAGCGTCCAAGCTGAGTCCGACGGACCTAGCGCAGGTTCTGCGCTACCTGCCACCGATCACCGACCCCGACGTCCTCGTGGGCACCAGTACTGCGGACGACGCCGGGGTGTTTCGGCTTGGGCCCGATCTCGCGCTGGTCCAGACGGTCGACATCTTTACGCCGATCGTCGACGACCCATACTGGTTCGGTGCGATCGCGGCGGCGAACGCGCTGAGCGACGTCTACGCCATGGGCGGGCGGCCGCGGCTCGCCCTGAATTTCGCCGGGTTCCCGCGCAACAAGCTGCCGCTCGAGGTGCTGGGCGAAATCTTGAAAGGCGGCGCGGACAAGTGCGCGGAGGCCGGCGTCACGATCATCGGGGGCCACACGATCGACGACCCCGAGCCGAAGTACGGTCTGGCGGTGACGGGATTCGTGCATCCGGCCCGCGTGATCACCAACGCCACGGCCCGTCCCGGCGACCGCCTTGTGTTGACCAAGCCCCTCGGCCTCGGCATCGTCACGACCGCCCTCAAGCAGGGCAAAGCGGACGAGGCGGCGATCGGTGAGGCGGTTAGGATCATGGCGGCGCTCAACCGGCCGGCGGCCGAGGCGATGGCGAAGGTCGGCGTTTCCTCGGCGACCGACATCACGGGGTACGGCCTGCTCGGCCACCTTGCGGAGATGACGCGGGCGTCCGGGGTTACGGCGCGGGTCCGGCTCCGCGACGTGCCGATCATCGAGGCCGCGTGGCCGCTTGTGAAGGCCCGCGCGATTCCGGGCGGGACTGAGCGGAATCGCGAATCGCTTCGCGATCTTGTCTCTTGGGACGGCGTCGAGGAGGACGCGCAAATTCTATTGTGCGACGCGCAAACTTCCGGCGGCCTCTTGATCGCCGTCCCCGAGGTGCGATGTGAGGCGCTCGTCGCGGCGGTTCGGACGGGCGGTCAGGCCGTGGCCGCGGTGATCGGCGAGGTCGCCGGCCCGGGGAGCGGGGAGATCACGGTCGTCGGCTGAGGCGCCCGCCGGCGGTTACGAGGGGACGAGCGTCCTGGGCGAGTACTCGACCGGGACGAGCAGGCGGTCTTCGATCTCCCCGACCAGGTCACCGTGCGCGGCGCCGGTCACGCGCTTGATCTGTTTCCATTCCTCGTCCGCCATGAACGCGGCCCACGCCGCGGTTTTCGTCCCTTCGTCCGGCCACGCCAGCAGGTAGACGAACTCCGTCCGCCGCGGCGTCGTCGTTTCCCACATCGCGACGATGTCGAAACCGTACGTGCGCATGAGGCGCGCGGCATGGTCGCGGAACCGCGCGTGGAACGCCGGTTTGTTCCGCCCGAAGATCTCGTATATCCGTAACTGGTGGATCACAGGCTTCCTCCCCGAGGCGGGTGCCCGATCGGGCCGGCCGCGTGGCCTCACCGGCGGCGGTTCTCGCGTGCTGCTGCCGGGCTGCGATCTCGTAGGAGCGCCGCAGCAGCGCAGTTGCCCGCTCGACGTCCTCCGGCTCCCGGAGGTAGACGCTGACCCAGCCGCTCCCCGGCAGGACGTGATGCGGCTGTGCCTGCCCGGCTGCGACGATTTCGTTGCGCACTTTCGTGGGGAACGGGATGTCGACCAGCCCGTCGCCGTGGACGTGGCCGATCTCCCGGCGGCCGAGGCGGAACTCCGTCCCGCCGAACCGATGCGGGTGGGCGGCGATGCCGTCCCAGGCCGAAACCGTCGTCTTGATCGTCCTGCCCGCGCCGCGAATGGACATGAGAGCATCCTCCTTCACAGATCGTTCCCGCTTACAGGCTACGACGCGGAACACCGTCCGTCATCGGCCCACCGGCCGGGCGGTGGCCTGTCCCGGCGGACAGTGGTCGGACCGCCGCGGCAGCCCGCTTTTAGTTTCCGAGGTGGGCGCGCGCGTACGCGAACAAGTGTTGCTGCGCGTATCCGGCGAGCGGGCCGAACCGATCCCGCGCGAACGCCTGAATCTCCCGTAGGCGCCGCGAACGGCCGCGAAAATACAGGCGCTCAACCGCGCGGCGGACCCAGACGTCGACCGGAAACGCCGCGTGATGGCCGAGGCCGAACAGCAGAATGCAGTCGCCGACCTTCTCGCCGATGCCCGGAACCTCGAGCAAAGCCGATCGCGCGCTCTCATGGTCCGCGCGCGACAGCGCGGCGAGATCGAGCCGTCTGTCCGCGACGAGCCGGGCCGCGGTCCGGACGTACGGGACGCGGTACCCGAGTGCGCAGGCCGCCAGCGTGCGGGTGGAGGCCGAGGCGATCCGCTCCGGCGCGGGAAAGGCGAACGCCCCCTCCTCGAGGGGCTCCCCGAGGGCGCGGGAGAGCCCGTCGATCGACCGCTTGATCTTCGGGATGTTGTTGTTCTGCGAGACGATGAAGGAGATGAGCACTTCCCACGGATCCTGCGCGAGCAGCGAGATGCCGGCGGTGTGGGGTAGCACGCGCGCAAGCACCGGATCCGCAGCGAGCGCGGCTTCGGCCCGCCGCGGATGGACGCGGCGCGGCAGCACGCCGAGATAGCGGCGGATCGCGTCGCGCGCGTCTGGGGTGCCGGGAGATTCCAGCCGGATGCCCCGGCCGTTCTGCGACAGCCGCACGATACGGCGGCCGACGACGCCGGCGGCCATCCGCCCCGCGCCCTCCTCCCACCGCCACCGGAACGCCTGGCCGGACTCGAGGGTGCGGCGCAGGTCGACGCCGCCGGTGTCGGTGAGGAGCGCGGTCACGTCAGGCCTCGAGCAGATCCACCCCGTCCAGGATGAACTGGGACCACGACTCGAGGCGGGGGTAGGCGTTCCTGACCTCGGCCATCGTCGCGAACGCGCCCGTCAGCTTCGTCGTCTCGCGGATGCGGACGTCGGGGGAGGGGACGTCGGCGACGTAGACGAGCCCGAAGTGGACGCGCCCGACGGGTTCGACGTCGTCGTTCAGCACGCCGACGGGCCGCGCGCGCCAGCCCGCCGGCAGCGCGACTTCCTCCGCCAACTCCCGCGCCATCGCCGCGTCGACGAGCGTGCCGGCCGATTCCCCTTCGTTCACGCGCGCGCCGGTCTCGATCGCCGTTCCGGCCGGCGCGCCGGGGAAGAGCTCGGGCTGATTGTCGACCGGGTTGATGTGACCGCCGAGCCCGATCGACAGTTTCTCGCGAAGCCGGGTCTCGGATCCGCGGCGTGTGCGCCCCACGAGGAAGATCTGCGCATCGTGGCGCACGACGGAGTAGGGGATGATTTGCTTCAGCGACGGGTCGTCTTCGACTTGATCGCGCCGCGCGAAAAACGCGTGGCCGGCGATGGCGGCTAGGTACTCGGAGAGCCCCTCTCGCTTGAAACCGTAGAAGCCTCCGTCCGGAAAGAGCCGGGCGCGGGGGACGACGAGCACTTGTTCAGGCACAGCAGGTTGTTTGGCTCCCGGGCGTCCGTCCCCTTCCGTGTCACTCGGGGCGGCGCGGCCTCAATCCGCGGCGTGCGCCGTCGACGGCGAGGCGGTTCGCGGCGCCACGATCCACTGGTACCCAAGCGAGGCGGCGGCGACCGCGGCCACCCACGCCAGCAGCGCGCCGGAAAATAGCAGCACCACGACGCAGGCCAGAAACGCGACGGCGGCCGCGTACCGGAGCGGCGGGCGGAGCAGCCGGACCGCCGCGGCCATCGAAAGGACGTAGGTCGCGATGAACGACGACGTCGACAGCGGCAGCAGGTCGGCGAGCTTCCAGCCGGCGATGTACGCGGTCGCGGCGGCGGCGGCACAGAACGCGCCGAGGACCGCGAGGGCGCGAAGCGGCGTGCCCGATGGGGCCGCCTCGCCGAGCCAGGCCGGGAGCTGCCGGCGCTGGGCCAGCGCGCAGATGAGCCGGCTGATGCCGGCCGTGTACGCGTTCAGGGGTGCGAACGACAGGACAAACCCTGCCGCGCCGACCAGCAGGGCGGCGGCCGGTCCGAACGCCGAAGCCGCCATCGAGACGAGCGGGGCTGCTCCGCCGAGTGCGCGCCCGTAGGCGCTTGTGCCGATCGTGGCGATCGCGAGCGACACGTACAGCAGTCCTACCACGATGACGGCGACCACGCTGGCCCGCGAGATATCGCGAGGATGCTCGAAATCCGCCGCGAGCGGCGTGATCGCCTCCCAGCCGACGAACGCCCAGAACAATTGGAGCGCGGCCGCGCCGACCGCGACGCCGCCGTGCGGCGCGAACGGCACGAACGCCGACAGTTCGACGCGGCCGAGCGTACGCGCCACGACCAGGATCATGCCCGCGGCGATGGCACCGACGGCACAGAGCTGTGCGCGCGCGCTGACCCGCAGGCCGGCGGCGTTCAGGACGAAGGCGAGCCCGACGAGCCCGGTGCCGAGCGCGAAGCTCGCCTCCCGTCCGCCCCCGACGAGGCTCGCGGCGTACTGGCCGGCGATGAGCGCGGCGACGACCGTGCCGGTCGGTACCTGAGCGAGGAAGATCCACCCGGCCGCACCGCCCCAGCGCGCGCCGAACGCGCGCTCGACCGCGCCGGAAAAGCCGGCCGCATCCGGTCGTTCGCGAGACAGCGCCGCGTAGGCGAGCGCGAGCGGCACGGACAGCAGGACAAGTCCGAGCCAAGCAACCACAGACGCCGGCCCCGCCGTCTCCGCGGCGATCGCCGGCAGCACCAGAATGCCGGTGCCGAGGACCGCCCCGACATAGAGCGCCACGCCCTGCCACAACCCGAGCCGGTATCTCATCAGGCGGAATTATCGCGGGGGCTCCCGGGTCGGTGAAGAGCCACTTGTGGTGCGACCGATAAGGCCACTTTGGCGCCGCCTGTGCGGCCGCAAAACCGGTATGATCAAACAGTGAGAAGCAGGTTGATCTCATACCACCATGAGGCGTGGCTGTGAGCACGCCCGCCCGAGCCGCGGTCGCCAACCTGCTTGTCCGGATTAGCGGCCGAGCGGCCGGGACGCTCCAGCAGCAGATCTACCGGGATATCCGCCGCGCGATCCTCACCGGGGTGCTCGCGCCGGGGGCGCGGCTGCCGTCCTCACGCGTCCTCGCGGACGACCTCCGCGTGTCGCGCACCACCGCGGTGCTCGCATTGGAACAGCTGGCGGCCGAAGGCTACCTTGCCGGCCGGCGCGGCGCGGGGACTTTTGTCGCCGACGATCTCCCCGAC
>DATEGA010000090.1:0-44049 GCA_035280345.1 bacterium | reverse complement strand
TGGCTACACGATCTATCAGGCTCTCTACGGGCCGATGAAACGACATGAATAATGAAAACAGAAGCGCAGGCCATACAAGAGCCTGCACGAACCTTAACACCACCTTCCAGCCTGCTTGTTGGTCCATGCTGTAGCGTCCACGATCCGGCTCGCCGCAAACAGTTCCTTGTACCTTCCCGTAGTCCTGCCCGAACACTTAATCTGCAAGGCGGTCGCAGGAATTACACAAGGAGCCAATTTTCCAACCAAGAACTGCTCCCGAAAGGTCGCGTGGGGAGGCGACTATGGCGCTGCATGAATCTGCAGACGACAAGAGATGGTTTCGTAAGCTCTTTCGGTCAAAAGGGGGAACCGATGAGCCCCGCGCCTAGGGAAGGCCAAACTGTGCGGCACGAATGTCTACGAGTCGTTGTTAAGCGTTTCAATACAATCATTGAGGGCGGCGCTCCTTGGTTCTTCGCCCTCGTTGGAGTTCTAATGGTTATTGCGAGTTACGTTTATGAGAGAAGAATTGGCGTGCAGGCACCCGCCGTTCGCGAACTGGGTTTTGTTGCCGTGATTCTCGGTGTGGCAATCTTTTTTGAACGCCGCAGATTGCAGAGCTACACTGGTACCATCGCAACAATTACCTCCCAACACTTGCAAGAAATCAAGGTTGCAAGCATCCAACGTATTCTTCGTGGAGTCTTGCCCGACGAGTTCATAAGTCTACTCAATAGTGTGCTGCTTGGCGCCAAGTTTCTGCGTGACAACCAGAGAATGGATATCACTCTGGAATGGCGCGAAGCGAATCGAACCTACGTAAAGATGTATTTTCGATACGATTATCGCGTGACTAACAAGAGTGAATCGCCTGATGCTCTGACCTGCCCGATTGGCGCGGCCGAGAGTCTTGCAATGGAGAACCTCTATCCAGGCGAAACGATCATACGTTATATACACGCGAGGCATCAAGGCTCAAACACGTTTCTTTTTAGCGAAACTAACTATGCACAGAGAAGCGAAGATGGCTTCTATATTGCCTTCGGTCGCGACGTGCTCTTATCCGGTGGTCAGAGTGTACTCGTTGGACTGCAGAGCGAACGGATCGCGGTGGGTTGGGGTGAGGAGCCTTTCGTTTTTCTTGTCCCATCGCAAGGTTTGGATATTACGGTGCATCACCCTATAGACATGAAGGTTGAGGTCGAGATGGTGCATCCACACGCTGCACAGAGCCCATTAAGGCCGCTAACAAGTACCGCCGTTGGGGGAATCGGCACTGAAACGCTTTCCTTCGACGAGGCGATTTTTCCTTACTGGTCATTGGTTGTACAGTGGCAACCGAAGCCTGCGCAAGGTACGCAGATTGCTTGAGCCAAAATAAACGACTCCCCCACCTGTGCGGCAGGGGAGTCAAGTCCGTCTCTCTCTGACCTATATCTTGTGAATCATCCACATTTGAGCCACCCCCGAACCTTGCAAGTTGATTATAGCACATCCTAGAAGTAGCCAGAAGGTTCTGGAGAGCCAGAACCCGTCTTGTCTTTTATACCCAGGAACTCCCAAGACAAATTGATGGGTGCTCTTGATGGCCCCAGCAAAGAGGGGCGAGGCCATCTCGACCGGAAAGACCGTGGGGACCGGCGGCTCGATGAGGATTGGATGCACCGCCGGGGTGATTTCGCCCGAGCCAGACGACGGCATCGTTATGGCCGAGATCTCCACGTGAGGCTGCTTCGAAGGCTCGATCCATGGCGGAGCCAGTTCCTGAAAGACGAACGCCATCAGCGTCACGCCCACGACGCTCTCTACAAAAATGTCGGAAAACCTAGTCGGCATCGTAACTCGTCTCGCGTGGCACCGGACCCTCGCGCTTGCTTACGAACAGACGATCACGTTGGGGACATGGCACCTGGGGCACTTGGCATAATATTGCTTCGCTCCATCGGGCGAGCGCTCAGCATCGGCAGGCTCAATCGTGGCACCACACGCCTGGCACTGAACACCGGCGTCGAGAAAATTGCGAAGGTTGGACTCTATGGCGCCGCCCTGAACCGGCTCGTTGATCGAGACCGTGAAAGTGCCCTGGCAACGTGGGCATTGAGCGTTGTACTTGAGAAGGCCTCCCAAGAACGGGATCGCCTGGCTGGTTGCCGTCGCTACCTTCCCGCCGCAATCGGGACAAGTCGCGCCCGCCTCCGCGAACTCTCTAACCGTCCGGAAAACCACGTCCACACCCATTATGATCCCGCCTCCTGGTTCTTCACCCATAGTGCGGGAACGTACGTTCGCTATCACGGGTCCCGAATCCTGCCCCTGGCCATCAGGCAACGACGCAGACGACAGGTGGAAAAGTCAGGAGTCCCTCCTCCGGCACCACTACATCAGATTTTGGTCGCACGTGTGATCAGATAATCCTGCCGGACGGTGTTGTCCTCGAAGTAGTCGGCCACAATGGCCTCGAATTCGCGCCGGAACGCGGCCAGGCGTCCGGGGTCCGTTGCCGACAACGACTCGATGAGTGTGACGAGCGGTCCGGCTGTGCGCTCGGCGACGACGCGGTTGTGCTGCGGACTTAGCGCAGGGACCAGCATCGTCGCGCGATTAAAGGTCAGGTCCCGGACGGCAGTGCCGAGACGCTCACGGATGACGTTGGGATCGCCCCACAGCGGTGGCGGCGCCACGCCCGGCGGCGGAGCAGGCATGTAGCGCCCACCGAGCGCGAACAGCCGCCCAAGAGCCAATTCAGGCGGCCATGTGGAGAAGGCAATCGTCCCGCCGGGTTTCAGGACGCGGAGCATCTCGGCCACGGCGACTGCCGGTCGTGGCGCGAATATGTGCCCGAACTGACTGAGCACGACATCGAAGTCCGCGTCGCCGAAGGGCAATTGCTCCACGTCTCCTTCGTGCCAGGTGATGTCCACACCGGCAATACCGGCGTTTTCACGAGCGCGTTCGAGCAGTTCCGGCGTCAGGTCGAGCCCCGTTACGCGGGCTCCCAAACGCGCCGCGGTGATCGCGACGACGCCCGTCCCGCATGCGACATCCAGCACGCGGTGCCCGGCGCGCACTCCGGCGTGTTTCACGAGCCGAGGGGCCACCGCGGTCGTTTGTATTTCCAGCGGCGCGAAGCGCGCCCACCCTTGCTTTTGTACCGCCTTAAATTGTGAGAGCGCGTCCACGAAACACCTCTGCCTCGGGAGTCACAAACGAAACCCGGCAGTTACTTCGACACGTCCTCAGCCTTTTTCTCTGTGAGATGGGGGTTGGGAAACATCTGCTGGCGCTCGGGATAGCTGCCTCTGGCATGAAACGAGGCCAGCGCGGCCGGTGTTGCCGCAATCACGTCGTGAAAATACGCTCGGGCGCGGGCCACGGCGACGTCAAACGCGGCCGAGAAGTCCGGCATCCCGCCGGCCGGCTGCGCCTCCAGCGCGTGGGCGAGATAGTCCGTGAAACTCGCTCCTTGAATCAGCCGGTCCGTGGAGTGAAGTCCCCACCAGTCCAATTCGTCGCGCCCGACGGCCGGCAGCGCCACCCCGGACATGTCCGCCACGGCGGCGGTCAACCGCTCCGCGAAGCACGTCTCGACGATGAGAACGCGATGCGCCGTCGGGATCCGGTTCCATAGCGCGGGCACGGTCGTGCCCCACGCCAAGTCGCGATCGAAGAACTGGTATTCGCCCGCGACGTAGAGGAGCGCGATGTCCTCCGCCCGCGCATGGCCGGCGAGCCAGTCGAGGCCGCGGCGGAGGCCCGCGCGATCCCGCGCGTCTCGTATGAGGCGCAGGTGGTCCACCGGCCAGCCCCGCCGCACCAACGCCGTCAGCATGCGCGTGGAGTTGACGTAACCGACCGGCAGATCCGGGTAGCGGCCGCCGTACGAGTCATACTCTACGAACACCGCCCAGGCCGCAGGCGCCGCGGGCGCCGCGGTGATGGAACGCGGCGCGGAGAGCACGGCGGCCGACAGAAGCACGGCGGCGGCAAGCCAACGGTATCTCATCCCCGCCCTGGTTCGGATCGATGTGGCCGGGCGCCTTTCCATTAGACCTCTGTACACCGGCGCGGACACCGTGGATGGCGTTCGCGAGAACCGTTGACGAAATCGCCAACCTCCGGCTCCCGCAATCCGCACGCCGCGGCCGCGTGTATTAGCGGGTGCAAGACAACGACGATGCGGAGAAAGGAGGAGCTTCGATGCGGTATGGAGTGGCGATTCTCGCGTTGGGAGTGGGACTCTCAGCGGCGATGCCGGCGGCGTTTGCGGCCGAGCGGGAGAGCCGGGAAGTGTCCCTTCCGGCGGTGACGGCGCAGATCCAACCCGGGGATCCGGGCACGATCGCGGGCCCGACGATGAACCAGAACCAGTTCGACGACGAGGGCCACGACCGGAACTAGCGTCCGGACAGGCCACACGATAGGTGGCGGACCGCGCAGCGACGTCCTGCGCGGTCATTCCACTTCTTGGGCCCCCGCGGCACCCACGCGATCGCTGGAAATGACGGAGAGGACGGCCTATGCCTCGGCCGTCCCCTCGTCTACCGTTTTTGGTCGTGTTGCGTTCTAGCGGTCCTTGCGCGCGACTCCCTAACCGCCCCCCTCGGCGTCTCCGTCGCCGCCGCCGCCGATATAGAACAGCTTCATGATTAACGTGCCGCCAAAGTGGTCAAAGGGGAGATCTAGCTGAGATTTGGTGAATTTGCAGGCCAGCGCAAGCCCACTGGGCGATGACGTGAGCTTCGAAGCGCAGCCGGCGAAGCTCTGCTCCCCTCCCTTGAAGCCATAGGTCGGGGCGACGTTCAAACCACCGGGGCACGGCAGACTACCGTCAGCCGTAAAGCCATTGCCGACGCAGATCGTCAACGGGTTGAATTTCCCGTTATTTGCTAAGATGTCGACGGTAACGACGCCGCTCCCCGTTTGAAGGTTGATCGTTTGGTCTTGCCGGGCGATCGTTCCGGTGAGGGGAAACGGGATGGTGCAGTCGACAAAACCGGAACCCTGAAGCGCGGAGTTGGTAGCCGCAAACGTCGATGTAGCAAGTTTCCCGTGAGCAGTGGTCACCAACGTGATCCGGCTGCCGCCCTCGGTCGAAACCAGGGCGTTGCCGCCCGGAGGATTCCCGTTGAAATTGCCATTGACAAACACGCTCAGGGGCAGGAAATCGAGTGTGTTGTTAGTGGCGTCGGCGACGAAATAGACAGGCGACGGTCCGACTTGTGCACTCGCCGGAGCGTAATTACATTTCGGGTGAGGTACGAACGCCACCGATTCGGGAGACGGCGTCGAAACGACCGCCGTGACCGCGCCTCCACTGCTTACGGCGTAGAGCTTCCCGCTGCCGGAAGAACTGCCCACAGCGACAAGAATCTGTCCTGCGAGACCCGGCAAACAGGTAATAGCTGCACTGCACTGAGGCGCAACGTCTGGCCCTTCCGGGAAAGTGTCGACCGTAACGGGGACGTTAGCGAGGTGCACTGCTGCGCTGTTCGCGGAGAGAAGCCACACTTGGCCCGTTGAACACACTGCGATGAGACGCCCGCCACCGGCGCCAAAAGTTCCCACATGGTCGAACGTGAGACCGGTGAGAGTTCCACAGGTTGTACTGTCAAAAGCCGCAACTTGGGACCCAGGTACAGGTGCACTAGGGTCAAACTGCCAAATTTGCGGTACGCCATTGTTGAGGACGGTCGCAAAGACGTTACCCGAGGTGAACCCGGCGGCGTTCACCGATCGGGCTCCCGGCGCCGTCACGGAGAATTGCGGGGCAGGCGCGATCGCGATGTGATTCTCGACGCGACCGCCACAGGTGCCGTTAAGAGTAACAAATAGTGTTGGGTTGCCTGTAGTGTCGAGCGATAATACCTGCGGCGTGGCGACCGCAGGGTTGCCCACCGGCGCGCATTGGGCAACGTACAAGGCGGCAGGCGACGCGGCGGTGTCGACGGGACCACTGAGCGTATTGTTGGGTGCGAAAGGAACAAGCTTGGCTGGTGGAGCGGCCGAAATCGCCGGGTTCGGGCCGCTTAGGAGCCAGCCGACACAGAGAAATACCAAGAACACCGGCCCGGATCGCCGGGCCAGTTTGCCTAGAACCGCCACTCCGAGTCCCCCCTCGCCCGAGATTGCGCCGTATGAACACCGCCGACCGCTTGGCCTTAACGTGGCCTTAATAAATTTTCCGAGAGACAAAACCGGAGGTTCGTTACTCAGAAATACCGACAACCAAAAAGTTACGGCAAGGATAGGGTCAAGTTCCTTTCAATTCTGGCCGACTACCGAGAAATCTCCGAACGAGTGAGCGAAGGTTCGTTTGATTCAGGCAAGGGCCTCATTGATCGCATCAGCGACCGGTCTTTTCCTGCCTTCCGCCCAGGCGGTCGAAAGCGCTTCCCGCGGCAACAAATCTCGCAGGGAAGCCAAACAACGATCATAGGCAGGACGGTCGGAGAGCGATACGGGCGTCTGTATCGCTTCCCGCAGTGCTTCGGCGGCGCCGAGCAGTCGTGCGGCCGGTTCACCGAGCTTCGCGGCGGCTGCGACGCCCGCCAATCCCTCCAAACATTCGGCGATCCCGCCCGTATCACCGAGCGTTCGATGGAGCGTCAAGGAGTCTCGGTAGGCCATGGCCGCCCGCTCGCTGTCCCCTCGAGCAAGGGCGACATTTCCAAGCGTCCACAGACAGATCGCCAGTTGTTGTTTGGCGCCGAGGGCGGATAACAAGGTCTTCGCCTCTTCGGCCAGCGCGCCCGCCCGCTCGTCGTCGCCCTGATAATGGTTCACGTTGGCCAGGTTCACGAGCACTGCCGCCACCAGGAGTCGCAGTCCCGTTTCGCGAGAAAGAATCAGGCATTCTTCATACAAAGACGCCGCCCGCGCATAGTCTCCTTCATTCTTTACGACCGTCCCCAGGCTGAGCAGCGCCTCGGCGAGTTCCGACTTGTGCCCTAGCTCTCGGTTCAGGGCCAGGCTCTCTTCGAGCAACGTCCGCGCGCGCGGAAGATCGCCCTGGAGACGCGCCACCACGCCCAGACTCAGCAACGATGTGGCCAGGCCCGATTTGTCGCCCACCTCGCGCCACAGGGGCAGGCTCTCTTCGAGCAGCGCCGTCGCGCGATCGTAGTCTCCCGTGCGGCGAACCGCGAGGGCCAGGCTCCGAAGGGCCTGGGCGAGGTCCCATTTTTGGCCCGCCTCCCGGCACAGCGCGAGGCTCTCCTCGAGCACCAGAACCGCGCGCGGATAGTCGCCCCGGTGCCGGTGAATGAGCGCGAGATAGTTGAGGGCGCGGGCGATCGAGATCTTATCGCCGCCCGGCCGTGACAGGGCGAGGCTCTCTTCCAGCAGCGTATCAGCCCGGGCATAGTCGTCTTGAGCAAATGCCAACGCGCCCCCGGCGTAGAGGGCCTTCATCCGCGCCGGCGACACGGTCCCGCCAGGGTCTTCGATCGCGCTCTCGAGCCAGTTGCGGCCCTCCGTGAGATGCCCTCGGATCAACCAGAACCGGTACAGCGCCCCCGCGAGCCGGAGACGCGCATCAGGGTCTGGTGTGCCGGATGCGGTCCACTCCAGCGCAGCGCGGAAGTTGTCATGTTCCGTCTCGAGGCGGTCCAGCCAGGCCGCCTGATCGGCGCCCTGGAGTTCCGGTTCGGCCCGCTCCGCGAGCTCGAGATACCACGCCATGTGCAGCCCGCGAACGGCCGGGACCTCGGCGGAATCTCTCAGCTTTTCCAGACTGTAGTGGCGTATCGTCTCCAGAAGCAGGTAGCGCATGTCACCGTTCAGTCCCTCGGCAACGATCAGCGATTTGTCCACCAAACTCGCGATCAGGTCGAGGACGGCGTCCGACTCTACCCTTCCGCCCGCGCAAACCGCCTCGGAGGCTTCCAAGCTGAATCCGCCGGCGAACGCCGCGACGCGGCGCAGCAGGATGCGTTCCTCCTCCGTCAGCAGGCCGTAACTCCAGTCAATCGTGGCCCGCAGCGTTTCATGGTGCGCGAGACCGGTCCCGCTGCCCTCGCTCAAGAGCCGGAACCGATCCTCGAGGCGCGCAGCGATTTGATCGACCGTGAGGACCTTCACGCGTGCCGCGGCGAGTTCGATCGCGAGAGGAATACCGTCCAATCGGTAGCAGATGTCCGCAACCGCCCGTCCGTTCGCCTCCGTCAGCGCGAACTGCGGCTCGCTGCTGACGCTTCGTTCGACGAAGAGCTGCACCGCTTCAAATTGCTTCAACTGGTCGAGTGACTGGACGCGCTTTGGATCCGGACGCGACAGCGGCGGCACACGGTAGGTCACCTCGCCGGCGACGCCCAGCGCCGCCCGGCTGGTGGCCAGGATCTTCAGATTGGGACAGGCGCGCAGGAGCGCACCGGCCAGCTGAGCGCACGCCGCCACCAGGTGCTCGCAGTTATCCAGGATCAGAAGCAGTGACTTGGAGCCGAGGTAGTCGACAAGCAGATCCAGCAACTTGCGCCCTGCCGCCTCGCGTACCTGAAACGTCGTGGCGACGGCCTGAACCACGAGTGCCGGGTCTGCAAGCGGTGCCAACTCGACGAGCCACACGCCTTTCTCGAACTGTTCGATCAAGTCCGCGGCCACCTGGACGGCCAGCCGCGTCTTACCGGAGCCGCCCGCGCCCATCAGTGTGAGCAAGCGGCTCTCGCTCTGAGAGCGCTTCACTTCTTCGATTTCGCGGTCCCGTCCCACGAAAGTGGTCGGCTGGACGGGCAGATTGTTGGAGATGACGTTCAGGGTTTTGAGCGGCGGGAACTCGGCCGGCAGACCGGGGATGACGATCTGGAAGATATGCTCCGGACGCGTGAGGTCCTTGAGGCGGTGTTCCCCGAGGTCTCGCACCGTCAGGCCGTCGGGCGGATCGTGCTTGACCAGGTCTTGCGTCGCGTGCGACAGCAGGACCTGGCCGCCATACCCGACGCCCATGATGCGGGACGCGCGGTGGACGTCGAGCCCGACGTAGCCGCTGCCCGCGACGGCGGGCTCCCCGGTGTGCAATCCCATGCGGACGCGGATCGGGGCGCCTTCGGGCCAGTGATGGGCAGTGACCGCGCGTTGCGCGGCCGCGGCCGTCGCGATCGCGTCGTGAGCGCTCCCGAACGCGATCAGGAAGGAGTCGCCCTGCGTGTGGACCTCGTGACCGCCTCCCGCCTCAAAGGCGGCGCGGAGGATCTCGTGATGTTCGAGGAGGACGGCCGCGTAACGCTGATCGCCGAGGTGCTGCAACAGCGACGTCGAGCCTTCGATATCTGTATAGATAAATGTGACGCTACCGGTCGGCAGACCAGGCAACGAAGGTCTCCCCCGTGCAGGCGTTTGCATCAATGCCTGGGGTGACTTTCACGGCAGGTCTCGGACGATCCTATGCAGGCGGGTGGCGATCTGATCGACCGTAAGGACTTTCACACGCGCCGCGGCGAGTTCGATCGCGAGGGGAATACCGTCCAGCCGGTGGCAGATGTCTGCGACGGTCCGACTGTTGGCCTCCGTCAGCGCGAACCGCGGCTGGCTGGCGACGCTTCGTTCGACGAAGAGCTGCACAGCTTCAAACTGCCTCAACTGATCGACCGATTGGACGTTGTTCGGGTCTGGGCACGAAAGCGGGGGCATATGATACTCCGCCTCGCCGTGGACGCCGAGCGCCGCCCAGCTGGTGGCCAGGATCTTCAGATTGGGACAGGCGCGCAGGAGCGCGTCAGCCAGCTGGGCGCACCCGGCCGTCACGTGTTCGCAATGATCCAGGATCAGCAGCAGTGACTTCGAGTCGAAATAGTGGACGAGCTGGTCCAAGAGGGTCCGGCCGGCCGCCTCGCGGACCCGAAATGTGGCCGCCGCGGCCTGGACGACGAGGGCCGGGTCTGCAACGGGAGCCAATTCAACGAGCCATACACCTTTCTCGAACTGCTCGATCAAGTCGGCGGCCGCCTGGACGGCCAGCCGCGTCTTGCCGGAGCCGCCCGCGCCCGTGAGTGTGAGGAGGCGGCAGCCGCCCATGAACCGCTTCACAGCCTCGATCTGCCGCTCCCGCCCAATGAAGGTGGTCAACTGGATCGGCAGGTTGTTGGAGATGACGTCCAGGGTCTTGAGTGGCGGGAACTCGGCCGGCAGACCGGGGATGACGATCTGGAAAATATGCTCCAGGCGCGCGAGGTCCTTGAGCCGGTGCTCCCCGAGGTCTCGCACCGTCAGGCCGTCGGGCAGGGCCTGCTTGATGAGGTCGTGTGTCGCCTGCGAGAGAAGGATCTGGCCGCCGTAGCCGACGGCCATGATGCGGGCCGCGCGGTGGACATCGAGCCCGAAGTAGCGGCCTCCCGCGACGGTTGGCTCGCCGGTGTGCAGTCCCATGCGGACGTGGATCGGGGCGCCCTCGGGCCAGTGATAAGCTGTGATCGCGCGTTGGGCGGCCGCGGCCGTTCGGGCGGCGCTGTGAGCGCTCCCGAAAGCGATCAGTGCCGAGTCGCCTTGCGTGTCGACCTCGTAGCCGCCTCCCGCCTCAAGCGCGGCGCGAAGGACCTGGTGGTATTCAAGGAGGACTTCCGCGTAGCGGTGATCGCCGAGGTGCTGCAGAAGCGCCGTTGGGCCTTCGATATCCGTGAAGAGAAACGTCACGCTCCCGGTCGGCTGGCCAGCCAACGAACGTGCCCCCCCGTGCGGGCGAGCGTATGAATGCCCTGGGTGACGTTCATGGCAAGTCTCGGACGGTCCTGCCGGCGGAGTGTACCCGGCTGCACACGGCGCGAGGCCTGATTCCGGGCGCCGGCGCAGGATCGGCCGTCAATTCCAGCGTAAGTTATGGGCCACCCTTTACAACTTAGAAAATCGTTCATGCACCACAAGGGCGAACCGTCCGGTGGAGGTGGCGTCGTGGTTTTTGGGCGATCCAGCAAGGTGGAGTTGCTTGAGACCATCCCGCTTTTCCGGGATCTTTCACGAAAGCAGCTGGAACAGGTCGCCCGTCTTGCCGACGAGATCCAGGTTCCCGCCGGGACCCGGTTGGCTACCGCAGGCGAAAAGGGTCAACAGCTGTTCGTGATCATCGAGGGGCGGGCGACCGTAAACACCAAACGCGGCCGGAGCCTCCGGCTTGGACGAGGGAACTTCTTCGGTGAGATGAGCTTGCTGGACGGGGGGCCGCGCTCGGCGACCGTCGACGCCGATTCAAACATGCGGCTTCTGGTGGTCGGTCAGCGCGAGTTCTACCAGCTCCTGGTCGCCGCTCCACCGCTAGCGCTCAAGATCATGAGCAGTCTGTCAAACCGTGTCCGGGACGCGGAGGCGGCGATCTCAGCGTAAACTTGCGGCCGTTCTCCTGTAACGCTGGGGACGGCCGCAAATGCGGCCGTCCCCTCCCGATGCGCTTCTATCGTCTAACGGTACTGTGTTCCAGCTGAACCCGGTTGCCCGCTCACGACCACCGGACCGTGCGGATTCGGACTGCCGCGCGCCGGTTCCAGCGTGATCTCGATCGCATCCGGCAGGCGCTCCACCGCAGCCCCTTCCACGATCAGCCGAGCCGCGCCCTGACCGTCAGGATGGACCGTCCCGACCGACGTCCAGGTCTCGCCATGGCGCACCCACGCCTGGTACACCTCACCCGCCGGTGCCGGCCGGAATTTCTCGAGGGTCAGCACGGCGATCGCTGCACCCGTGTGCCCGCGGTACACGGCGTGCGTCTCAGGCGGGGTCCCCGGCGCCGCCACGAGCCGGATCGCCACGGTCTCGCTCGACGTCAGCAGCGCGAGCGCCCGTCCGTCGAGGGCGCGAGACGCCTCCTCATTGCGAATGCCCAACACCCCACCGATCCCGGCGGCGATAACCAGTGCCGCAATGGCGGGCGTCAGTCCGGCCCGAAGTCTTCGCAGCCCGGCGCGAATGCGAGTTTTCGTCGTGCCGAGCGGGAGCTGCAGGCTGCGCGCCACCTGTTCGTGCGTGAGCCCGTCGACGAACGCCATCTCGAGGGCCTGGCGCTGCGGATCTGGCAGCGCCTCCAGCGCCTCGCGCACCTCTGCGCGCCGCGCCTCCGTCGTGACGAGTTCCTCCGGGCCGGGCATCGGGTCCGGAGCGGCGGAGAGCCGGAGGCCCTCAGGATCTTCCTCGAGCTGCGGCTGACGGCTGCGTCTGCGCAACTCGTTGAGCACGCGGTAGTGGGCGATCTGGAACACCCACGCCCGGAACGTACCCCGCTCCGGCCTAAAGGTGGCCGCCTTGCGCCAGACCTGCAAGAACACTTCCTGTACCATCTCTTCGGCGGTCGCGCGGTCGAGAGACTGGGCCGCAAGCGAGAAGAGCCGTGCCGCGTACCGGCTGTAGAGCGGACCGAGCGCCTCCTGCCTGCCGGCCGCGAGCTGCGCCATCAGCTGTTCGTCGTCGGGATCATGCGCCGACGGAACACCGCGGGCGTCGCGGCGCGACGGCCAATTGGGATATCCACGAAACCGGATCGACATTGTTGGATGGCCTCCGATCGTCGTACACCGGCGGGCGACGCTTGGATGTATACGTAGTGAATGTTGCGTTGTTGTAACGAACGCGGCCCGCGCCATCCGCCCGCCGGCCACGGTGTACTAGCAGATGAATCCGACTGAGGTGGCGGCGGCTCTCGCTCTCCTTTCCCCCGTTGCCCCGGCGAGGGCCGGCCGCTCCTCGGCTCGGTTCACAACCAAGTACTCCGGAGGCGACCATGATGCAGGGATGGCTGCTGACGATCGGAAGGCTCTGGCTTCGGTACCGTTACACCGCACGCGCGGCGGCGACAGCGCTGACTCTGGTGATGTGCATCGTGTCGGGCGGTTCGGTGGGACCTCGCGCGACCGCGGCGGACTCCGCGCCAAAAGCCTACGTCGGGCTGTACGGCGATGACGCGATCGGCGTGCTCGACACGGCGTCCGGACGGCTGCTGCACACGATCAAGGTACCGGCCGGCCCGGAGGCCGTCATCGTCTCACCGGACGGCAGCCGCGTCTACGTCTCGAGCGAAGATGCGATCCAGGTCAGTGTCATCGATACGGCGAGTGACACGGTGGTGAAGACACTCGACCTCGGCGCGTTCCCGGAGGGCATGGCGCTGTCCCGAGACGGACGGACACTGCTGGCCGCGGTGTTCGGCATCGACAAAGTAGACGTGATCGACGCGACGACCATGACGGTGACCGAGCAGTTCGACGTGGCCAAGGCACACGGCGTCACGCTGTCGCCCGACGGCACCACGGCGTACGTCGGCGCGCAGGACGTGCCGAACCACGATGCGATCGTGGTGCTCGACATCGCCGCGCACAAGATTGCGGCGCAGGTACCCCTGCGGGAAGCCCCGCGGGGCCTCAGCGTGACGCCGGACGGGAAGGCGCTCTATTTCACGCTGGCCAACAGCGCCACCGTCGGGGTCATGGACACGGCCACCCGCGCGATCGCGGCGGAGATTCCGGTCGGACCGATCCCGCACCAAATTGCGTTCACGCCTGACCGCGCACGGGCCCTGACCGCGGTCCAAGGCGCCGGCCGGATGGCGATCATCGATCTCGCAACCCGCCGGGTGATCGGGCAGGTCCCCGTCGGTCGATACCCGCACTGGGTCGGCCTCACCTCGGACGGAGCACTGGCCTACGTGACCAACGAAGGCGACAACACGATCTCCGTCGTCGACCTCGCGTCGAAGAATGTCGTCGCGACCCTCCGCGTGGGCAGCGAACCGCGCAAGATCTCGCTGCAGCGGGGCCCCGGCGCGATGTCGAGTTATGGGCCCGCGTCGGCCGGCGGAATCGGCGGATTCGCGGCGCGGCCGGCACGGCCCGCGCCGGCTCTGAAGGCCGGCGACGCCCAGATCTACATCCGCGGGTTCGCGTTCGCAACCCACAAGGTCACCGTGAGGGCGGGACACACGGTCACGTGGATCAACGCCGATCCGGTTCCGCACACCGCGACGGCACAGACGACGCGGGGCAAGTTGTGGGATACCGATCAGGTGGTGCCGGGCGGCAGCATGACGGTCCGACTCAGCAAGCCCGGGACCTACGTCTACCAATGCGACGACCATCCGTTCATGCGGGCGACGCTGGTCGTGACACCCTAAGGGCGACCCTCCGCCGCCCCCGCCCAGAGGAGCGGGCGACGGCGGCGGAGGTCCCGCGCCGGACGGGACGAACGTGACGTCTATGTCCGTCAAGACGATTCTCGTACCGACCGATTTCTCAGCCTGCGCGAACATGGCACTTGGGTGGGCGGACGGCCTCGCCCACGCGTTCGGGGCACGCATCGTGCTGGTGCACGTGGTGGACCTGGAAGTTCAGTGGGTGCCCGCCGGACCGGCCGTCGTTCCGACACCCGTCCCGGCCGCGGTCGTGCGCGGAGTTCGCGAACGGGCCCAGGCCGCGCTCGACTCGCTCGCCGCCAAGACCCCGAGCGTGCAGCGGACGATGGTGCGCGTGGGCCACGCGCGCGACGAGATTTTGAAAGCGGCCGACCAGGCCGGCGCCGATCTCATCGTCATGGGCACGCACGGCCGCAGCGGCGTCGCCCACCTGTTCGTCGGCAGCGTCGCCGAGTACGTCGTCCGCCACGCGGCCATCCCCGTCACGACGGTGCGCGCGTCCGGACGAAGCCGGGCGCGCTGAGCCGCAGCACGGTCAGCGCGGCCAGTACCACGGTCGATCCCTCGTAGAGCCATCGCACCGGCGGCAGCCACGCGTTGGCCCCGACGGCGAGCGCATGCCACAGCGCGGCGGCGTACGCGGCGTACGCGAGCGCGTGAAGGCCGCGCCACCATCCGCCGAGGTGCCGGCGAAGATAAAACGCGAAAGTGGCGGCGGCGGTCAGATAGAGTGCGAGGACGCCGGCCGGGAGCCCCCACCCGGCCGCGGTCAGCGGTCCCGTGAACATCAACACGTCGAGCCGGACGCCCTGCGGGGCCACGACACTCTGCGTCGTGTGGAGCAGCGCGACCCCCAGTCCGGCGAGCGACAGAGTCTCGTGCGCCGGGGCGCGGAGCCATCCCGCGCGGCGGCGGACCGCGTCGGACGAAGTGAGCACGCCGGTCGCGGCACCGGCCCACAGCAGCAGGTAGGCGGCCAGCCCGGAGAGCGAGACCGGCACGGCTATGCCGCCGGAATCGGTCTCACCGCCGGGGCCGCACCGTCGTCGGCGGCGAACGTCGCAAGATAGTGGCGCATGAAGGCTCCGAGCGGCCCCGGCCGCGATACACACGCCGCCAGCAGGCCGAGCAGCCGCGCCGGCAACCGGAGCGCCGCGACGGTGGACCACTCCAGGACGCGAAGCCGCCGGCGCTGGCGCGCCACATACCCCGCGTACTCGGCGGCTGAGGCGGCGGCGGAGATCTCGCCGTCGAGCTGCCGTCGCACCAGTTCGCCGCAGACGTATCCGGCCCACACGGCCGATCTGATCCCCTCTCCCGTGAACGGCAAGCAGTGCCCCGCCGCGTCGCCGGCGACGAAAACCCCGTCGACGACGGGCCGGGCGAGGCCGGCGCCAAGAAAGCCCCCGTGCCGCGGTCCCGGCGGCAGGCCGAGCCGGGCCAAGAGCGCGTCCAATTGAGGGCCGAGATGGCTGCGGCCGCGATAACTCAAAATCCCGACGCGCGACACGCTTCCCGCGGGAAAGACCCATGCATACCCGTCGGGCGCCGCGTCCCGCCAAAAGTAGAAGTGCAGGCCCGGGGCAAACGGCGCGGGCACCTCGGCTTCGAGCCCGAAATACCGGCCGCCGCGCGGCGCGCCATCGCGCCCGGCGAGCGCGGCGCGCCACCCCGTCGCGTCCACCAGCACGCGCGCCGTGATCTCTCCCGCGGACGTCAGCGCCGTCGCGCCGCGGCGGCCGCGGACCGACGCCTGAACGAATCCGGCGCCCGATGCGTCGAACGCGGCCCGGCAGCACGCGCGGTAGTCGAAGGTGCAGAACGGCTCCGGCACCCGCCAGCGCACGTCGCGTCCCGGCGTATGGATGACCAGGTCGTCGTGCACTTCCTGGATCGACCCGGCCGCGCCGAGCGCCCGGAGCACCCGCACGGGCGCGCCGCACGCCGACGTCTGGCCGTCGCCGACCGGCAGCGGATCAACGAGCAGCGCGCGGCCGCCGATCACCTGGGCCGCGGCCAGCCCGGCAAACGATGCGCCGGCGATCAGGACCTCGCTCAGGGCGGTGCGGGACGGGCGAGATGGATGGTGGGGAGCGACGGCACCGCCGGGAGGTTCACCGCCGGCCTGCGGGTGATCGTGATCTGAAGCCCGAGCGTGCGGAGTCCTTCGATCACGCCCCCGCGGATCTCGAGCGCCCCCTGCAGCGTCGCGGGGTCCCCGATCGCCTCGATGGTGTACGGCGGCGCGAGGCGATGGCGGTCGGCCAGGATCGTGCCCCCGACCTCGCTGTAGCCGGTGGTCGCGGTGATCCGGATGCCGCTGACGGCGATCCCCTCGGCGCCCGCCGCCCACAGCTCGTTTACGATGCTGGCCAGATCGACGTATTGGACGGCGGGCGGCGCGTGGCCGACCATCGGGGCCTGAGCCGCGTCCACGACGACGGTGACCCCGGGGCCGGTCAGCGGCACGAGCCCCGCCGCGATGCGAAGGCTCTCGAGTTCCCGCATCATCGCCTCCGTCGTGCTGCGCCGCTCGGCCGTGGCCCGCTCGAAATCGGACAACCGCCGCTGCAGATCGGCCACCTGCGCTTCCAGGGCGTGGCGCGAGGCGCGCTCCTGCTGCAGCATCGTGGCGAGTGCGTAGACGTTGCGGGTCGGGACGTCTTCTTGGCTGGAGAGGCCGCGGCTGGCGCGAACCTGAACGACGACGAGAAAGCCCAGCGCCATGAGCAGCCCCGCCAGCACGATTCGCGGCGAGGCGCCTCTCGTCTCGTGGTTGCCGGCCGCCGGACGGCCGGGACTACTCTTCCCAGACATTCCCTTCGCCAAACAGCTGCTCCAGCGACTGCTGCAGCTCTGCCACGTCGTGCGCGCCCGCCCGGACGGGAACGACGTGCTCGCCATCGCCGCTTACCACGTGCGCGCACACGCGGCGCGGCCCCGGATGGTCCTTCAGGTAGCACTCCAGCTGCTCGATCTCCTCAATCGAACTGACCCGCACGCGCACGGCGGGCCGCGCGGGTCCGCCGTTGCCATGCACGAGGCGGCGGGCACCGCCGCTGGCATCCCGATGTCCGTTGACAATTCCACCGTTCGTCACCGCCGCCGCGACCGGAACCGAGACGGCCGGCGGGGCCTCGGCCTCGTCTTCGGGGGGCACCGCCGGGAGCGCGATCACCTCGTCGCACAGGAGCTTGACGGACTGCTCTTCTACATCGAGCCTGCCGCGCATCAACACGACCGCGTCCCGCTTGAGCGCCAGCCCATACTGTTCGTACGCCCGCGGGAACATGAGCACCTCAATGCTGCCGCTCAGGTCTTCGAGGGTCACGAATGCCATCGTGGAACCGGAGCGCGTCATGCTGCGCTTCACCGTCCCGACGAGGCCGCCGACCGTGACCTCGCGCCGATCGGGGAGATCCGCGAGCTGCGCGATCGTCGCCGTCGCGCGCTTCGCGAGGGCCGGGGCCCAGCGGCGGAGCGGATGGTCGGAGATGTAGAGGCCCAGCATCTCGCGCTCCATCGCCAGCAGCTCTTCCTTCGTGAACTCCTGCACAGCCGTCTCCGCCGGCGCGGGCGCGGCGTCGGGCGGCGCGCCGAGATCGGCGAAGAGCCCGGTCTGGGCTTCGTTGCGGGCGCGCTGACTGCGCTGCGCCCGCTCCAACACCAGGTCCAGGGTCTGCAACATCTGCGCGCGGGAGCCGAGGCGGTCGAAGGCGCCGGCCTTGATCAGGCTCGCGATGACGCGCTGGTTGACGAGCCGCGTGTCCACCCGGCCGCAGAAGTCGGCGAGGCTCGTAAACTCCCCGCCGGCCTCCCGCGCCGCGATGACGACGTCGATCGCCCCGACGCCGACGTTGCGGACCGCGGCGAGCCCGAACCGGATCACCTCGCCGGCCGTGGTGAACGAGGCCCGGCTCTCGTTGATGTCGGGCGGCAGCACCTCGAGCGACATCCGCGCGCACTCCGCGACGGCCTGCGCCACCTTGTCCATGTCGCCGGCAATGCTCGAGAGGAGCGCGGTCATGTACTCGGCGGAGTAGTTGGCCTTGAGATAGGCCGTGTAGTAGGCGATCAGGCCGTAGCACGCCGCATGGGCGCGGTTGAAGCCGTACCGCGCGAACGGCTCGAACTGCTCGAAGATCAGATCGACCGTCTTGGCGTCCACGCCGTTCGCCCGGGCGCCTTTGACGAATTTCTCGCGCTGCGCGAGCAGCCGGTCCTTGATCTTCTTCCGGATCGCGTAGCAGAGCACGTCGGCTTCGGCCAGCGTGTACCCCGCGATCGCCTGGGCGACGGTCATGATGTCTTCCTGGTAGACCATCACACCGTAGGTTTCTTTGAGCACCGGCTCGAGCCGCGGGTGCAGGTAGGTCACCTTCTCCTGCCCGTGCTTGCGCCGGATGTAGGACGGGATGTTGGCCATCGGCCCCGGCCGGAACAGGGCCACCATCGCCATGACGTCTTCGATCCGGTCGGGCCGGAGCTCGCGGAGGTACCGGGTCATCCCGCGGCCCTCCAGCTGGAAGATCCCCGTCGTCTCCCCCGACGCGAGCAGCGCGTAGGTCGCCTTGTCGCCGAGCGGCAGTTGCTGCAGGTCGATCTCGATGCCTTTCGTCGTGCGAATCAGGCGGACCGCCTCGTCGAGGATCGTCAGGTTCGTGAGGCCGAGGAAGTCGATCTTGAGCAGGCCGAGGCGGGCGACGCTGTTCATATCGTACTGCGTCATCAACAGATCGCCTTTGGTCGCCCGCTGAAGCGGCACGTGGTCGGTCAGCGGATCGCGGGAGATGATGACGCCCGCGGCGTGGGTACTGGCGTGACGGGCGACGCCCTCCAGCTTCTGGGCCATGTCCATCAGCTGCCGGATCTGGGGGCTGCCGTCGGCGGCGGCGCGCAGCTCCGGCTCGGCGGCGAGCGCGTCCTGCAGGGAGACGTTCGCCCCCGGCACAAGCTTGGCGATCCGGTCGACGTCGCCGTATGAAAGGCCCATCACGCGTCCGAGGTCGCGGATCGCCGCGCGCGCGCCGAGCGTCCCGAAGGTGATGATCTGCGCGACGCGGTCGGCGCCGTACTTCTCGACGACGTACTTGATGACTTCGTCGCGCCGGCTGTCCATGAAGTCGACGTCGATGTCCGGCATCGTGTAGCGCTCGAGGTTGAGGAACCGGTCGAACGGCAGCCGGTACGCAATCGGATCGACGTCGGTCACGGCGCAGGCGTAGAGCACGAGGCTGCCGGCCGCGGAGCCGCGCACGGTGGTGTAGATGCCGCGCCCGCGCGCGAACCCGACGAAGTCCTGCACGATAAGGAAGTACGCCGCGTAGCCGGTCTTCGCGATGACGCCCAGCTCGTAGGCGAGACGCTCCGCGAGCACCGGCGTGACCGTGCCGTAGATCCGCCGGAGCCCGGCCTCGCACAGCTGCTTGAGATAGGAGTCCGCGGTCTCGCCCGCCGGCAGCGGAAAATGGGGCAGACGCGTCGTCCCGGTCTCGATCTCGAGGTTGCACATCTCCGCGATCGCGAGACTGGTGCGGAGCGCCTCCGGAAACTCGTTGAAGCGCGCCGCCATCTCCTCGGGGCTCTTCAGGTAGAACTCCGGCACATCGCCCATCCGCGGCTTGTCTTTCTGCCCGAGGTCGATGCCCATCTGGATGCACATCAGCGCGTCCTGGGCGTCGGCCTCGTCGCGGGTGACGTAGTGCACGTCGTTCGTGGCGATGAGCGGCAGGCCGGTTTCGCGGGCCAGGGTCACGAGGCCGGTGGTTAACGCCTGCTGCTCGGCGATGCCGTGATTTTGCAGTTCGAGGTAGAAATGCTCCGGGCCGAAGATCTCCTTGTACGCACCCGCAAGCGTGCGCGCCGCCTCCATGTCGTTCCGGAGGATCGCGCGCGGGATCTCGCCGTTCAGACAGGCCGAAAGGCCGATCAGGCCGCCGCTGTGCTTCGCCAGCAGCGCGCGGTCGATCCGCGGCTTGTAGTAGAAGCCGTCGAGGTGCGCCGCGGTCGTGAGTTTGAGGAGGTTGCGATAGCCCTCGTCGTTCCGCGCCAGCAGGACGAGATGGAACGCACTGGCGTCGAGCTTCGGATCGCGGTCGGCCATTCCTCGCGCCGCGACGTACGCTTCGACGCCGATGATCGGCTTCAGATCGTGCGCGCGGGCGCCCTCGTAGAATTCGACCGCTCCGTACATCGCGCCGTGATCGGTGAGGGAGATCGCTTTCATCCCGAGAGCCGCCGCCCGCTTCATCAGGGGCTCGATGCGGCTCTCGCCGTCGAGGAGGGAGTACTCCGTATGCAGGTGGCAGTGAACGAACTCACCAGGCATGCGGAATCTCCTTATGCATCTCGGCCGTGCCTATCATTCTAGCAGAGGCGTCCTGCCCCCTCAACGCGCCGTGAGGCGTTCGCGCAGCAGCCGGTTGACGAGCTCTGGATTTGCGCGGCCGCGGCTGCGCTTCATCACCTGGCCGACGAGGAACGCGACGGCCTTGTCCTTGCCGGCCTTCACGTCGCCAACCGGGCCGGGGTGCTCGGCGATCACGGCGTCCACCATCGCGGCGAGGGCGCTCTCGTCGCTGATCTGGACCAGGCCGCGCTCCTTGACGATCTCGGCGGCCGTCCGGCCGGTGCGAAGCATCTCCTCGAGGACCTCCTTGGCGAGGCGCCCGCTGAGCGTGCCCCGGTCGAGGAGGTCCAGCATCTCGGCGAGGGACGCCGGGGTGATCCTGGCCTGCTCGATCTCCTCCCCGGCCGCGTTCAGGTAGGCGGCGATGTCCCCGACCAGCCAGTTGGCGGCGATCTTGGGCTGCGCGTACCGCCGGACCGTCTCCTCGAAGAACTCGGCCATCGGCCGCGTGGCGGTGAGCAGGCCCGCTTCGTGTTCGGGGAGCGCGAACGCCTCCGCGTACCGGCGCCGCTTGGCATCCGGCAACTCCGGCAGGTCCGCCTGCACCCGGGTCACCCACGCGCCGTCGACGACAATCGGGACCAGGTCGGGCTCGGGGAAGTAGCGGTAGTCCTGCGCCTCTTCCTTCTCGCGCGACGAGAAGGTGACGCCGCGCTGCTCGTCCCAGTGGCGCGTCTCCTGCACCACCGCCCCGCCCCGGCCCAGTACCTCCCGCTGGCGCGCCTCCTCGAACCGCAGCGCCCGCTCGACCGACCGCAGGGAGTTCATGTTCTTGACCTCGGTCCGGATCCCGTGCGGACCGCCCGGCACCCGCAGCGACAGGTTGGCGTCGCAGCGCATCGTGCCCTCTTCCATGCGGCCGGTCGTGACGCCGGCGTATTGGAGCACCGCGCGCAGCTGCGTGAGAAAGAGCCGCGCTTCCTCGGGCGAGCGAAGGTCCGGCTCCGTCACGACCTCCATCAGCGGCGTGCCGCTCCGGTTGTAGTCGACGAGGCTGCGGCCTTCGGCATGGAGCAGCTTCCCGGTGTCTTCCTCGAGGTGCACACGGCGGATCCCGATCGTCCGCGCCGCCCCGCCGCCGTCGAGCTCCATCCGGCCCCCGGTGGCGAGCGGAGGGTGCCCCGCGTACTCATACTGGGAAATTTGGTAGTTCTTCGGCAGATCGGGATAGTAGTAGTTCTTGCGGTGGAACTGGCTCTCTGGGTGGACCCGGCAGGCGAGCACGACCGCGGTGCGCAGCCCGAGGTCGACCGCGCGCCGGTTGAGCACCGGCATCGCCCCGGGGAGCCCGAGGCAGACGGGACACGTCCGCGTGTTGGGAGCCGCGCCGAACTCGATCGCGCAGCCGCAGAACATCTTGCTCGCCGTCTCGAGCTGCACGTGCACCTCGAGTCCGATGACCGTCTCAAGCGCCGGAGCGCTCATGCCCTCCCCCCCGCCCGGCCCCGCGCCTGCGCGACGAGCGCGGGCCGCGCCGTGTGGTGGGGTGTCGCCTGTTCGTAGGCGAACGCCGCATTGAGGAGCGTCGCCTCGCCGAACGCGCGGCCGATCAGCTGGAGCCCCACGGGAAGCCCTTTCACGAGCCCGCACGGCACCGAGATCCCGGGCACCCCCGCGAGGTTCACGGGGATCGTGTAGATGTCGGAGAGGTACATCTGCAGCGGGTCCTCCATCTTCTCGCCGAGGAGGAACGCCGGCGTCGGGGCGACCGGGCCGAGCAGGACGTCGAACTGCCCTAGCGCCTGCGTGAACTCCCGCCGAATGACGGAGCGCACCCGCTGCGCGCGCAGATAGTACGCGTCGTAGTAGCCGGACGACAGCGCAAACGTGCCGAGCATGATTCGGCGCTTGACCTCGGCGCCGAACCCCTCCCGCCGCGACCGCGCGTAGAGCGTGTACAGATCACCGGCCGTCGCGGTGCGGTGGCCGTACTGCACGCCCGCGTAGCGCGCCAGGTTACTGCTGGCCTCCGCCGGCGCGATGATGTAGTAGGCAGGCAGCGCGTAGACGGCGTGCGGCAGCGACACCTCGTCGCAGACGGCCCCCAGCCCGGCGAGCACGCCCGCCGCGGCGCGGACCGCCTCGCCCACCGCGGGCGCAAGCCCCTCGCCGAAGAACTCCTTCACGATACCGACCCGTAGGCCCCGGATTTCCCCGGTCAAGCCGCCGGGGTAGTCCGGCACCGGCTCAGCCGCGGAGGTCGAGTCGCACGAATCGCGTCCGGCGACGGCACCGAGCAGCAGCGCCGCGTCGCGCACGTCCCGCGCAAACGGGCCGATCTGATCGAGCGACGAGGCGAATGCGATCAGGCCGTAGCGGGAGACACGTCCGTACGTCGGCTTGAGGGCCACCACCCCGCAGAACGCCCCGGGCTCACGGATGCTCCCGCCCGTGTCGCTGCCGAGCGCGAGCGTCGCCTCCCCTGCCGCGACCGCCGCCGCTGAGCCGCCGCTCGAGCCACCCGGCACGCGCATCGGATCCCAGGGGTTCCGGGTGGGTCCGTACCCCGAATTTTCCGTGCTGCTGCCGAACGCGAACTCATCGCAGTTGGTCTTCCCGAGCAGGACCGCGCCGGCCGCGCGCAGGCGCGCCGTGACCGTGGCGTCGTAAGGTGGCCGAAACCCGTTCAGGATTCGCGAGCCGGCCGTCGTGGGCCAGCCTTGGGTGCAGATGTTGTCTTTGAGCGCGATCGGGATCCCGGCGAGCGGCGGCGTGTTCTCCTGGCCGGCGCGGCCGTCCCACCGCGCGGCCTCACGCAGCGCGGCGTCCCGGTCCACGTACAGGTAGGCGTGCAGCGTCGATTCCAGGGCGGCGATCCGGTCCAACACCGCGCCCACCGCTTCCGTCGGCGAGGCTTCCCCCGCCGCGTACAAGCGCCGGAGCTCGGTGGCGGTGCAGTCGGCGAGCGACCGCGCTTCGGGCAAGCTACTCGCCCTCGATCACCGGCGGCACGACGAAGTAGCCACCCTCTATCTGGGGGGCGTTGGCGAGCACCTCGTCGAGCGGCAGCGACGGGCGGACGGCGTCCTCGCGCATCACGTTGGTGGCGTCGGTGGCGTGCGCCGTGGGCGGCTCGGCGCTGAGGTCAAGCGCGAGCAGACTCTGGAAGTGCTCGAGAATGCTGCCGAGCTGCGCGCGGAAGCGCTCGCGCTCGTCGTCGCTCATCTCGAGCCGGCTCAGACGGGCCACGTGCGCGACGGTGCGGTCGTCGATCACGGCTCCGATGGTATCACAATGAGGATTGCGGGGTCGATGATCGGATACGAGTTCGGGACAAACTTGGTCTCCTCGACGAGACTCGGGAGGTACCGAGGCGGCGGAAAAAACGCGGCGCGCCGCCGCAGGTGGATAGGGTTGCGGTACCCGACCACGGCGAGATCGATATGATGCCGCGCGTACCAGGACGGCGGCGTCGCGCGGTCGGTCCATTCCACCCGGAACGGCAGCCGGTCCAGGTCCGGCAGGTACCATGCGAGTTCCAGTTCAAACGCCACCACCCCCCCGCGGGGCCCGTGCACGCGCAGCCACTCCACGGCCTGGGTGCGCGAATCGCGATGCCGGTTCAGCCACCACGCCAGCGCCGCGGACTCCCGGACCGGCCCCACCAACAACGCGGCCACCACCACCGCCGCCACCGGCGGCATCGCTTTGAGCCGCAATCGGGGTTCGAAGGTCAGGAGCCCGGCCACGCGGTCCCACGTCCACGCGGCGCCGAGCGCCGCCCAAATCGCCGCGAGCGGCAGTACCGGCGCGAGATTGCGGGTGAAGACGACGTTCGCGCGGGCGAGAAAACACAATTGCAGCAGCGGCAGCGTGAACAGGTACGCCTGCACCCGTGGCCGCCGGGCGAACCCATCCACCAGCCCGATCACCGCGGCGATGCCCGGCACGAGGCCGAGCGCCGTGTGCGGCACGACGTACCAATCTCCACCCTGTGAGGGCCAGACCAGGTAACCCAGGTTCAAGGCGAGATGCCACATGAATTCGCCGGGGCGCGGAATTGAAAAGACACCGTACGTGCCGACCTGGGCGCCGAACCCGGCCCGCACCAAGTCCGGCCGGATGAGGAGGTACGGGGTGCCGACCAGCCCTCCCACGACGACGGCGCCGATCATGAGCGCCAGCCGCCGATCGGCGAGCGCCGGCCGGCGTTCGTGGAACACGTGCGCGAGCACGAGCGCCGGCAGGACCCACACCGCGGTCTGCTTCGTCGACATCGCGAGTCCCGCCAGCAACCCGGCGATCAGGTAGTCCCGGACCAGACCGCGCCGCATCACCGCGAGGCCGGCAAGAAGCGCCGAGGTCGTGAGGCACGCCTCGGGCACGTCGACCCGCGCGGTGTCCGCGTAGTACACCGCGCCGGGGGCCACGGCGAGCACCGCCGCGGCGAGCAACCCGACGGTGCGGCCGAACGCCGCCCGGCCGAGACGGTAGGTGAGGTAGACGGTCGCGGCGCCGAACAGGGCCGTGAACGCCCGCGCCCAGAGGTAGAACGACGGGTAATTAATGTACCAGCCGTACCCGGGCACGAGCGGATGCGTCAAGACGATATCGTTCATCGATGTCATGGCCCCGAGCGCGTGCAGATACAGGAAATGCAGATAGACGACCGGCAGCAGCAGGTAATAGTAGAGGCTGCCGTAGATGAAGATGCCGGGATTGAGCGTATGGTACAAGACCATCCGGAGGACAGGCGGGACTTGAAACCACTCGTCCCATTCGTGAAGATACGGCAGCCCGCGGCCGGTGCCGGCCAGGCGCAGCACGAGCGCGTACGCGGTGAGCAGCAGCGCCGGGAGGGCCGTCCAGACACCCCCAACGGAGAAGGGGAGACCGCGAGACGCGGCCTCCCCCTGCCCCGACCTTAGGTCAACAGAAACGCTACTGCTTGTATAGCGGATAGAAGTACTGCCCAGGGAAAATCGCGTTGTAGTACCAGCCATGGACCCACGACCGCATCGGATAGTAGGTCACCGGCTGTACGAGGAACAGGTACGGCAGATCGTTGTTGTAAATCGAGGTGATCTGCTTATAGAGCGCCACTCGTTTCGCCGGGTCGGGCGTGCCCACGGCCTGGTCGATCAATCGGTCGGCCTCCGGGTTTCGATAACCGTACCGGCTCGGGAAGTATCCGTTCGCGGCCATGTACGGTTGGGCAAAATCGTGCGGGTCGGGATAATCCGCGAACCAACCCGCGATTCCGATCGTCCGCTTATGTGAAAAGTCTAGCTGGTTCAAGGTGCTCGCCGGTGCGGGCCGCGTATCGATCTGGAACTTCGGGTTGAGGGCGGCGAGACTGTCTTTCAGGATTTGTGTGCCGATTTGCCGCTCGGCTCGCCCGGCGGTGTATGCGATCGTGAACTTGAAGCCGGTTGACCACACGCGGCCGCCCAACGCCTCCCTGAATTCAGCGACCGCTCGCTCCGTGTTCGTCTGGAGCAGTGGTGCGGACGGATCGTAGCCGAGGAGGCCCTGCGGGATAGGACCGCGCGGCAGCACCCCCTTGCCCGCATGGCCGCCGCTGACGTCGGCCGCGTAGTTGAAAGCGTACGCGAAGCCCCGCCGCACGTGGACGTCCGCGAAAAAGTCCGACGGAATCCCGCCGCCGTCTAGTTTGCCACTGCCGACGTCCGGATTGGCCTCGGTGTTGATCTTAAAATTGAAGGCGAATTG
The DNA here is from genome assembly GCA_035280345.1 of bacterium. GTDB lineage: Bacteria > Sysuimicrobiota > Sysuimicrobiia > Sysuimicrobiales > Segetimicrobiaceae > DASSJF01. The sequence goes on along the minus strand of DATEGA010000090.1, from coordinate 17,887 downwards.
CTCCAGTGCGATCTGCGGCAGGTTGTCCTGCATGACGGTCCCGGGAATGCCGCGCAACTGCGACTGCTGGCTGAGGGCGCCCCAGACCAAGTCCGCGTCGCCCTGCTGTAGCAGCAGTCGGCGGGTGGTGAGTTCGGAGACGTTGCGAATTACGACGCGCCGGAGCGCCGCGGGTTTGCGCCAATAATGATCGTTCCGCGCCAGCACGATTTGTTTGGCCTGGCGGTCCCAGCCGTCGAGCATGAACGGCCCGGTTCCGTTCATATGGTCGAACTCGTAGCGGTCCTCGGTCTTGGGATTGTTGTACTTCTGCCATGTGCCCGGCTGCCCGTCCCAATCGCCGTGGGCGGCCGCCCACGCGCGGGGCATGATCGACGTCCAAGTCGCCACGATGGCAAGGAACGGCGCAAACGGCTGCTTGAGGCGGAAGACGACGTCGTTGCCGCTCGCGCTGACGGCCCGCTGCACGTCCGCCCACGCAACCACAATCTTGCCCTTGTCGTCGCGCGTGCTGTCGACGCCGAGGAGCGGCGAGAGCAGCAGCCACGACGGGCCGCCGGCCTGGTCTTGCAGGAGGAACCGACGGACCGAGTAGACGACATCGTCGGCCGTCATGGTCGAGCCGTCGTGGAACTTGACGCCCTGGCGGATCGGGAACGTGTAGGTGAGACCATCCTTGCCGATGCCGCCGTTGGCAAGCGTCGGCACCCGCGTGGACAGCATTGGCTCGAACCGGTCAAGCGACGACCCGGCGTACATGATCAACGTCTCGTACACGTTGGGCGAAATCGGTTCATACGAATAGATGTCGTAAGCCAGCGCGGGGTCGAGGCTCGAGATATCGCCGATCTGGAGCTCGACAAACGTGTCCGGGTTCTTGACCGGAGTGCCGGCGCCGCGCGCCATAGTGGCCAGCGAGACGGCGACGACGGCGGCCAGGACCACGGCGGTGAAGCGAGAGCCCCATCCTGCACGCATGCGTCTCCCTCCGAGTGCGTCCTATTTCAGCGGGAAGTGCGTTCGCGCGAGTCTAGCGGCTGCCCTGCAGCCGCGGGTCGAAGATGTCGCGGAGCGCGTCGCCGAGCAGGTTCCATCCCAGGACGAACATGACGATGACGGCGCCCGGCACGATGAGCGTGTACCAGTAGGTGAACGGGTCCCCCGCCGTGCCGGCGATCCAGTTGTGGGAGAGGCTGACCAGCTGCCCCCAGTCCGCGTACCCGGGGGGCGCGCCGAGGCCGAAAAACGAGAGGGCGGCGAAGGTGATGACGATGCCGCCCATATTGAGCGACGCGAGAATGAGCATCGGGTACAGGGTGTTGGGCACGACATGCCGGGCGATGACGCGCAGGTCGCCGCTGCCGAGCGCGCGCGCGGCCTGTACGTACTCCATGTCGCGCACGCGGAGAAATTCGCCGCGCAGGAGCCGCGTGTAGGTCGGCCACTCCACGACGGCGATCGCGATGACCGCGTTCCGCACGCTCTGCCCCAGGACCGCGACGATCACCACGGCAAGAATGAAGCCGGGAAAGGCGAGAAACACATCGGTGACGCGCATCACCACTTCGTCGATGCGGCCGCCGTAGAAGCCGCTGAGGCTCCCAAGGATCAGGGCGATGCACACGGCGGTGGCGACGACGCTCAGCGCCACGACGAACGCCGTCCGCGCCCCCCAGACCACGCCGTAGAAGAGATCGAACTGCTCCTCCGTGGTGCCGAACGGGTGGCCGGGACTCGGGGGCCGGGGATCGCTCGCGTAACCCGAATGCGGGATCATGTACGGATTCCGCTCCGTCGGGTGCGCCACGAACGGCGCCACGAGCGCCATCAGCACGAAGAACGCCACGAGGCAGAACCCGAGCATCGAGAGCGGATTGCCGCGGAACCGGCGCAGCGCGCGCTGCCAGCCGGTCTCACCGGCCTTCACCTTTCGGGCGACCGGGAGCGCGGCCGGCCGCGCCTGGACGGCGCTCACTGGAGCCGGATGCGCGGATCCACGATCGCGTACATCACGTCCGCGCAGAGGTTGCCGATGACGAGCAGGCCGGCGAAGATCAACGCGAAGCCGGTGACCGACGGGATGTCGAGCTGTTGGCTCGACGTGATTCCCCACTGCCCGATGCCGGGATAGTTGAAGATGGTCTCGGTAACGGCGACCCCGCTGAGCAACCCGACGAACAGCAGGCTCGCCAGCGTGATCACCGGGATCAACGCGTTGCGCCGCGCGTGCTTGTCGACTATCACGTGCTCCGACAGGCCCTTCGCCCGCGCCGTGCGCACATAGTCGGTGCGCAGCGTCTCGAGCATCGACGAACGCGTGATCCGCACCAGCACCGCGGTCAGATAATACGTGAGGGTCGCGACCGGCAGGATGAGATGTCGCGCGGCGTCCCAAAAGAGCCACAGGTTGCCGTTCAGCAGCGCGTCGATCGTCATGAGTCCCGTGTACGGATGAAACGCGCCGCTGCGGACGTAGAGGTCCGCGCTCATCGACAGGCGGCCCGGCGGAAACCACCCGAAGTGCCCGTAGAAGATCATCAGGAGCAGCAGCGCCCAGACGAAGGTCGGCAGCGACGCCCCGCTGATTGAGGTGAACCGGCTGATTTGGTCGAGGGCCTGATCCTTGTGCACCGCGGACTGGGTGCCGAGCCAGACGCCGAGCGCGAGGATGAAGCCGAAGGCGTACATCGCGAGCTCGAGGGTTGCCGGGAAGTAGCCGCGGATCGCGGCGGCGACCGGCTCGCGGGCGGTTTCGCTCCATCCGAGGTCGCCGTGCGCCACCTGCACCAGCCAGTCCCAGTATTGTACGTACACCGGCTGGTCGAGGTGGTACTTTCGGATGAGGTCGGGAAGCGCATCGAGTTGCTTCGGATCGTGGATGTACAGGCTGGCGCGCATCGCCGGCGTCAGGAACTGCAGCAGCAGGAAGATGAGGCCCGAGACACCGAGCCCAACGAGCGGGAGTAGGAGCAGGCGGCGGACGACGAACCCGGTCACGGGATAAGAGCGAGCGGACCCACCTCAGCCGATCGGGCGGGTCCGCCCACGTGTACCTGCCTACTGCTTGTAGATCGTATAGTAGTCGAGGCCGCCGTACACGGCGTTGTAGTACCAGCCGTGCACCCACGACCGCATCACGGCGAAGCCGACCGGCTGCGCCACGTAGAGCGACGGCACGTCGTTGTACGCGATCTTCGTGAGCTGCTTGTAGATCGCCGCCCGCTTCGCGGGGTCTGTGCTTTCGGCGCCCTGCTTCACGAGCGCGTCGGCCTGGGGGTTGCTGTAGCTGTTGCGCTTCGGGTAGTCGCCGTTGCTGCCCAGAAACGGCTGGGCGAAGTCGTCTGGATCCGGATAGTCGACGGCCCAGCCGAGCGCGTACAGCGTCCCTTTGTGCGCGTTGGTGTTCTGCAGGAACGACGACCACTGCAGGTTGCGGACGTCGACCTTGAACTTCGGGTTCAGCGCCTCGATGGAGTCCTTCAGGATCTGCGCGCCGACCTGCCGCACGACGTTGCCGGTGTTGTAGGTCGTCGTGAATTTGAAGCCGGTGTCCCAGAGCTTGCCGCCCCACGCCTCCTTGAATTCGGCCGTGGCCTTGGCGGGATCGTGCGTGTACTTCGGCGCGGTGGCGTCGAAACCGAGGAGGCCGTTGATGATCGGTCCGTTCGGCTGCTCGGCCTTCCCGCGGTAGCCGTCGCGGATGAAGGTCGCGTAGTCGAACGCGTAGGCGAAGCCGCGGCGGACGTGCACGTCGCTGAAGAAGTCCGGCGGAATGCCGTTGCCGTCGAGCTTGCCGCTGCCGAGGTCCGGGTTGCCGGTCGCGTCGATCTTAAAGTTGAAGTGGAGCGCCTGCAGGACGAGCTGCGGAAGACCGTCGTGGATCGTGACCCCGTCCATGCCCTCGACCTTGCTTTGGTCGGGCCGGTCCACCGTGATGATGTCGGCATCGCCCTGCTGAAGTGCGAGCCGCCGCGTCGTGAACTCGGTGACGTTCCGGATCACGACCCGCGCGAGCCGGGCCGGCTTGCGCCAGTAGGAGTCGTTGCGGACCAGGATGATCTGCTTGCCCTGCCGGTCCCACTGCTGAAGCTTGAACGGGCCGGTCCCATCCATGTTGGAGAACTCGAACCGGTCCTGCAGCTTCGGATTGTTGAACTTCTGCCAAGTGCCGGCCTGGCCGTCCCAATCACCGTGGGCGGCCGCCCAGGCCTTCGGCATGACGAACGACCACGCCGCGATGATGCTGAGGAACGCGCCGTACGGATGATTGAGATGGAACACGACGTTGTCGCCCTGCACGGTCACGGTCTTCGCGGCGTCGGGGAAGTTGACGCCGATCTTGTCCTTGTCGCGGGTGCTGTCGCGGCCGAGCAGCGGCGTCAGCAGCAGCCACGAGGGCCCGCCGTCGCGGTCCTGCAGCATGAACCGCAGCATCGAGTACCGCACGTCCTCGGGCGTCATCGTCGACCCGTCGTGGAACTTGACGCCTTTCCGAATCGGGAACGTGTAGGTGAGGCCATCCTTGCTGATCAGGCCGTTCGCGAGACTGGGCACCTGGGTCGCCAGCATCGGCACGTAGCGGGAGAGGACGCTGCCGTCGTACGCGATCAACGTCTCGTACACGTTGGGGTAGATGATGCCTTCGCTCGAGGTGTCGTACGCGTAGGCGGGGTCGAGACTCTCCGGGTCGGCGTACGTCAGTTGCACGAATGTGTCAGGATTCTTCACCGGCGCCCCGGCCCCCCGGGCGCCCGTCCCGAGCGCCAGCACGCCGATCGTCAGCGCGAGCACGAGTGCGATTCCTCTGACTCTCACCGCCGCATCGCCCCCCTCAAAAGTATGACCGACATTGTTCTTGCCCTAAAGCGTCTCGGCACAGGCGCACGGCGGATCGCCGGGATCGCGCGGTCCGGCGTTACGGGTTGGCCTGCTGCCGCTGCGCGGTTGCCACCGACCCGGCGGCCGTTGCCGGCGCTCCGACCACCGCCGCCTTGCTCCGCTGGCTCTTGAACGGCCGGATCGGACAGGCCACGAAGTGGTCGAGGCCGCCGCCGATGTCCTCGAAAGGCGGCGGATCGACCCGGCAGCTCGGCTGCGCGTACAGGCACCGCGTGTGGAACCGGCAGCCGGCCGGCGGGTTGATCGGGCTCGGCACGTCCCCCGGCAGGATGATGCGGTCGCGGCGCATTTCCGGATTGGGGATCGGCACCGCCGAGAGCAGCGCCTCGGTATACGGGTGCTGCGGGTTCGCGAAGAGCTCGTCCGCGGGCGCCATCTCGACGATCTTGCCGAGGTACATGACGGCGATCCGGTCGCTGATGTGCTTCACGACCGACAGATCGTGCGCGATGAACAGGTAGGTCAGCCCAAACTCCTTCTGCAGGGACTCGAGGAGGTTGAGCACCTGTGCCTGGATGCTGACGTCGAGCGCGGACACCGGCTCGTCCGCGATGATCAGCTTCGGGTTCACGGCGAGCGCCCGCGCGATACCGATGCGCTGGCGCTGGCCGCCGCTGAACTCGTGCGGGTAGCGGTTCGCGTGGTACGGCGAGAGGCCGACGACTTCCAGCAGCTCCTGCACGCGGCGGATCTTGTCGCGGCCGCGCGCGAGGTTGTGGATCTCGAGGGGCTCGCCGATGATGTCGCCGACCGTCATGCGCGGGTTCAGCGAGGAGTACGGATCCTGGAAGATGATCTGCATGTCGCGGCGCATCCGCCGGAGCTCTTCTTTATGCAGCTTGAAGATGTCGCGGCCCTCGAACAGCGCTTCGCCGGACGTCGGCTCCTGCAGCCGCAAGATCACGCGGCCCGTCGTCGTCTTGCCGCAACCCGACTCGCCGACGAGGCCGAGCGTCTCGCCCTTGCGGATGTAGAAGTCGACGCCGTCGACGGCCTTGACCGCGCCGACCTGCCGCTGGAAGATGAACCCCTTGGTGACGGGATAGTGCTTGAAGAGGTTCTTGACCTCGAGCAGAATCTGGCCGTTCTTCGCCGCGTTCGTCGCCATGGGTCCTCCTACACCGTTCCGCCGCGGGTCGAGGCGGCCAGGCCGGCCTTTTCGGCGGCCTGCCGGTCCTTGTCCGTGGCCTTGTCGGAGTACAGGTAGCACTTCGCGGTGTGGCCGGTCCCCACGGTGTAGTCCGGCGGATCGGCCTGCACGCACACGTCCATCACGAACGGGCAGCGCGGCGCAAACGGACAGCCGGGCGGCAGGTCGATCAGGCTCGGGGGCTGCCCCTCGATCGGTATCAGCCGCTCCTGGCGGATGTACAGCTTGGGGACGGAATGCAGGAGGCCCCAGGTGTACGGATGCTTGGGCTCACGGAAGGTACTGCGCACATCGGTGTGTTCGACCGGCCGGCCCGCGTACATCACGACGACGTTGTCGCACATCTCCGCGACGACGCCGAGGTTGTGCGTGATGAAGATGATCGACATCCCAAACTCGCGCTGCAGCTCCCGCATCAGATCGAGAATCTGCGCCTGGATCGTCACGTCGAGCGCGGTCGTCGGCTCGTCGGCGATGAGGATCGAGGGGTTGCACGAGAGCGCCATCGCGATCATCACGCGCTGCCGCATGCCGCCCGAGAACTGGTGCGGATAGTCCTTGACGCGCTGCTTCGCGAGCGGGATCTTCACGCGGTCCAGCATCTCGGCCGCGCGCTCCCACGCCGCCTTCTTGTCGAGGTGCTGGTGCAGGATGATCGCCTCGGCGATCTGCTCCCCGATCGTGAGCACCGGATTGAGCGAGGTCATCGGCTCCTGGAAGATCATCGCGATGCGGTTGCCGCGGATCTTCCGCATCTCCTCGTCGGAGAGCTTGAGGAGGTTGCGCTTTTCGAACAGGATCTCGCCGTCGACGATCTTGCCGGGCGGCGTGGGGATGAGCCGCATGACGGACAGCGCGTGGACGCTCTTGCCGGATCCGGACTCGCCGACGATCCCCAGCACTTCGCCCCGCTGGAGGTCGTACGACAGGCCGTCGACGGCGCGGACGACGCCCTCGTCCGTGTAGAAGTACGTCTTCAGATTGCGGACCGACAGCAGCGCGTCAGCCACGCGTCGCCCCCCCGGATTCGCCGCCACCACGCGGCATCGCTGGCGCCGGAGCGAAAGCCCCCCGTCGCGCGGTCTCGGGATTCCACAAGGTGTATCTAATTCCTTTACTCGCCGGCCGGCGCGGGGGTTCCCTGCCGGGTCGAGCGCGTCCGGGCCGCGTCGATACCCACTATTTCGGCAGATCCGGAGCGTACTCCACGGGGTACGCGGCGTAGTCCTGACCCGGAGATCCCGAGACGGTGGCGAGGTACCGCCCGCCGTGGTACAGTTTCGCGACGACCTGCGCGATCGACGAGTTTTGGTACAGCGCCAGCTGAATGATCAGCCGGCCCTCGGTGGCCAGGTACTGGCGGTTGAGCGCGGCGGTGTGCGTGGGGTCGTAGTAGCGTGACTGGAACCTGACGGTGACGGTCCCGGACGCCGGATCGTACGACGCCTCCGGATGACTCGCGTCCCCCGAAATGCTCACTACGGCGCCGCGGGCGCGGGTCGCCGGATCGTGCTGCATGCCCTGCGGGATATCGGGGAGCACCGCCCCGCGCTGCACCTGCGCGATTCTTCCATACAAGAGCACGCCGCCGGCGATCAGGACCGCCACCGCGACGGCCGCCCCCACGATCCCCGGTACGGGAGACCTCGAACGGGCCGCGCCCCGCGCCGTCCCGGAGCCCGGCCGGCCGTCCCGCTTCGCGGCGCGCTGGGCGGCGCGTGTGGCCGGAGGCACGGCGGGCTGCTTCGTCTGCGATGGGTTCGCCGGTGTCATGGCCCCCATTCTACGTCGAGCGCTGTCGCGGGTCCAGGGCGTCGCGAATGCCGTCGCCGAGGAAGTTGAAGGCGAGGATGGCGATCACGATCGCGAGGCCGGGCATCAGCAGCCACGGAAACTGCGTGAACACCTCGATACTCTGCGCCTGTGCGAGCTGGAGGCCCCAGCTCGTGCTCGGCTCCTGTACGCCGATGCCGAGGTACGACAGCCCGCTTTCGCCGAGGATGACCCCGGGGATGGTGAGCGTCGCGGCGACGATGATGTACGAGGCGGTGCTCGGCAGCACATGCCGGACGATCACCCGGAAGTCCTTGAGGCCGGCGGCCCGCGCGGCGAGCACGAATTCGAGCTCACGAAGGCCGAGGACGATGCCGCGGATCACGCGCGCCAGCCCGCCCCATCCGGTGAGGCTGAACACGGCCGAGAGCAGCACGATTCGCTCGGGGCTGGTGAGCGTCGGCGGCAGTACGGACGTAAGGGCCAGTATGAGATAAAACTGCGGAAACGACGCCAGCACCTCGACCGCGCGCATCAGCACATTGTCGACGAGCCCGCCGTAATAGCCCGCGACGCCGCCCATCACCATCCCGACCGGGAAGCTGAGCACGACCACGAGGACGCCGAGCAGGAGCGAGACCCGGCTGCCGTACAGGAGGCGCGAGAAGAGATCGCGGCCGAACTGGTCCGTGCCGAGCAGGAACAGGCGCGCCGGCGCGTCCACGCCGAGCAGGTGGACATCGGCGGGCACGACGCCGAGCCAGCGGTACGGCGCTCCCCGCACGATGAACTTGACGTCGTAGGTGCGCGAGGTGTCCGGAGCGTACTGCGGGATCGATGGATCGACGACGCGGTACGGGTAAACGAACGGCCGGAGGTGAAACCGGCCGCGGGCGTCGATCCAGTGAATGCCGGTCGGCGGCGCGTAGAACAGGTTGCGGTCGCTCTGATCCAGCCCGTACGGCGCCAGCGCCTCGGCCAGCACCATCGCCGCGTACAACACGACCAGGGCGATGCCGCCCGCGACCGCGAGCCGGTAGCGCAGGAGCTGGCGCCAGGCCAGCTGCCACGGACTTCGCGCCCGCGCGGCCTCGGCCCGCCGCTGCGCCGCGAGCCGTGCGGCCGCGACCTCCTGCGCCGTGCTCACGGCCGCGCCTCCCGGCGCCGGGGACTAATCATACCGGATGCGGGGATCGACGGCGGCGAGCATGATGTCGGCGGCGAGGTTGCCGAGGATCAGCATCACGCTGCCGAGCAGCAGACTCGCCATGACGACGAAGACGTCCTTTTTGAGAAGCGCCTCGAGGATCAGCCGGCCCAGCCCCGGATATCCCATGATGTTCTCGACGAACGCGGCGCCGCTCAAGAGGCCCCCCAGCTCGAAGCCGAAGAACGTCACGAGCGGGTTGATCGCGTTGCGCACGGCGTGCCGGTAGATCACCCGGCGCTCGGCGAGGCCCTTCGCCCGCGCGGTCTTGACGTAGTCTGACCGCAGTACCTCGAGCAGATTATTGCGCATGTAGCGCATCAGGCCGCCGACCGAGAAGAGCCCCAGCGCGATTGTGGGCAGCACGAGGTGCTTGGCGATGTCGAAGACCTTGGCCCACCAGGGATACGTGTCGAAGTCCACGCTTGTCAGCCCCTGCAGCGGCAGCAGGTGGCTCCAGTAGGCGGCGTACAGCAGCAGCAGCGCGCTGAAGAACGACGGGATCGAGATCGCGACGAACGCCGCGGTGTTGAGAATCCCGTCCACCGCCGAGTACTGGTGTACCGCGGAGTAGATGCCGAGAGGCAGCGCGACCGACCAGGCCACCACGAGCGACGTCAGCGACAGCAGCAGCGTGTTGAGCGCGCGGGTGCCGATCAGCCACGTCACCGGGACGTTGTAGGCAAACGAGAGGCCGAAGTCGAGGTGTAGGATGCTCCACAGCCACCGGAAGTACTGCACCCAGGGCGGCTGGTCCATCCCGAACTGCGCTTTGAGCGCCGCGATAGTTTGCGGGCTGATCTGCGGGTACTGCAGGACGAGCGACTGGAAATAGTTGCCGGAGCCCGGGACCAGCTGAATCGCCGCCCAGCTCACCAGCGTGATGCCGAAGAGCAGCGGCCCCAAGAGCAGCAGCCGGCGCAGGATGTATCGAATCATCAGCCCGCGGCCCGGCTCAACGGCGCGGCCGGCGTCTCGGCGCCCGAACCGGGCCGTGAGGCGCGGACGCCCGGCGCCTCACGTTACTTGATAAAGATCACAGGGAAATTCCAGAACGGCCCGCCGAACGCGGTGAAGTGGATGTTGCCGAACTTGTTGCGGACGGCGACGTAGGCGTTCGGAATCGCGGTGTACACCACCGGCACCTGCTCGGCGACGATCGTCTGGTACTGGTAGTAGTACTCGCGCCGGCGGTTCTGGTCGACGGTGGTCGCCCCCAGGGTGAAGTACCGGTCGATCTGCGCCTCCCACGGCGTCGCGGGCGCGGGTTCCTTCGGGTTCCACATGTGGAGGCTGCCGGACGACCGCCAGACGTTCTGGCCGTTGTGCGGCTCGATCCCGCCGGTGAGCCCGAGGACCATCGTCTCCCACTTGAACGACTCCACCAGCTTGTTCACAAGCGTATTGAACGCCTCCGGCACGAGCGTGACATGCATGCCGAGCTGGCTGAGATCCTGCCGCATGATGTTCGCGATCGCGACGCGGTCCTGGTTGTCCGAGTTCGTGCTGATCACGAACTCGACGGGGTGACCGTCGGCATCCCGCAGCCCGCCGTCGGAGCCCTTCTTGAACCCGGCCTCGGCGAGCACCTGCGCCGCCTTGCCGAGATCGTAGGGATACTGCATCACGTGCGGGTTGAAGAAGAACTTATCCGCCGGGCTCTCCGGCCCGTACTGCGCGACGGCGTGGCCGGCGAAGACCTGGTTGATGATCGCCTGGCGGTCCGTGGCGTAGGCCACCGCCTGGCGGAACTTCTGGTTCGCGAACCATTTGAGCTTGTAGTCCGGCATTCCGCTGCGCGCGTTCTGGTTGAAGACGAGGAACTCGGTGCCGAACGTGGGGCCGCCGTCGAACACCGTATAGTTCCCGGACTTCTCGTCGCGCTTGAACGCCGAGTACTCTTTGGGCCGCAGAGAGTAACTGTCGGTCTGCTTACCCTGGAAGAGGAGCCGCAGGGCCTCCTGACTCGGCACAATGCGCAGCACGACACGGTCGATGTACGGCAGCCGGTGGCCCTGCGCGTCGGCCTTCCAGTAGTGCGGGTTCCGAACGTAGGTAATGCGCTCGGCGGGCCGGTACTCGGTCATGACGTACGGGCCAGAGCCGACCAGCTCCTTGGGCGAGGTGTTCACGCCCCAGGTCTGCCGAAACTTGCCGGCCTTGTAGGCGTCCTCCAATTTGTGGCGGGGTAGAATCGAGACGCCGATCGTTCGTAGAAATGGCCCGAACGGCTCCGCCGTCTTGAACTGCACCGTGCGTGCGTCGACCTTGCTCGCCTGCACCGGCTTGCCGTCGACGCTCAGCACGTCGGCGAGGCTGTTGGGTATGTTCTTGTCGTAGATCACGCCAAAGGTGAAAACGACGTCGTCGGCCGTCAGCGGCTGGCCGTCGTCCCACTGCAGGCCCTGCCGCAGGACGAACGTCCACGTCTTGCCGTCGGCGCTGGTCTTCCACGATTCCGCGAGCGCCGGTTCGGTCTCCGTCGTCTCGCCGTTGTCCTCGACGAGACCGTCGAAGAGCGTGCCGAGCGGCCCGGTCGACGACGTCTCCTGCGCCAGGATCGGGTTGAAGGTCCGGGGGTCGCTGACCTGCGAGTCGAGAAACTCGCCGCCGAACTTGCCGGGGTCGCCCTCCATGACTTTCGGGTTGGGCAACCCCGGAAGGCTCGGATGGCCGGACGGCGCGGTCGCGCCCCATGCCGGAGGCAGGAGCAGGCTGACGATGACGAACGCGCACAGGGCTGCAAATCGCACGGTGGCCTCCTGCTTATGTCGCCCGTGAGGAAACTCCGCGCAGGCGGGCCTGCCCTTCGCGGGTGCCGCTCTTACGATACTTTCCTCGTCTTGAGCCGAACCAACGGGCCGCCGGCGCCGAAGGTTCCATTGCGGCATTTCGCGCGAAACGGCCGCCGGCCCCTGCCAATCTTAGCCCGCCCCTTCGCCGGGCGGCGCGGCCCCGGCCGAGATGCGCTGGAGCGGCGCGTACCCGAGCGCGAGGCGTTTGGTGCCCGCCGGGCCGTCGAACCGGACGGTAACAATCGCGCGTGGTCCTTCGCCGTCGACCTCCAGTACGCGGCCGACCCCGAACGTCTTGTGCCGCACGGTGTCGCCGGTGCCGACCTCAGGCACCGGACGCTGATCTTCCTCCTGCCAATCGCCGGTATCGGTACGCGGCGTCGCGACGCGCTCGACCGCCTCCGCGGGGATCTCGGCGAGAAAGCGCGACGGCAGGCTCGGCCGGCTCGTGCCGTAGGTGGTCCGCTGCCGGGCGTAGGTGAGCAGCAGCCGCTGCCGCGCGCGGGTCATGCCGACGTAGCACAACCGGCGCTCCTCGGCCAGGTCGACGTCTTCCTCGAGCGCGCGCATGTGCGGAAAGAGGCCTTCCTCGAGTCCCGCCAGCACGACGACCGGAAACTCGAGGCCCTTCGCGCTGTGCAGCGTCATGAGTGTCACGCGATCAGGCCGTTCCTCGAACGTGTCGACCTCCGTCTGCAGCGCGAGGTGTCCCAAAAACGCCTCGAGACTGCCTTCCCCGGTCATCGCCTCCACTTCCTGGGCAACCGCGCCGAGCTCTTCCAGGTTTTCGAGGCGCGCGAAGGCTTCGTCCGTCCCCTCGGCCTCCAGCATGCGGCGGTAACCCGTACGGTCGATCGCCCGCAGCAGCACGTCGCGCGCGGAACGGTCCGCGGCGAACTCGGCCAGGTCTTCGACCACGTCGGCGAACTCGGTGAGGCCCGCGCGGATGGCACCCGTGATCCCGGGCGCGCCGCCGGCGCCGGGCGCGGTGCCGCGAACGGTACGGCGCACCGCTTCCCATAGCGTGATCCCCGACTCCCGCGCGTGGGTGTCGAGGCGCCGCAGGGTGGTGTCGCCGATGCCGCGGCGGGGAACGTTCACGATCCGGCGCAGGCCGGCCTCGTCCGCGGGATTGAAAGCCACCCGCAGGTAGGCGAGCAGGTCCTTGACCTCGGCGCGCTCGTAGAAACGCACGCCGCCGACGATTTGGTACGGGATGCCGAGGCGCAGGAACATCTCTTCGAACTGCCGGGACTGGGCGTGGGTCCGGTAGAGCACCGCGACGTCGCCGAACCGTCCGCCGCCGGCTTGCTGAGCGCGGATCTGCTCGCCCGCGTACCGCGCCTCCTCGTAGCCGTCGAACGCCTCGTAGAGCGTCACCGGGACGCCCTCCGGGTTCGCGGTCCAAAGCGTCTTCGGATGGCGGTGCGGATTGTGCTGAATCACCTCGCCCGCGACGGCGAGGATGCGGCCGGTCGACCGGTAGTTTTGCTCCAGCGGGACGATCCGCGCCTCGGGGTAGTCCCGCTCGAATTCGAGGATGTTGCGCACGTCGGCGCCGCGCCACCGGTAGATCGCCTGGTCATCGTCGCCAACCACGCACAGGTTGCGGTGGCGGCGGGCCAGCAGGCCGACCAAGGTGTACTGCGCGTGGTTGGTGTCTTGATACTCGTCGACGAGGATGTGGCGGAACCGGTCTTGGTACCGCGCCAGCACCTCGGGCGCGCCTTGGAGCAGCTGCACCGTCCGCAGCAGCAGGTCGTCGAAGTCGAGCGCCCGCGCGTCGTCGAGCCGCCGCTGGTACGCCGCGTAGATCCGGGCCAACACCGAGTCGCGGGCGGTCTCGGCCCGCGCCGCGTAGGCGACGTGGTCTACTAGCTCGTTCTTCGCGTTGCTGATCTCGTGCAGCACGGCCGCCGGAGGAAAGCGGCGGTCGTCGAGATCGAGCGCCCGCACCGTCTCGCGCATCAGCGTCCGCTGGTCGTCGGCATCGTAGATGACAAAGCGCGGGTCCACCCCCGCCGCGCTGCCGGAGATGCGCAGCATCCGGCTGCACGTGGCATGGAAGGTGCCGATCCACAACGCCCGCGACGTCTGCGGGCCGAGCAGCCCCGCGAGGCGCTCGCGCATCTCTCCCGCCGCCTTGTTCGTGAACGTCACGGCGAGAATACCGGACGGCGGCACGCCGCGGTCCCGAATCAGAGACGCGATGCGGTACGTGAGGACTCGCGTTTTGCCCGAGCCGGCGCCGGCGAGGACGAGCAGCGGCCCGTCGCCGTGGCGCACCGCCTCGAGTTGGCGGTCGTTCAGCAGGTTTTCAAGCGCGACTTCTGAGTCGAGCACGGGACTCCTGACGCACGCTTTGTGCGAGGTAACAATGACCGGGCTTCTGTCCTCTATCCTACACCCTGCGGAACGACGGCCCGCCTCACTCCCACTCGATCGTGGCCGGCGGCTTGCTCGTGACGTCGTAGACCACCCGGCTGATGCCGGGCACCTCGCCGGTAATGCGGTTGCTCATTGTCTCGAGCAGATCGGCGGGCAGCCGCGCCCAATCCGCGGTCATGCCGTCTGCGCTCGTCACGACGCGGATCGCGACGACGTGGCCGTAGGTGCGGGCGTCGCCCGCGACGCCGACCGTGTGCACCGGCAGCAGCACCGCGAACGCCTGCCAGACCTCGCGGGTCAAACCGGCGCGGCGAAGCTCCTCCCGCACGATCGCGTCGGCCGCGCGCAGCGTCTCCAGCCGTTCCTCGGTCACATCCCCCAGCACCCGGATCGCGAGCCCGGGTCCGGGGAACGGGTGCCGGCCCACCATCTCGTCAGGCAAACCGAGCGTCCGGGCCACCACGCGGACCTCGTCCTTGAACAGCGTCCGGAACGGCTCGATCAGGCTGAACGGCATCACGTCGGGCAGCCCGCCCACGTTGTGGTGCGTCTTGATGCGCGCCGCGGTCCGAGTCCCGCTCTCGATCACGTCGGGATAAAGCGTCCCCTGGACCAGGAACTCCGGCCGGTCGAGGCGCGACGCCTCCTCGGCAAAGACGGTGATGAACTCGCGACCGATGAGGATGCGCTTCTTCTCCGGATCGACCACGCCCGCGAGGCGCTCCAGAAAGCGGCGGCGGGCGTCCACGTGGACGAGCGGCATCCCGAAGTGATCGCGGAACACCGAGACGACGCCCTGGGACTCCCCCTGGCGCAGCAGACCGTGGTCCACGAACACGCAGGTCAGCCGCTCGCCGATCGCGCGGAAGACGAGCGCGGCGGCCGCGGAGGAGTCAACGCCGCCGCTCAGCGCGCAGATCGCCCGGCCCGTGCCGACCTGCGCGCGGACGTCCTCGACCGACCGGTCGATGAACGACGCCATTTCCCACGACGGCGAGCAGCCGCACACGGTGTAGAGGAAGTTGCGCAGCACGTCCGTGCCCCACGGCGTGTGCGAGACCTCGGGGTGGAACTGCAGGCCGTAGAGGCGGTGCGGCCGGTGGGCGATCGCGGCGTAGGGCGTGTGGTCGGAGTGGGCGAGGGTCTCGAAGCCCTCCGGGAGCCGCGCGACCGTGTCGCCGTGGCTCATCCAGCCGATGAGCCGCCGCTCGAGGCCCCCGAAGAGCGCGTCGGGCGTCTCGTCCACGAAGAGGCGCGTGCGCCCGTACTCCCGGCGCGCGGCGGGGCCGGTCTCGCCGCCCAGCACGTGCGCCATCAGTTGCATGCCGTAGCAGATGCCGAGAATCGGCAGGCCGGCCGTGAACAGGCCTGGATCGCAGTGCGGCGCGCCGGGATCGTAGACGCTGTTGGGGCCGCCGGAAAGAATCAGCCCCTTCGGCCGCAGCGCCAGCAGTTCGGCGAGCGGGGTATCGAACGGTAGGATCAGGCTGTAGACACGGAGTTCGCGAACGCGCCGGGCGATCAGCTGGCTGTACTGCGCCCCGAAGTCGAGGACGACCACGAGGTCGTCGGTCGCGGGCAGCTGCGCATGTGTGACGCGCTCCCGGATGCCCGCCTCGGCTCCGGTCCGGGCCGCTGCGCCGCCCGGCACGGCCGGCGCCGTCACCGCCCCTGCCCCACCCGCTGCGCGATCTGCATCGTCTTGCCTTCGGTGACGAGCGCGGGGGCGATGATCACTTCCGCGTGCTGCATCTGCCGCACCGAGCGGGCCCCGCACATGCCCATCGCCGTGCGCAGCGCCTCGATCAGGTTCTGGGACCCGTCGTCGACGCGCGCCGGCCCGAACAGGATGTCGCGCAGCGTGCCGGTCCGGCCGACCGCGATCCGGGTTCCGCGCGGCAGCGCCGCGTGCGGCGTTGCCATGCCCCAGTGGAATCCGCGGCCAGGCGCCTCCTCGGCGCGCGCGAAGAGAGACCCCAGCATGACCGCGTCCGCGCCGCAGGCGATCGATTTGGCGATCTCCCCGCCGACCGAGATCCCGCCGTCGGCGACGATCGGCACGTGGCGTCCAGTCCGGCGCGCAAACTCCGCACGCGCCGCGGCCACGTCCATGACCGCGGTCGCCTGCGGCACCCCGACGCCCAACACCTTCCGGCTGGTACACGCCGCGCCCGGCCCGACCCCGACGAACACCGCGGAGACGCCGGATTCGAACAGCTGGAGCGCCGCCTCATACGAGACGCAGTTGCCCGCCATCACGGGGATCTTCGTGTGGGCCACGAGCTCCCGGAGCGACAGCGCGCGGCCGCGCTCGCTGCGGTGCTGCTCGGTGATGACGGTGGACTGCACGAGCAGGATTTCGGCGCCCGCCTCCGCCGCGAGCGGCGCGAGGCGGGCCGCGCCCGCGGGCGTCGTCGAAACCACCGGCACGCCGCCGCCCGACCTGATCTCCGCCACGCGCCGGCCGACGAGCTCGTCCTTGATCGGCTCGCGATAGACCTCCTGCATCACGCCGACGACCCCGTCCGGGGTGGCGTCGGCCAGGCGGTCCAAGACCTCGCGTGGGTTGGCGTACCGCGTCTGCAGGCCCTCCAGATTGATGACCGCCATCGCGCCGAGTTTGGAGAGGGCCGCCGCCATTCCGACGTCGACGACGCTGTCCATCGCCGCCGCGATGACGGGCAGCGCGAACGTGCGCCCGGCGACCTCCCACGACGTGTCGACGTCCTCGGGGTCGACCGTTGCCGACGCCGGCACGAGGGCGATCTCCTCGAACCCGTACGTCCTCCGGGCGGCGCGGCCCTTACCGATGAATTCCATGCGTGCACCCTCCCACAAACCTTGGCGCCCCCGCGGGGCGGGGGCGCCAAGGTTCACGTGTAGACCTCCGGCTTCAGCACACAAATGAAGGGTAGGTTCCGGTAAATTCCGGCGTAGTCGAGCCCATACCCGACGACGAACTTGTCGGGGATCTCGAACCCGCGGTAGTCGATCGGCACGTGGCGACGGCGCCGCGTCACCTTGTCGAGCAGCGCACACACGCGCAGGCTCGCGGGGTACCGCGCCTTCAACGTCTCGAGCAGGTAGTCCATCGTGAAGCCGGTGTCGATGATATCGTCCACGATGACGACGTGACGGCCTTCGATCGTCTGATCGAGGTCTTTTAGAATGCGCACGATGCCGGAGTTTTCGGTGCCGGTGCCGTAGGCGCTGGTGGCGATGAAGTCGAGCATGCACGGCACGGACACCTGCCGGATCAGATCGGAAAGGAACAGCGACGCGCCCTTGAGGATGCCGACGAACAGCGGGGTCTTGCCGTCGTAGTCTCTGCTGATTTGCCGTCCCAGGCCCGCGATGCGATCCGCGAGTTCATACTCGCGGATCAACACCTCGGCGACGTCGTCCAGCAGCGCCACGCGATGTGAGCCCTCCCCGCAAAACCGGAGGCACGTACACGGAAACCGCGTGCACGGCTCCGGGTGATTCATTGGATTATAGGACGGTCGTTCGCGGGTGTCAATCGACTGTACTAGTTCTGTAATGGGCCAATGATTCTGTCACCCCTTAACAGGCCAGTGATTCTGTCACCCTGGGAGGATGACCAGGGAGACGATCACTTTGACTCAGGAGGAGCACCACCGAGCTCATCTGTTGTCGCGTGTCCAGACCGGCGCG
>DATEGA010000089.1:0-3379 GCA_035280345.1 bacterium | reverse complement strand
TAGCCGGGCACCGGCGCGACGCCGATCTGCTCGATCAGGTACTTCGTGAACGCCTCGTCGCTGTCGAAACCGAACGGCGTGATATCGCACATGATGTAGTAGGCACCGGCCGGCACGAAGCACTCGAAGCCCGCCTCGCGCAGGATCGCGAGCAGCGCGTCGCGCTTCCGCTGGTACATCGCGGCGAGCTCCGTGTAGTACGTGCGCGGGAAGCCGAGCGCCGTCACGGCGGCCTCCTGCAGCGGCGCGGCGGCGCCGACGGTCAGGAAGTCGTGGACCTTGCGGATGCCGCTCGAGATCTGCGGCGGCGCGATCGTCCAGCCGATCCGCCACCCCGTGACGCTGTAAGATTTGGAGATGCTGTTTACGACCACGGTGCGCTCGTGCATGCCGGGCAGCGACGCGAGGCTGATGTGCCGCGCGCCGTCATAGATGATGTGTTCGTACACTTCGTCGGTGAAGGCCAGCAGGTCATGCCGCTGGCACAGGGCCGCGATGCCCTCCAGTTCCTCGCGGGTAAAGACCTTGCCGGTCGGGTTGTGCGGCGTGTTCAGGATGATCGCCTTGGTGTACGGCGTGATCGCCGCCTTGACGTCGTCCAGATCGATCGGGAAGCCGGGGGCGAGACGGATCGGCACGAACTTCGGCACCGCGCCCGACAGCTTGGCGTCGGGCCCATAGTTTTCGTAGAACGGCTGGAAGACGATGACCTCGTCGCCTGGGTTGATCGTGGCGAGCATCGTGGCCATCATCGCCTCGGTGGCGCCGCAAGTCACGGTGATGTGGCGGTCGGGCTCGACCTCGAGACCGTTGAACCAGCGGACCTTCTCCGCGATCGCCTGCCGGAGGCGCGGCGCGCCCCAGGTCACGGCGTACTGGTTGTGGCCGTCGGCGAGCGCCTGCGCGCCCGCGGCGAGCAGGTCGGCCGGGGCGGGAAAGTCCGGGAAACCCTGCGCCAGGTTGATCGCGCCGTGCTCCATCGCGAGCCGCGTCATCTCGCGGATCACGGATTCGGTGAAGACGCCGACGCGCGCGGCGGTGAGAATCATTTCGTCCCCCTCTCCCGACGGACCGGAACTGCCTTATAGAATGCCACGGTTCGGCGCCGCGCGCTAGTGCGGCACGACGCGCTCGACGCTCAAGACGTCTTTGACCTGGCCGATCCGCTGCATCACGGCGGTCAGCTGGCTCACGTTCCGAATATCCATCACGATGCCGGTGATCGCGACTTTGTCCTTGCGCACGCGCGAGTTGATGGAGACGACGTTCGTCTTGTGTTCCGCGATCGCGGTCAGGATGTCCTTGAGCAGGCCGACGCGGTCCGCGGCCTCCACTTCGATCGCGACGTGATACGTGCCGTCGGAGGTCGCCTCCCACTCGACGTCGAGGATGCGTTCGGGATGGGCGCGCAGGAACGGCAGGTTCGGGCAGTCCGCGCGGTGGATGGTGACACCCCGGCCCTGCGTCGTGTAGCCGACGACGCGGTCGCCCGGCAGCGGGCTGCAACACCGCGCGAACCGCATCAGCACGTTGTCGACGCCCATGACGTGGATGCCCGTCGCCGCGCCCGCCGGCGGCGGGGCGGACGGGACCGCGGGCAGCTCGGGCTCTTCCTCGACGGGCGCGCCGCGCAGCGCCTGCACAACTTGAAGCAGCGAAACGTCGCCGTTGCCGACCGCGGCAAGGAGTTCCTGATCGTCCGGCAGGCCGAAGCGGCCCGCCACCTCCCGCAGCGATTCGGGCTTCGCGAGCGAGACGCCGCCCCCACGCCGCAACTCTTTTTCGAGCAGCTCGCGGCCCCGGACGATGTTCTCGTCGCGGCGCTCCCGCTTGAACCACTGCCGGATCTTGGTGCGCGCGTTGGTCGTCTGGACGAACGCGAGCCAGTCTCGGCTCGGGCCCGCCGCGGTCTTGCTTGTGACGACCTCAACGATGTCGCCCGACTGCAGACGCTGGCTGAGCGGCACCAGGCGCCCGTTCACCTTGGCACCGGTCGTGCGGTAGCCGACGTCGGTGTGGATCCGGAACGCGAAGTCCACCGGCGTGGCGCCGGCCGGCAGATCGATCACGTCGCCCATCGGCGTGAAGACGAACACCTCGTTCTGGAACAGGTCGATCTTGACGGAGTGCATGAACTCGCGGGCGTCCTGCATCTCCTGGTGCCACTCAAGCAACTGCCGAAGCCAGGAGAGCTTCTGCGCGAACGCCCCCTCCGCGCGGCCGCCGCCTTCCTTGTAGCGCCAGTGCGCGGCGATCCCGTGCTCGGCGTCGCGGTGCATCTGCGGGGTGCGGATCTGGATCTCGAGCGGCTGGCCCTCGCAGATCACCGCGGTGTGCAGGGACTGGTAGCCGCTCGTCTTCGGGTTGGCGATGTAGTCGTCGACCTCGCCCGGAATCGGCTTCCACAGCGAGTGGACGATACCAAGGGTCTCGTAGCATTCCCGGACGTCGTTGACGACGACGCGGACCGCGATACGGTCGTAGATGCGGCCGACGCCCTGCCCCTGATACTTCGGCCGCTGCATCTTCTGGTAGATGCTGTAGACGTGCTTCGGGCGGGCGCTCAGGCTCGTGCGGTCGAGCCGGATCCCGGCGCGGGTCAGCTCCTGGTAGAGGGTGTCGAGGACCCGGACGAGGAGCGCCTCCTGGGCCTGGCTGGTGCGGTCGATGTCGCTGCTGATCGAAGCGTACGCGTCGGGCTCGAGCACCCGGAAGGACAGGTCCTCCAATTCGCGCTGGATCGTGCCGATCCCGAGGCGCTCGCTGAGCGGCGCGTAGATCTCGAGCGTCTCGCGCGCGGTCCGCTTCTGCTTCCACTCCGGCAGGTGCTCCAGCGTGCGCATGTTGTGCACGCGGTCGGCCAGCTTGATCAGGATGATGCGGATGTCGCTCGCCATCGCGAGGAACATCTTGCGGAGGTTCTCGGCCTGGCGCTGTTCGCGGCTCTTCCACTCGATCAGGCCGAGCTTGGTGACGCCCCCGACCAGGTTGGCGATCTCCGGCCCGAACGTCTGACGCACGTCGTCGATCGACCGGGACGTATCTTCCGGCACGTCGTGGAGGAGCGCCGCGGCGATCGTCGCGGCGTCGAGGCGCAGGCCGGCCAGAATCGACGCGACCGCGACGCTGTGGCTCACGTAGGGCTCGCCGGAGGCGCGCGTCTGCCCCGCGTGCGCGTCGCGCGCATAGTCGTACGCGCGGAGAATGAGATCCTGGTCGCCCCGGGGGATCGTCTCGCGGACGCGGCGCAGTAGCTCCGCGACGTCGGCCGGCAGCGGCCCTTCGCGCGTCTCGGGACGGGCGGGCGTGCTCATAGGCTGCGCTCGATCTCCGGCGCCGGCATGCCGAGCATCCAGGCCGCGCCGGCCTCGAACACCTC
>DATEGA010000088.1:0-6161 GCA_035280345.1 bacterium | reverse complement strand
GGATGGGTCGTGCAGGCGATGGCCGCGCCGGGAATGGAGATGATCGTCGGCGTCGTACACGACCCGCGTTTCGGGCCGGTCGTCGCGTGCGGCGCCGGCGGCACGCTGGTCGAGGTCCTGCGGGACGTCGCGGTGCGGCTCACGCCGCTCACCGAGCGCGACGCGCGGGAGATGGTCGCGGACCTCAAGATCGCGCCGGCGCTCGCCGGGGTGCGCGGACGGCCGGCGTCGGACGTCGAGGCGCTCGTCGACGTCCTGCTCCGGATCGGCGCGATGGTGGAGGACCTGCCGCAGATCGCCGAGCTGGACTGCAACCCCGTCATCGTGCACGCCCGCGGCGCCACGATCGTGGACGTCCGCGTGCGCGTCGAGCCGGTGGAAACCACACCGCTCCTCGGCCGGACGCGGCCGGCGGACCGCATTCCCCCTGCCCAGCCCTAGCGCTCGAGAAACGCCCGCAATTTATCCCAGTAGGACGACACCCATCCACTCCGCTTGGCACGATAGTCGTTGTTGGGCACGCCCTGCTGCGTGAACTGGAGGCGCGTGCCGCCCCGAACGGACGTGAGCGCGAAGGTGACGGTCGAGTAATGGTATGGCGGCCAGTTCTTGGACCGCCAGAACTGGACGATCTTCTTGTTGGGCACAAGCTCCAGGGTCACGCCTTCCAGATAGTCACCGTAGGCCGTGAACCGCCCCCCCGGCTTCGGGTCGATGCGGGCCGGCATTCCGGTGAACGCGCTGTGCTTCCGCGAGTCGACGAGGGCCTCGTACACGGCACGCGGGCTGGCCTTGAACGTGGCGATCTGCCGGATCGTCTTCATCCGCAGACCCGGTGCGCGCGGCGGCGCCGCAGCACATGCCGCTCGAGCGCGTCGACGGGCAACGGACCAAAACGCGCGGTGGTGGGCCAGCCACGCGGCCGCGTCGTCGAGCGCCTTCGGCTCCACAGCGCAGAAGTGACGGCGGCCGACCACGCGGCGCCGGACCAACCCCGCGCCCTCGAGCACCTTGACGTGCTTGGAGATCGCGTTCAGCGAGACGGAAAACGGCCGCGCCAGGTCCCCGATTGTCACCGGGCCTTTCGCGAGGCGGGCGAGGATCGCGCGCCGGGTCGGGTCTGCGACGGCCGCGAAGACCCGGTCGAGCCGGCACTCCGTTCTACTATCAACCATATGGTTGAATAATAGAGGACCACCGCCGTGGCGTCAAGGCGGCCGCGCCGGCCGGGCGCCGGCGAATCAGTCCGGTCCGGACGTCCCGGCGCGCCGCGCCAGAAACTGCCCGCCACCGCGGCGGTGGCGCAGGACACCGCCGTCGATGAGGACGTCGCCGCGCCGCAAGGTCGTGACGGGCCAGCCGCGAACGCGGCGTCCCTCGTACAGCGTATAGCCGCCGCCGCCGACCTGATCGCCGCCGCGAAGCTCGACCTCGCGGTCCGGATCGACGATCACGAGATCGGCGTCGAGCCCCGGGGCGATCGCCCCCTTGCGCTCGAGCCCGAAGATCCGCGCCGGCCCCTCGCTCATCACGCGGGCCAGCAACGGCAGCGGAAGTCCACGGTGCCGGAAGGCATCCCACATCACCGGCAGCAGCGTCTGCACGCCCGGCGCCCCGTACCACGCGTCGAAGATGTCGCGGTCCCCCGGCGCCTTGGTCTCACGGGAATGGGGCGAATGGTCCGACCCCACGGTGTCGATGCGTCCTGCCGCGAGACGGCGCCATAGGCCCGCGTTCGCGGCCGCGTCGCGCAGCGGCGGACTGATCTTGGCGAGCGGGCCCAGCCGCGCCAACAGGTCGTCGGTCAGTTCCAGGTATTGCGCGCACGTCTCGGCCCAAACGCGCTGCCCGCCGGCCTTGGCCTGCTCGATCAGATCGACGCCGCGCGGCGTGCTGACGTGCACGACGTAGAGCGGACACGCCGTCGCCCGAGCGTAACCCACCGTCTTGGCGATCGCGACCCACTCGGCCTCGTCCGGATGGGTCCACCGATAGTCTTGCGAACGGACCCGGGCCCGCGCGCGCTGAGCCGCGATCCGGAAATCAATGAGGTCGCCGTCTTCCGCATGCACCAGCAGCATCCCGCCCTGCCCGGCGATCGTTGCCATCGCGCGGATAAGGAAGCCGTCCGAAGCCATCCGTCCGATCGATTTGTAGGCGCAGAACAGCTTGAACGACGGGACGCCCGCGGCGAGGAGTTTGGGGACCTGCTCGAGCGTGCCCGGCCGCTCCGGCAGCCACGAGTGGAACGAGAAATCGATCGGCGCCTCGCGCAACCCGAGGTCACGGAACTCCTCGAGCAGGTCGAGCGGCGTCGAGGCGACCGTGGCCGTCGGCAGAAGATGCACCAAGGCGGTCGTCACACCGCCGGCCGCGGCCGCCTCGAGGACCGTTGGGAAATCGTCGACGTGATGGCTGTGCACCCGGCAGTGGACGTGCGGGTCGATGACGCCCGGCAGGACGACCCGGCCCGTCGCATCGATGACCCGCCCGGCCGCGGATCCAAGGCCGCCCGGCGTCGCGAGCGCGGCGATACTCCCGTCGCGCACGCCGATGTCCAGCCGGCGCACCGCGGAGGGCGTGACGACGTCTCCGCCGGTCACGACCAGATCGAACTCAGGCACGCGCCTCGCCCGTACCCGCGTCGAGGTCGATTCGAGGATCGATGAGCGCATAGCTGAGATCTGTCAGCAAATTGATGCCGATAACGGCCGCGGCGACCACGATCGTGATCCCCATAATCAACGGATAGTCGTGCGAGTAGGCGGCCTGCACCGCCAGCTGGCCCATGCCGGGCCAGGCGAAGACCTGCTCGGTGATCGCCGCCCCGCCGATCAGCAGCGGCAGCGCCAGCCCAACCATCGTCACGAGCGGGATCAGGCTGTTGCGCAGCGCGTGCCGGTACAGCACGAGCCGGCCCGAAAGCCCCTTGCTGTGCGCGGTACGAATGTAGGGCTGGGCCAGCACCTCGATCATCGCCGTCCGCACGTACCGGGAGAACCCGGCCATGAAGGCGGTCGCCAGCACGAACGCGGGCATGACGAGATGCCGCAACAAATCGGGGATTGTGGACGCGGCCCCTTGGGTCCGCATGCCTGCCGCGGGCATCAGCCTCAGGTCGACGGCAAACACAATGATGAGCATGAGCCCGAGCCAAAACACCGGCGTCGACACACCGACGAAACTCATCGCCGACACCACGTTGTCCACCAGCGACCGCGGCCGGATCGCCGTTACGATACCGACCGGGATCGCGACCGCGAGCGACAGGACAAGCGCCGAGGCGCCGAGCAGCAGGGTCGCGGGCAGGCGCACGGCGATCATCCGCGTCACCGGCAGATCGGACGTGTACGCGATGCCGAGGTTGCCGCGGGCGATCTGCACCAGCCAGTCCACGAACTGGATGTACAGCGGCCGGTCGAGACCGAGATTGGCTTTCATCTGCTGGATCTCGGCCGCGGACAATTTCTGATCGTTCATCATGATCCCGGGGCCGCCCGGCGCCGCGTGAATCAAGACAAACGTAATGAGCGCAACGACAAAGAGCAGCACGAGCGACTGCGCCACGCGGCTCAGGATGTACCGCGACACGTCGCGGGGCCTCCCCTACGGTGAGGCGGCTCGGACGGGGCGGCCGGCGGTACGCGGCCGCCCCCGAGTCGCAGGTTTATCCCCCGGCCGGCCGGGCGGCTAGCCGAGCGTCCACTTGTACGTCCAGTACAGCGCGTCGCGAATGCCGACGGAACCGAAGCCGCGGACCCGCGCGCTGAAACCGCGCACCTCGTTCGGGAAGTTCAGGAACAGGTCCGGCTGCATCTCCTTAAGCCGCGCCTGCAGCTTGGCGTAGACGGGCTTGCGCTCCGCCGGCGTCGACAGCCGGACTCCCTGGGCGAACAGATCATCTGTCATCGTGTCGCTGAAGTTCGGATGATCCGGATTCGGACCGTCGTGCCTGCTCTGATAGCCGCCCTGAAGCGCGTTGGGATCGTTCGGCGTAATCCACCACTCCACCGCAGTGTCGAACCGGAGATCACCAGTCATGTCGTACCAGTTGTTGAACTCCTGGAAGTCCATCTGGGGCTGCATCCCGAGTTCCTGCCACTGCTGCTGCGCGATGAGGCCAAGCTGCTTGCGCGTCGGGTTGCCGATATCGACCAGGATCTTGAACTTGAACGGCTGGCCGTTGAGCGCCAGCACGCCGTTTTCCATCTTGGCACCCGCCTCCGCGAGCAACGCCTTGGCTTTGGCGAGGTCGTACGGCCACGGCTGAAGGCCGGAATCGAAGGCCCAGGCCATGGGTGGAGAAATCGGACTCGCGACCAAGCGCCCGTGCCCGAGGAACACCTCCTTCAGGATCTTCGCGCGATCGAGCGCGTGCGCCATGGCCTGCCGAACGCGGTTGTCCTTGAACAGCGGCGCCGTGTCGTTGATGCCCAGGTAGTAGTAGTTGGTCTGGTTCGCGTAGGACATCTGCACGCCGCCCCCGTTGATGGTCGCGATCTGGGAGGGCTCGACCATGACAAAATCCAGCTCGCCGGCCTTCAACTTGGCGATCTGGGTGTTGACGTCCGGGATGATCTCGTAGATGACCTCGGGGATTTTCGCGCGCCCATCCCAGTACCGATCGAATCGCGTCAGCGTGAGGTGATCGCCCTGCACGAACTCTTTCCACATGTACGGCCCGCTGCCGATCGGGTGCTCGACGAACGCGGTCGGTTTGTTGAGGTCCTGGCCCTTCAGCGCATGCTCGGGCAGAACGTGGATGTTGTACTGCAGCATGGTCAAAAACGGCCCGTAGGGCTGGCTCATCGTGATCCGCACGGTGCGGTCGTCGACGGCCTCGGTCGCCTTGACCGGGCCCAGATTGGTCCGGAAGGCCGCGTTGACCTTCTTATCCATTATCGCGTCGAGCGTGAACTTGACGTCGCCCGCCTTCACCGGGGTTCCGTCATGGAACAGGGCGTCCCGCAGGTGGAACGTGTAGGTGAGACCGTCCTTACCGATCTCCCAGGACGTGGCGAGATCGGGCACCGGCTGATCGGTGAAGGGATGCGGCCGCACGAGCTGGCTGAAGAGGTTCTTGTTCAACAAAATCGAGGACAGCCCACCCGGGAGCCTGACGGGGTTCGGGGTCGGGTTGCTGATCAGCGGGAACAGCAGCGCATTCGCGGCGGCCGCCTTGGCGGCACGGGGGCCGGCGAGGAAGGACCCTACGGAACCGCCGCCGGCGGCGAGGCCGCCGAGCGCCGCAGCTCCTTTCAACAACGCACGCCGGGACAGACGGTGGGGGCGCTTGCTCAAAGGAATCACTCCCTTCAGTACCGCGTGGTAGCGGGTCGGCCTTCGACCGTTGCCGATTTCAGTCCTTCACGGAAAAGACGTCGCGAAAGCCCTCGCCGAGGAAGTTGAATGCCAAGACGGTCAGCAGCACAAGGGCGCCGGGGTAGACCGCGAGCTGCGGCGTCTGCCAGATGTAGTTCTGCGCGCCGCTCAGCATGTTGCCCCACGAGGCCGTGGGGGGCTGCACCCCGAGGCCGAGGTAACTGAGCGCGGACTCTGCGAGAATGGCGCCGCCGGTACCGAGGCTCGCGGCGACGATGATCTGCGGCCCGGCCTGCGGAAGCAAATGTTTGGTCATCATGCGGCCGGGTGATGCGCCCATCGCACGGGCCGCTTCGACGAAGTCAGAGGCCTTGACCCGGAGGATCTCTCCGCGCACGAGCCGCGCCACGCCCATCCACGATGTCAGACCGATCGCGAGGATGACGTTCTGCAGGCTCGACCCGAAAAACGCCATGACCACGAGGAGTAGAAAGAACGTGGGGATCGTGAGGATCGCATCCGTCAGGCGCATCAGCACGATGTCGGGCCACCCGGCGAAGTAGCTCGTGACCAGCCCGACGGCGACGCCGACCACCACGGACACGACCACCGCGGCCAGTCCTACGGCCAGGCTCACACGCCCGCCATAGATCAATCGGCTGAGCACGTCGCGGCCGCTCTCGTCGGTGCCGAGCGGATGACCCGGACCCGCCGGCGCGAGGAAGGCCCCAAGGTCCATCTTCGTCGGCGAATGCGGCGCGACGTATGGCGCGAGGACGGCGGTGCCGTAGGCCAAGACGAGAAACATGAGCGACGCGATGGCCAGCGGATTCCGCCTC
>DATEGA010000087.1:0-6112 GCA_035280345.1 bacterium | reverse complement strand
CCGGGACGTCCGGAAACCAGTACGTCGGCGAGGCGAGACTCCGTTGCGCGAGCAGCAGCGGCACGCCCGCGGCCAGCGCGGCGAGCGGAAGGTATATCACCATCCGGTCCCGCCTGGGGCGGAGGGACCAGGGCCGCCCGGTCCGGGCGGCCCTCCAGAACTCCTCGACACCGTAGCCCGCGTAGAACACCAAGAACAGCTTGACGAGGGGGGCGGCGTGGCCGATGTCGCGGTAGTACCGGCCGAACGGCACCGCGAAATAAAAAGCCTTCGAGACGAACGTGCCTGCCGAGAACAGAGCCAGGACGACCGCGGTCGCGCCGAAGGCGTAGGATATCGGCGCGCGCACGCGCGCCAGCGCCACCACACAGAACGGGACGGTGAGGACGCCGGCATACAAGGTATTGTCGCGATTGTTGATCCCGCTCGGATAGCGCCCGATCAAGTCGTTGAACTTGCCGAATCCCGTCGCCCCCCCATATATCAGAAAATTTGGCAGCGCGACCTGCCCGTGCGCGGTGCGATCCGCCGCGAAGATGGTGTGGGCGAACCCGTCCCGCACGAACACGGCGACCGCTGCGGCGAGGCACACGGGCACGGCCACGGCCGCCACCGCGGGCCACGAGAGGGACCGTCCGAGTTCCCGGACGGTCCGCGGCAGATCGTCGCGGGCGAAGGCGGCCACGGCCGCCGAAAAGACGGCGACCGTAAACATGGTCAGGGGCAGGAAGTACGGGAGATTGCCGATCACGGTCCCGGCGCCGACCAGCGCTGCGAGGACGAGGTGCCGCGGCGCGGCATCGCGCGCGGCGCGATCGAGGCAGTAAAGAAGGAGCGGCAGCAGGTAGACGAGATGGAAGTTGTACCACGGCTGACGTGCGGTGATCGTGGTGTAGGCGAGCGATGCGGTGACAAAGAGCACCGCGACCGGTGACCGGTAGCACCGGCGTGCAAGCAGCAGACAGCCGAGCACGAAGGCGAATTCGTCGAAGAGCAGCCCTGCTTCGAAATAGGGAAGAAACGGCACGAGCGCGAGCCGCCGGCCGGCCGCGGACGCCGCCGCCGCCGTCAGTCCCTGCGAGATCACGATCCAGAAGTTGCTCGGCGCGCCGTGGGCCACGAAGGGCAGCCACCGCGGCAGGCGTCCGTGCTGGACGGCCTCGTTGAAGAAGACGTACTGCAGATGCATGTACTGAAACAGGTCGTGGTCCAAGGGGATGTGCCTCGAGGCGAGCTGGCACACCCGCAGCGCGGCGAGCGGGCACAGCAGAGCCGCGAGGAGAAATGCGGGCCGCTCCAGTCCGGCGCGGAGCCGCATCATTCGGCCGCACCGGAGGCCGGCCGGAACGGATCGCGGCGCGCATTGCGGCGTCCGTCGGGGACGTCGCCCTCGCGGCCGGGCGCCGGCCGATAGTGCGCCTCGAAAAACCCGAGCGCCGCCTCCGCGAGCAGATGGTATGCGGCGGAAAACACGCCGCGGGCCTCCGCGCCTGTCCAACGCTCGGGCAACACCTCCGCGGGCAGACCGGGATCGATGAACAGGAACTTGCGGAATTCGTGGACGAGCCGGGTCTTCTCGCGAAAGGCCTCCCCGCCCGGCAGGTCAAGGGCGCCGCCGGCGCGGGCCGCGACCGCGCGCCACTCGCCGAGGCGCGCCCGCCAAGTCTCGACAAACGCGCCGTACGCCGCGTCGATTGCCGGCAGATCCCAATGCCGGGCCGCGAACGCCGCCGCATCCTCCTCCGGGGCGAGCCGCGCCGTGAACATCTCGCCGCGTACGCCGCGCGCGTAGCGCTCGGCGAGCGCCGGCATGCGGTCGAGCAGATCGTTCGGCGTGACGTATACGCCGCGCGCGAGCGGCGCGAAACCCATCCATCCGAACTCGCGGCGCAGCGCGGCGCGGCTGTCGCGGTTCGCGCCCGGCGCAAGCACCACCACCCGCCATAGGCCGTCCCAGCGCTCGGGGTGGAGTTTGAAAATGCGCCGCGCCGCCTCTTCGATGCGTGCTTCCCCACGCGGTGTGAGCCCGTAGTAGCTGGCGCGCCCGGCGCGGATCGCGGCGAGCCAGCCCTGCCGCGTCATCCGGGATACCGCCGCGCGCACGGCCGAGCTTGTGAAGCCCATCTCGCCCATGAGCCCGATCAGGCTCCCGATCCAGATCGTGCCGCCGTAGTGCCGGACGTAGTCACCGAAGAGCGTAAAGAGCATCGACCGGGCGTGGACGCCGGACGCGCGCGCCCGAGCGTGCGGCACCGCCGCTACGAGAGCCCTTCGACGATCGTCGCGATCCCCTGGCCGACGCCGATGCACATCGTCGCCAGTCCCCACCGGGAGTGCCGCCGGCCCATTTCGCGGATCAACGTCACCAGGATCCGGGCTCCACTCGCCCCGATCGGGTGCCCGAGCGCGATCGCGCCCCCGTTCACGTTAAGCCGCGCCCGGTCGAGGCCGAGGTCGCGGACACAGGCCAGCACCTGCGAGGCGAACGCCTCGTTGAGTTCCACCAGCTCAATCTCGTCGAGCGTGCGTCCGGCGCGCATCAGCGCCTTCTGCGTGGCCGGGACGGGTCCGACGCCCATGTACGAAGGATCGACTCCTGCGGCGGCCATTGCGGCGATCCGGGCGAGCGGCCGGCGGCCGCGGCGCTCGGCCCATTCCGCGGCCGCGACCAGCAGGCACGCCGCGCCGTCGTTGATTCCCGATGAGTTGCCGGCGGTGACGGTGCCGCCTGGCCGGAACGCGGGCCGCAGGCCGGAGAGGACCTCGAAGGTCGTATCCGGACGGGGATGCTCGTCGGTATCGACGGCGAGCGGCCCACCGCGCGGACGCGGGACCATCACGGGCACGATCTCCTCGGCGAAGCGCCCTTCACGCTGCGCCGCGCCGGCGCGGTGCTGGCTCTCGGCGGCGAACTCGTCCTGCTCCTCGCGCGAGATGCCGTACCGCTCGGCGACGTTTTCCGCCGTCTCGCCCATGCTGTAGAGCGGGAAGCGCTCCTCGAGCTTGGGGTTCGGAAACCGCCAGCCGATCGTCGTGTCCTGCAACACCTGCGTGCCGCGCGGAAACGCGTGGGCCGGTTTGCCCATCACAAAAGGCGCGCGGGTCATGCTCTCGACGCCGCCGGCCAGATACACGTCGCCGTCGCCGCAGGCGATCGCGCGCGCCGCGGCGTGCACCGCCTGCATCCCCGACCCGCAGAGCCGGTTGACGGTCTGTGCCGGGACGGTCTCCGGCAGGCCGGCGAGCAGGACGGCCATGCGGGCGACGTTGCGGTTGTCCTCGCCCGCCTGGTTGGTACAGCCCATCACGACGTCCTCGATCTCCACGGGATCGAGGTCGTTGCGCCGGACGACCGCTTCGATCATTCGCGCGGCCAGATCGTCCGGGCGGATGTCGCGCAGCGCCCCACCGTACCGCCCGATCGGACTGCGCACCCCGTCGAGAATCACCACATCGCGCATCGCCGTTTCTCCTTCGCGCTACCGGCCCGCGTACGACGGCGGGCGTTTTTCCAGGAACGCCGCCACACCCTCGCGATGGTCGTCCGACCGGCCGGCGATCTCCTGCAGATGCGCCTCGTACTCCAGCGCGGCGCGGAGATCGAGGGCCAGTGCGCGATCCACCCCGCGCTTGATGAGCCCATAGGCGCGCGTCGGCCCCTCCGCGAGGCGGGCGGCCCACTCGAGCGTGCGCGGCATCAGGTCATCTTGAGAGACGACGCGGTTGACAAGCCCGAGGCGCTCGGCCGCCGCGGCGTCGACGGGTTCGGCGAAGAACATCATTTCGAGGGCGCGTCCGACGCCGATGAACCGCGGGAGCAGCCAGGTCCCGCCCGAGTCCGGGATCAGCCCGACGCGCGTGAACACCTCGATGAAGCTGGCCCGGTCCGACGCCACGCGAAGGTCGGCGGCCAGCGCCAGGTTGCAGCCGGCACCGGCGGCGACGCCGTTCACCGCGGCGATCACGGGCTTCTCCATCGTCCGCAGGCGCAGGATGATCCGGTTGTACCGGCCCCGCAGCAGCGCCCCGAGCGACGTCTCTCCCGGAGTGTGGCCGCGCAGGTCCGCACCGGAGCAGAACGCCCGGCCCGCACCGGTCAGGACGACGCAGCGCACGCCGGCATCCGCGTCCGCCGTGGTCACGGCGTCGAGCAGCTCGTCGCCCAACTTGGCATCGAACGCGTTGAGGACCTCGGGCCGGTTGAGCGTGACGACGCGGACGCCCCCGCGGTCCTCGGTAAGCACGGTCTCGTACATCGCCGGGTTCCTCCCTATCCTGCCGGCCTCACGCGTCCGCGTCCAAGACCGCGCGGGCGCGCTGAAAGACGGCGTCCAGCATTGGCTCGGTGAGCTTGCCGGTATTCGTGTTCTGGCGGCTCGGATGGTACGACGCGATCAGCACCGGCCCGCGCGGGCGCAAATCGTGGACCACGCCGTGGCCGAACCGCAGCGACCGCGTGGTGGCGCCCCGGGCCGCGAGCACCCCCCGGCACACGTCGAACCCGACGCGGCCGAGCGCCACCACCACGCGCACCCGGGACAGCAGCGTGAGCTCGCGCTCGAGGAACGGGAGGCAGCGGGCGATCTCCCGCCGCGCCGGCTTGTTGTCCGGCGGCGCGCAGTGGACGGGTGAGGTCACGTACGCTTCGAGCAGGCGCAGGCCGTCGTCGCGGTGGGTCGCGGTGGCCTGGTTCGCGAAGCCGGCCCGGTACATCGCACGATACAGCCACTCGCCGGAGCGGTCGCCGGTGAACATCCGCCCCGTTCGGTTCGCGCCGTGCGCCGCGGGGGCAAGGCCGACGATCAGGAGGCGCGCGGCCGGATCCCCGAACCCCGGAACGGGCCGGCCCCAGTAGGTCCAGCCCGCGAACTCGCGCTTGCGGGTACGGGCCACCTCGGCGCAGTGGCGCCGCAGCCGCGGACAGCGCGCACAGGCGACGATGTCCTGCGTCACACGCCGCAGGGAGTCCCGGCGCGCGGCGATCGCGACGTTCACCGTCCCTGGAACTCCGGCCGGCGCTTGTCGAGGAAGGCCTGAATCCCCTCGCGTTTGTCGTCCGTGCTGAACAACGCCTGGAAGCAGCGCCGCTCGAACGCCAGCCCCGCTTCGAGCGAGGTTTCGTACGCCTGGAGCACGGCTTCTTTGGCGAGCCGGACCGCGACCGGCGCCTGCCGCGCGATCTCCACGGCGAGCCGCTTGGCCTCGTCGAGACACAACTCCGCCGGCACGACCCGCGAGACGAGCCCGGCGTTCAGCGCCTCCGCGGCCGTGAGCGCGCGCCCGGTCAAGACCATCTCCATCGCGCGCGACTTGCCGACCGCGCGGGTCAGCCGCTGGGTGCCGCCGGCGCCGGGCATGAGACCGAGCCGGATTTCGGGCTGGCCGAATTGGGCGCCTTCGGAGGCGACGATGATGTCGCAGAGCATCGCGAGTTCGCAGCCGCCGCCGAGCGCGTATCCCGTGACCGCGGCGATGATCGGTTTCGCGACCCGGCGGATGCGCATCCATTGTTCGAACCGGTACGCGTTGATCACGTCGGCGGTCGTCGCTTCGAGCATCTCGCGTACGTCGGCGCCCGCGGCGAACACGCGCGGGCCGCCCCACAGCACGATGCATCGAACCGCCGCATCGCGGTCGCACCGTTCCAGCGTCGCAGCGAGCTGTTCCATCAGTGCTTGGCTGAGCGCGTTGAGGACCTGCGGCCGGTTGAGCGTGACGAGGGCGACGCTGCCCTCGACGGTCAGCTGAACGTGGTCTTCCGTCATCGGTTCACCGCGGGACGAGGGTCGGCGAGAGCCCGATCTGGCGCAGATTCGCCGCCAGCCGCTCCGCGGTGGCGAGGTCGAGATACCCCCCGACCCAGACACGGTACGGCGGCCCGTCGGTTACCGTCACGGCGAAGCCGCGCGCCCGCAGGTTCAGTGCGAGGGCGTCGGCGTTCTGCCGATCTTCAAACCCCCCGACCTGTACGTGCAACCGGCCCGGGACGACCGGCGCCGAGCCCGATGCCGGAGCGGGCACCGGAACAGTGGGAACTGCGGGTGGTCCCGCGGTGTTCGGTTGAGGCGACGCGCCTAGTTGCGGCGCTGCGGGCGCTGCGCGTTGCGGAGGC
>DATEGA010000086.1:0-7179 GCA_035280345.1 bacterium | reverse complement strand
GACGCGCCGGGCGTCGTCGCGGCCGTCGTCGGCGAGAACGCGGCTTTTGATGTCATGGTGGCCGGCGAACCCGCCGACAGGCGGTTCGCGTGGACGGCCGCGGCCAACTTCGATTGGATCGTCGACATGCAGGTTCGGGATCCCGCGGCGGCACGTGCCCTCGTCGACGGGCCGCAGTACGCCGAGGTGACGGCGGCGATCGCGCCGGCGACCAAGGACGAGTGGACCGCGCGGATCACGCACGTGATGCGGGGGTATTGAGCGCATGACGATCACGCCGGTCCTGCGGCGCGTGGTGCTCTGGCGCTGGAGCGAGCGCGCCACGGCGGAGCACCGCCTGCGGGCGAAGGAAGGCCTGGCCTACATCAGCTACGCGAGCCCCGTCGAGGCGGTCGATTTCGGGGAGGATCTCGGCCTGGGCGGCGCCGGTAACTATGGCCTCGCGCTTCTGCGGGACCACCGCGACAAGGCCAGCTGGGACGCGTACGTCACGGATCCCCACCACGCGCGCGTCGGCGGGTTCATCGACACGATTACCTCAGTGGAGACGCAGGCTCGGGCCGACTACGTCTACAAAGGCTTGACATCGATCCACGGCTGTGTACGCCACCTCGCACTCTACTTCTGGCGCGAGGGCGTCGACGAGCGGAGACGGCGGGACGCGCGGCGGGCGCTCGCGGCCCTGCGTGCCGACTGCGAGGTGATCTACACGCTCGAGGTCGCCGACGACCTCGGCTGGGCAAAAGCGGGCCGCGCCGACCTGGTGTTCGAGGCGCACTTCGCCGATGAACGGGGCGCGGCTGTGTTTCTTGCGCATCCCGCGTACCGCGAGGCGGCCGAACTGCTCGACAGGATCACGCAAACGGAACGGAACGCCGCCATCCAGCACCGGATGAGGGCCGGATGAGGCTACGGACCGCGCATGACGTGGGAGAGCCTTGCCGTCCACTCGTACTTGGTAGCGGCGGCGACCGCTTCCATCGCCCGCGCGTGGTGCGGGCCGCTGAGCAGGCGCTCCGCCGCGGCGCGATCGGGGATTTGAACATCCAGGATCCAATCGTAGTCGCTGACCAACTGCCCGACGTTGTGGCCGAGTGTGACCCCCTCCACCCCTGGTGCCTGGGCAAGGGCCCGAACGGCGTCGAGCGCCCGCTGTTTGAGCGGCTCCGCCACGCCGTCGGCCCAAACGAACATCGCCACGTGTTTCACGTGCCCGTGCCGGACCGGCACCTCGCCGTCGACGTACCAGTCGACCCGCGCGGTCAGTTCGTCCCACGACACCATCCCGTTGAACGCCGAGCCGGCTCTGTGCGCCGGGTGCGGGCTGTACCGGCGGTAGCTGTCCCAGTCCTCGAAGTCGAGGTGGAGGGCCACGTCGTAGTTGGCGGGGGGACCGTCCGTGCCGCGCCGCCACACCGGTGTCGCCTCGAAGGGCGGCGGGTCGTCGAACCGTCTCGAGCCGCCGAAGAGGTCGTCGCCGTAGTCGCCCGACCGCACCATCGGGCACTCCATGCGGAGGTAGGCCAGGCCTTCCAGCATCTCCATCTGCAGGGCGGGTGTGGTGGTATCGCGGAGCCGCCAGATCACCGAGTGGCGCAGCATGGTCAGGTAGTTTCTGGCCGGTCAGCGGCGCGGCCTGCGTGGGGCGCGCCGCGGCGGGGAGGGTAGGGTGCCGGGGGCTCATCGAAGAACATCGCGGATTGCCGCGATGACGGGGAGGGATAAACTGTGTCACTCGGCTGGGGCATTATCGGGACCGGCGGCTTCGCCGGCAGCGCAACCGCGCCCGCGATCAAGGCGCTCGGCGAGCGAGGCTCGCTCGTCGCCGCGGTCAGTCGCGACCGGGGACGCGCCGACGCGTTCGCGGCCCAGCACGGCGCGCGGCGGGCCTACACCGACTACGCGGATCTGCTGCGCGACCGCGACGTCGACATCATCTACATCTCCACGCCGAACGCCCAGCACGCGGAGCAGGCCCTCGCCGCGGCGCGGGCCGGCAAGCACGTCCTCTGCGAGAAGCCGCTTGCGCTGTCGGTGGCCGACGCGCGCCGCATGGTCGACGCGTTCGAGGCGGCCGGGCTCAAGCTCGGCACGCACTTTCAGACCCGGCACCACACTGCGTTCGCCGAGACGAAGCGCCTACTCGCGCAGGGCGCGATCGGCGACGTGATCCTGATCCAGATCGAGGTCAGTTCGGGCGCCAACCCGTTCCGCTCGTGGCGGGCCGACCCGCAACTTGCCGGCCTCGGCTCGATCTACAACATCGCGGTGCACCCGTTCGATCTGCTGCGCTACCTGCTGGGATCCGAAGTCAAGGAAGCGACCGCCGTCACGGACGTCGGCCGCTCTACCGAGTTGGAGCACATGGTGCTCGCGCTGCTGCGGTTTCAGAACGGCACGCTCGCCTACGTCAACGCCAACCAGAAGGTGCCGAATTTCCAGCCGGACATCGACATCTACGGGACCGCGGGCCGTATCGTCGGCGTTGACACGACGCGTCCGTTTCGCGTCGGCGAGCTGCGCGTGCTGACCCAGTCGGGCGAGCAGGTCAGCAAGTACTCCAGCATGGACGCGGTCGTGCGGTCCGTCGCGGCCTTCAACGACGCGGTCACCAACAACCGCGAGCCGAACGCGTCCGGCCTCGACGGCCTCCGCAGCATGCAGCTCACCGACGCGGTGGTCCGGTCCGCGCGCGAAGGCCGCCTGGTCGGGGTCGCGTATTGACCTGGTCGCGCGGCGCGGGGGCCGCGGATTACGAAGCGCGGGTCGACATGGGCCGCCTGCGCGCCGGGCGGACCGAACGGGCGCGGCAGGCCATGGCCGCGGCGAACCTCGACGCCGTCCTCGTCTGGAAAGAGGAGAACGTCCGGTACCTGACCAGCCTGCGCCCGCAGGTCATCGCGGGCAAGAACGGCGTGCTGAACGGCGCGCTCTGCACGCAGGACGGCACGGCGACGCTGCTCATCTCCGGCGGGGACCGGGACCGGGCCGAGGCCACGATGCCGTGGGTCGGCGGCTGGGAGACGATCCCGATCCTCGAAGAGCCGGGGCTGATCCGCCACGTTGCGTCGGAGATCATCCCGGGCCTGCTGCGCCGCCGGGGGCTGCGCGGCGCCCGGATCGGCATCGACCTCGCGAGCAAGCTGTTGATGGACGCGCTCGAGGAAACCTGCGCCGACATCCGCTGGGTGGACGGCGACGCCGCGATGCAGGCCGCAAGAAGGATCAAAACGGCGGAGGAGATGGCGGTGATCGAGGAGGCGACGGCGATCGCCGAAGCGGTCACGGCGACGGCGGCGGATGCGGTCCGCGCGGGGGTGCGGGAGTGCGAGGTCGTCGGCGAGGCGCTGCGGACGCTGCACCGCCTCGGCGGCGAGTACCCGCACGTGACGACGCCGTTCGTCGCGAGCGGCGAACGGATGTCGCCGCCGACCCGGATCGCGACCGACAAGCTGATCCGCGAGGGCGACCTGGTGTTCATCGACATCGGCGCGATGTGGAACGGCTACTTCGGCGACATCGGCCGGACGGTCATGTGCGGGGAGCCGTCCGGGCAGCAGCGGCGGATCTACCGGGCGGTTTGGGAAGGCCTGCAGGCCGGGATCGAGGCGATGCGCCCGGGCGCGACCAACGCCGAGGTGACGGCCGTGATCCGCGACCGCGCCGCCGTGCACGGGCTCGGCGACCGGTTCCTCAGCCTGTTCATCGGCCACGGGGTCGGCTGCGGCTCCAATGAGCCGCCGTACATCGGCGAGGCGTTTCCCGGGGCCGCGACGGTGACGCTCGAGGCGGGAATGGTGTTCGCGGTCGAGCCGCTGATCTGGGTGCCCGACGTGCCGGGAGGCGGCGGCGTCCGGCTGGAAGATATGGTGGCCGTGACCCCGGGCGGGCCGCGGCGGATTTCGCGAAGTCCCTACTGCGCAGCGCTGCTCACCTAGGCGTGTGACACGGCCGGCCGCCCCGCGGCCGGACACCATGACGTTCGCGTCCGCGGAACGGGAGTCCGGCGGACGAAGGGAGGCCACGTCGATGACGTACCATCAGTTTCTCGCCGGGCAGCACGAGCTCCAGCCCCGGCGCGTCTTCAGCACTTCGGGCACGGACTGGCAGGGCCGCGTCAACTTCGACCGGTTGCGTAGCGACCGGCTGGCGCGGGCGCGCGAGATGATGGACAAGCACAACCTCGGCGCGCTGATCCTGTTTGTCGGCGAAAACGTCCGCTACACGACCGGCGTGTACCAGGGCAACTGGAAGAACAACATCTTCATCCGCTACGCCGTGTTGCCGCGCGGCAAGGAGCCGGTGCTCTTCGAGACGGTCGGCAGCGATCTCGTCTGCGCCCAGATCGACGCGCCGTGGCTCCACGAAGTCCGGCCGGCGATCACCTGGAAATGGTCGGAGGGCGCCGAGCCCGAGATGGCCGCGCGGATGTCCGGGTCGATCGCCGACGTGCTGCGCGAGTCGGGCGTGCACAAGGAGAAGATCGGCATCGACATCATGGACATGGTGGCCTATCAGGCGCTCACGAAGGAGGGCCTCAACATCGTCAACGGCTGGCCGGCGATGTCCCAGGCGCGCGTCGTCAAAACCGCGGACGAGCTGGAGTGCCACAAGATCTCCGCCGCACACGGCGACGCCGCGATGTACATGGCCAAGCACGAGTGGGCGCAGCCGGGTGTGCGCGAAGCGGAAGTCTGCGCGAAGGTCAACGAGTACCTCTACCGCAGCGGCTTTGACTTTGTGTACGACATCATCGTCGCCTCGGGCGGCAATACGAGCCCCTATCGCCGCTGGCACACGGACAAGATCATCCGCCAGGGCGACCTGATGATCATCGACATCAACGCCGTCGGCCCGGGCGGCTACTTCATCGACTTCGTCCGTTGTTGGAAGGTCGCCGCCAAGCCCACGCAGCAGGAGAAGGACCTCTACAAGGAATGTTACGAGTCGCTCTACGCGGCGATCGGCGCGGTCCGCGCCGGGGCGACGTCGGCGGACGTGGCGAAGCACTTCCCGGTCTACGACGATGACAAGTACGGCAGCGTCTCGCTCCAGCAGTTCGCGCACAGCATCGGCCTCAGCCTGTACGAGGGGATGTGGATTTCCCGCGCGTACTCGCTCAAGTATCCGGCCGAGCTCAAGAAGAACATGTACTTCGCGATCGAAACGTTCGCCGGCCACCCGGGGCTCCCGCAGACGGTGCGGCTCGAGGAGAACATCGTCGTGACCGACACCGGGCACGAGCGTTTCACGCTGTGCGAGCACGCCGACGACATGATGGCCTAGGCGCGCGCGCCGATGATCGTCGATATTCACAGCCACGTCTTTCCGGATCGGTTTCTGGCCGCGCTCGACCGGATCGGCGCGAAGCACGGCGCCAAAGTGGAAATGCGCGGGGGCAAGCGGATCGTCTGGAGCAGCCCCCGCCAGCGTTCGACGATTGGGCCGGTGTTCTGGGACGTCGCGGAGCGCCTGGCGGCGCTCGAGCGCTGGGGCATCGCCGTCCAGGCGCTGTCGCTCTCGCCGCCGATGCTGTACTGGGCGCCCCCGGACGTCGGGCGCGAACTCGCGTCCGTGTTCAACGACGAGATCGCCGCGATCGCCCGCGCGCATCCCGGCCGGTTCCTGGCGTTCGCGACGCTGCCGCTGCAGGACGTCCCGGCGGCTGTGGCGGAAGCCGAGAGGGCGGCCCGCGCCGGCTGCCGGGCGCTGTACGCGGGCACGAACGTCAACGGCCGCTACCTCGACGACCCGTCGTTCGAGCCGCTCTGGGAGTGCGCGGTACGCCTGCGCCTGCCGGTCTTCACCCACCCGCTCAACAACGCGGGCGGGGAACGCATGAGCGGGTGGCACCTCGACAACTCGATCGGTAACCCAAACGAGACCGCCCTCTGCGGGGCGCGCCTCGCTATGGCGGGTGTGCTCGACCGCCATCCAGACCTCGAGATCGTGCTGGCCCACGGCGCCGGCTCGCTGCCGTTTCTGCTCGGGCGGCTCGACCACACCTACGCGGTGCGGGCGGAAGTGAAAAGCGCCCTCCGGCAGGCTCCGTCGGCATATTTTCCGCGGTTTTACACCGACACGATCACCCACGGCGACCGGGCGCTCCGGTTCTTGATCGAAGCCGCCGGCCCGGAGCGCGTGCTGCTCGGCACCGACCTGCCCTACGACATGGCGGATACGGAGCCGGCCGCGCGCCTCAGCAGGATCGGCCTTCCGCCGGGTGACGCCGCGGCGATCGAGGCCGGCAACGCCGCGCGGCTCCTGCGGCTCGAGCGTTAAGGCCGTGAGCGCAGCGTTCTACCTGCAGCAGGCGCTGAACGGCCTCTCGTTCGGCGCGCTGCTCTTCCTGCTCGCGAGCGGACTGACGCTAATCTTCGGTCTGATGCGCGTGGCCAACATCGCGCACGGCTCGTACTATCTGCTCGGCGCGTACGTTGGGCTGTCGGTGATGCGCTGGACGTCGGTGTTTCCGCTCGCGATCTTCGCGGGAGGCGCCGTCGTCGCCGCCGTCGGCGTCGCGATGCAGCGGTGGTTCCTCGCGCGGTTTCACCTACAGACGCTGCCTCAAGTGCTGCTCACGATGGGGTTCGCGTTTCTGTTTTCGGACCTGGCGCTTTTGCTCTGGGGTGGGGATCCGCAGACCATTCCTGTCCCGGCCGCGCTGTCCGGGACGGCGCAGCTCGGCGGTGTGTACTTTCCATCGTACCGGTTGTTCGTGATGGGCTTGGGGTTCTGTGTGTTTGCCGGTCTGTGGCTGCTGCTCGAGCGGACGCGCCTTGGTGCCACCGTGCGCGCCGCCGTCGACGACGCCGAAATGGCGCGCGGCCTAGGCATCAACGTCGGCCGCGTGATGACCGGCGTGTTCGCGCTCGGGGCGTTTCTCGCCGCCGCCGGCGGAGTGATGGGCGGCGCGTTCCTCTCGATCTATCCCGGCGCCGACTTCGACGTGCTGCCGCTGACGTTCGTCGTCGTCATTGTCGGCGGCCTGGGGAGCCTCAAGGGCGCCTTCGTCGGGAGCCTGCTCGTCGGACTGCTCGACAATTTCGGCAAGGCGATGTTCCCGGAGCTCTCCTACTTCACGCTCTTCGCGCCGATGGCGCTCATCCTCGCCGTGCGGCCGACCGGGCTTTTCGGGAGGGCGTGAGCGTGCCGTCGCGGGCGCGCGCCGCGGCGGGG
>DATEGA010000085.1:0-25766 GCA_035280345.1 bacterium | reverse complement strand
CCCCGCCGCGGCGCGCGCGGGAACCGTCGTCCCGCCAGGCCGCGACGACGAGCGTGTGCGACCGGCCGTCAACGAGCAGCGAGTAGCAGCCCGGTACGATCTCCGCCAGATCGAGGCGGCGCGCTGCGGCGCGCGGTGGATCCGGCGACGTCATGTCTGGGGTGACGGTCGCGCGCAGGCCGCCCGGCGCGTCGTCGATCGCGACTTCGAACGCGGCGCCGTCGATTCGGAGGTGATACGTTTTCACGTCAGCGCATCGCGGCGGGCGGCCTGCGCCCAGGCACCCCCGTCCTGGGACACCGGCGGCGGGACCGCGCGGTCTGCACGGTGCGCAAGCGCGGCCGCGGCTTCCGCGGCTCCCTCGGGGGGCGTCCGATCTCGGGCCTCCCACTCCGTCTCGACGAAGCGCGTCGTATACGTCCCGTCGCGGAACGCGGGATGGGCCAGCGCCCAGCGGAGGAACGGCACCGTCGTCGGGACTCCGGTGATCACGGTCTCCCGCACCGCTTCGACCAGCCGCGCGATCGCCTCGGCCCGCGTTTCGCCCCATGCGATCACCTTGGCCAGAATCGGATCGTAGTGGCGTGTGACTTCCATCCCCGGCACGAGCGCGCCGTCGACGCGGACCCAGGGGCCGCCCGGCAGCAAGACTTCCCCAACGCGGCCGACCCACGGCACGAAACCCGCGTCGGGATCTTCTGCGGAGATCCGGGCCTCGATCGCGTGGCCGCGCGCGACGATGCGGTCCTGCGGACACGGCAGCCGTTCGCCGCTCGCGATGGCAAGTTGCAGGCGCGCGAGGTCGAAGCCGGTCACCATTTCGGTCACCGGATGCTCGACCTGGAGCCGCGCGTTGATTTCTAGAAAGTAGAATTCCCGGCCGCCGACGACGAACTCCACCGTCCCCGCGTTCACGTAGCCGACGGCCCGGGCGGCCGCGACCGCGGCGCGGCCCATCGCCTCGCGCAGCGGGGCGTCGAGGACGGGAGACGGCGACTCTTCGATCACCTTCTGGTGGCGCCTTTGGATCGAGCAGTCGCGCTCGCCGAGATGGACGAGCGATCCCGCCGCATCGGCGAAGATCTGAACCTCAATGTGCCGGGCGTGCTCGAGCCACTTCTCGACGTAGACTCGATCGTCGCCAAAGGCGGCCCGAGCCTCTCCGCGCGCCAGCCGGACCGCGGCGGCCAGTTCGCCGGCCGCGCGCACCCGATGAATGCCCTTCCCGCCGCCCCCCGCCGCCGCTTTGAGGAGAACAGGAAAGCCGATCCGGTCCGCTTCCCGCGCGAGGGCGGTGTCGTCGAGCGGGTCGGTGCCGGGGAGGATCGGCACGCCCGCGCCCCGGGCCGCCCGCCGGGTTTCGGCTTTGTCCCCGCAACGCGCCAGCGTTTCGGCGGGCGGCCCGACGAACACCACCCCCGCCTCGCGGCATGCCGCCGCGAGCGCCGGGTTTTCGGCGAGAAAGCCGTACCCGGGGTGCACTGCGTCCGCCCCGGAGGCTCGGGCCGCATCGATGATCGCACCGACGGACAGGTACGACTCCGCCGCCGGCGCGGGTCCGAGGCGGTGCGCCTCGT
Organism: bacterium; assembly: GCA_035280345.1. GTDB lineage: Bacteria > Sysuimicrobiota > Sysuimicrobiia > Sysuimicrobiales > Segetimicrobiaceae > DASSJF01. The sequence goes on along the minus strand of DATEGA010000085.1, from coordinate 24,189 downwards.
CCGCGGCCGTCACGTGCGGCGCCGCACGGTCCGCATCGCTGTAGACCGCGACGGCCGCAAGACCGCTCGCACGGCAGGCGCGGATCACGCGCAGCGCGATCTCGCCGCGGTTGGCGACGAGCACTTTGCGGATGGGATGGGCGGTCCGGCGGGACACGCGGCTCACGACGAGCCTGTTCGCGCCGCGCCGTGCGGAGTCATGCCGCGCGCACGGGGGCACGCCCCGCTACAGAGGGATGTTCCCGTGTTTGCGCGGTGGGTTGCGGTCGCGCTTCCCGGCGAGCATCTCTAGCGCCGAGATGAGACGCGGCCGCGTTTCCCGCGGTTCGATTACGTCGTCGATGTAGCCCCGCGAGGCGGCGACGTACGGTGTCGCGAACTTGGCGCGGTACTCCGCGGCAAGGCGCGCGCGCATCGCCTGCCGGTCGTCGGCCGCCTCGATCTCGCGGCGGAACACGATGTCGATCGCGCCTTCGGGCCCCATCACGGCGATCTCCGCGGTCGGCCACGCCAGATTGAGGTCGCCGCGAATGTGCTTGCTCGACATCACGTCGTAGGCGCCGCCGTACGCCTTCCGGGTGATCACGGCGAGCTTGGGCACCGTCGCCTCGCAGTAGGCGTAGAGGAGTTTCGCGCCGTGCTTGATGATGCCGCCGTGCTCCTGCCCGGTGCCCGGCAGGAAGCCTGGAACGTCAACGAACGTCACGAGCGGAATGTTGAACGCGTCGCAGAACCGGACGAACCGCGCGCCCTTCACCGAGCTGTTAATGTCCAGCACGCCGGCCAGGACCGCGGGCTGCTGGGCGACGATCCCGACGGACCGGCCGCCGAGCCGGGCAAACCCGACGACGATGTTGGGCGCGAATGCTTCGTGGACTTCGAGGAAGTCTCCCCGATCGACAACGCGCGTGATGACGTCCCGCATGTTGTACGGCCGGTTCGGATCGGACGGTACGATCGTGTCGAGCGCCTGATCCATGCGCCCGGGATCGTCGGCGGCCTCGCCGCGGGGGACTCCGTCGAGATTGTTCTGCGGCAGGAACGTGAGGAGGCGGCGGATCAGCGCGAGCGCGTCCTCATCCGAGCCGGCGACGAAGTGTGCGACGCCGCTGCGCGCGGCGTGGACCTCCGCGCCGCCGAGGTCCTCCAGCGTGACCTCCTCGCGGGTGACCGTCTTCACCACCTGCGGCCCGGTGACGAACATGTAACTCGTGCCGCGCACCATGATCGTGAAATCGGTGATCGCCGGAGAGTAGACGGCACCGCCCGCGCACGGCCCCATGATGGCGGAGATCTGCGGGACGACGCCGCTGGCCAGCGTGTTGCGAAGGAAGATCTCCGCGTAGCCGCCGAGGCTCGCGACACCTTCTTGGATGCGCGCCCCGCCGGAATCGTTGAGCCCGATCACCGGCGCGCCGTTGCGCACCGCGAGATCCATGACCTTGCAGATCTTCGCGGCGTGGGCCTCGCCAAGCGACCCGCCGAGAACCGTAAAATCCTGGGAGAAGACGTAGACGAGACGGCCGTGAACGGCGCCATAGCCCGTGATCACACCATCCCCCGGCGCCTCCACCTTGTCCATCCCGAACTCTGCGGATCGATGGGAGACAAAGCGGTCCAGCTCGACGAAGGTGCCGGGGTCGAGGAACTCGTGTACGCGTTCGCGCGCCGTGAGCTTCCCGGCGTCGTGCTGCCGCGCGACACGCTCATTCCCGCCGCCCGCCTCGGCACGGGCCCGGCGCGCGCGCAGTTCGTCGAGGCGCCGGCCGTCCGGCTCCGACACCCCCGGGCTCTCCTACGCCTGCGCGGCTGCCTTGGGCAGGACGCGAACCGAAATGATCGCGTGCTTGAAGAACAGCTCCAGGCCCTCCGGGGTCTCCACCAGCAGCGCATATGTACCGGCGTCCCGGATGATCGCCTCGTGGACCTCGTAGCCGTCCCGGCAGCGAAGATGCACGGGCGTCCGCTCGAGGACGAGCGACCGGTAGAAGTTATCCTCTACGCCGGAGCTGCGCGCGGCGCGAACCCCCGATGGTGCGTCGGACGTATCTTGCTGCAGGCCCATCGCCGTCTCCCCCCTTGTGTGCGGACCCGTCTCACGTGGAGAGTCTACGCCCGCCGACGGACCGGCGCGGTCGTGACCGTTGCGCACGATCTCGAACCGCCTGGGCAGCGGTCGCCCGGGCGCAATCCGAGACAGCCCACCGTACGCAGGCGCCCCGCCCGCTTCCGCGGCGGCGGGCGCTCCATAACCCGCCCGAAAGTGGAATGTCATCGCGGCCGGCGACTCCGGCGTCGGCCGCTCCGGCGTCGGAACCGGATCGGCCGGCACGCGCTCCGCGGGCCCCGACTTCATCTCGGCCGGGGAATCCGGCCCCGGGTGCTCAGCTCGTGTAGCGTCCAAGACAAAATGGCGCATCGCTTCGAGCCGCTCGCGCCGGTGCATCGACCGGCCGGGTTCAATGACCAACGCGGCGTGGAGCATCCAGCGCGTCACGGCGTCGAGCGTGGCCGTAATTGCCGGCTCGACCGTGTCGTCCGCCCCCGGCAACGCGGCATCGTCGAAGGCCGTCCCGACAAACGTCGGAGGCCCGCTCGGGGCGCCGGCCGCGCCGCGGCTCTGCGGTCCGCCTGAGGACAGCGCCACGAGCATCACGGGACGGTCGAGGAACGTCAGCGTCCCCACTCGCTCGAGCGTCAGATCGGCGTGCGAGACGTCCAGCGCGTCGCGCACGGCGGCAAGCGCCGCGGCCGCGAGCGTGCGCGGGCGTTGGACGCTGCCCCCGCGGCCGCGCGCCTGTCCGATCGCCGACCGCACGTCCGATCCGCGCGTCCACTGCAGCTTCACCGTTACCGCGATATCGGCCGCCGACGCGGTTTCCTCGACGCGCACGACGCGGAAGCGGGGGATCTCGACCGGCTGCAGGCCCGCCCGCAGCTGCGTGACCCGAACCCGCCACTCTTCGACTGGGATACTGAAGCGCGACTGCAGGGCGGCGACGACCCCGTGGCGCAGCCCCCGACTATCGTGGGCGCTCTCGGTCGTCACGTACACGTACGAGATCTCGCCGGCGGGCCCGGTGAGGACTCGGGCGGAGGAGACGCCCTCGAGCCCTTGAAGAAACCGCTCGATCTCGTCGGCGAAGATTTCGCGGGGCATAGTTCTCCGCGTATTCTCCACTCCGGAAGCGGTCCCTCCCGTCTCCGCGGGGCTCCCGGCGCCCTTCGCGCCTGCTGTCAGAACGTCGGGACCGAGGCGGGGCGGCGCATCGGCGCCCCGATCATCAGGCCTTCACCGCCGAGCGCGGCCACCCGGCGGCCGCCGATCAGGAACTGCACGGAAGAGACATCCGGAAACTGGGTCGCGGTGTAGACGACCTGCCAGACGCGCGCCAGGATGCTGCTGGAACCGCCGCCCTGCGCGAAGGTCACGCCCAGGTCGACCGTTGCGACACCGCCGCTGAGCGTCAAGGACCGCAGCACCGTGCCGGACGGAATCTCGCTCGTGAGGCTGTGCGACCGTTCGGCGCGCATAGGCCCGTCCAGCAGCGCCCGCAGCGCTTCCGCGGCCAGCGCCTCCTCCGGCCCCTCCGGCACGCGGCGGCGCACGGCGATAAGGGTCTGTGCCCGCCCGCCCGGTTCGGTGCGAACGAGGAATACCTGCACCTCCGCCTGCGGCGGTCCTACCGCGGGATGGCGTCCCGGAAGCGGAACGCGCACCGCGCGTCCGACGATAACCGCGGCCGCAACCAACACGGCGATCACGAAGAGCCAGCCCAGCACCGGACGCCCCCGGCGGCGGGCACCGCGGGTCACGCCGCTGCGGCGGTACTGCCGGCTCACGAAGGAACCTCGTCGAGCAACGCGAGAAATGCCGGCTCGTCGAGCACCCGGATGCCGGCCTTTTGGGCGCCGGCGAGTTTGCTGCCCGGTTCTTCGCCCGCCACGAGGTAATGCGTAGTCTTGCTCACGCGCTCGACGACGGTGCCGCCGAGCGCCTCGACGCGGGCTGCGGCGTCCCGCCGGGACATCGCGGCGAGCGTCCCGGTAAACACGAAACTCTTGCCGGCGAGCGGGCCCGCGACCGCGGGCTCAGGCGGCGCCGGCTCCACACCGACTTGCCGCAGTTTGCGCACGAGCGCCTGCGACTGCGCCGTGGCAAAGAACTCCGCGACGCTCTCGGCGATCGTCGGACCGATCCCGGGTACGGCGGCGATCTCCTCCTGGGACGCCGCCGCCAGCGTCTCCAGCGTGCGGAAGCGCCCCGCGAGCAGCTCCGCGACGTGCTCGCCGACATGCCGAACGCCGAGAGCGTAGATCAGACGGCCGAGCGGTGGACGGCGGCTCCTGTCGATCGCGGCGATCACGTTCTCCGCGGACTTGTCGGCCATCCGCTCGAGCGTGAGGATCTGATCCTTGGTCAGCCGATACAGATCCGCGGGGTCCTCGATCAGGTCTCGGTCGAGCAGTTGCTGCAGCAGCCGAGGCCCGACGCCGTCGATGTTGACGCCGCCGCGTGACGCGAAGTGGATCAGCCTGTTCAGCACCTGCGCGGGACAGATCGCCCCGCCGGTGCAGCGCGCGACCGCCTCGCCAGGCCGCCGGTCGACCGGCGACCCGCAGATCGGACACGTCGCCGGCATCTCGAACGGCCGCTCCTCGCCCGTCCGCTTCTCCGTGAGCACACGCACGATCTCGGGGATCACCTCGCCGGCCCGCCGCACGATCACCCGGTCGCCGATGCGCACGTCCTTGCGCCGCATCTCGTCTTCGTTGTGCAGCCCTGCGCGGCGCACGATCACGCCCGACACACGCACCGGTTCGAGATCGGCGACGGGCGTGAGCGCACCCGTCCGCCCGACGCTCACGAAGATGTCCGCCACGCGCGTCTCGGCCTCTTCGGCCGGAAACTTGTACGCGATCGCCCACCGCGGCGCCTGGCTCGTGGCGCCGAGTTCGGCCTGCTGGTCGAGCGAGTCGACCTTGACGACCACCCCGTCTGTGCCGTAGGGTAGCCCGGCTCGCTTCGTCGTCCACTCCTCGATGTACCGCAGCACGTCGTCGAGCGATTCGAGCCGCCGAATGTGCGTGTTCACGGGCATCCCGAGGTTCTCGGCCCACCGAAGGGCCGCGAAGTGGGTGCGGAAGCGAACGCCCGGTACGGCCCCAACCTGGTACACGAAAAGGCCCAGCGGGCGGGATGCCGTGATCGCGGGATCGAGCTGACGGAGCGAGCCCGCCGCGGCGTTGCGGGCATTCGCAAAAAGCGCCTGGCCGGCGCGGCCCCGCTCCTCGTTCACGGCGTCGAGGGCGCGGGCGGTCAGGTACAACTCACCGCGGAACTCGGCGAACCGCGGCACCGATGTCTCGCCCTCGCGCAGGCGCAGCGGCAGCGGCGCGACGGTCCGGAGGTTCGGCGTGACGTCCTCCCCCCGCACGCCGTCGCCCCGCGTCGCGCCGCGGGTGAAGACCCCGCCCTCGTACACCAGTGACACGGCGGCGCCGTCCATCTTGAGCTCGCAGACGAACGCGACACGTCCCTCGCCGAGGACGCCGACGACGCGGCGGTGCCATGCCCGCAGGTCCTCTTCGGTGAACGCGTTGGCGAGGCTAAGCATCGGGTACGGGTGCGTGACCGTCTGAAACGCCGCGGACGGCGGCGCGCCCACCCGCTGCGTCGGCGAATCAGGCGTGACGAGCGCGGGGTGCGCGGCTTCGAGATCGCGGAGATCCTGGACGAGCGCGTCGTACGCCTCGTCTGAAATCTCGGAGGCGTCGAGCACGAAATACCGGTGGATGTGGTACCGGATCTGCTCGCGGAGCGTTTCGATCCGCCGGCGGACATCCGGCTCAACTTCGCGCGGCTGCGCCCGCGCGTGATGCGGCTTCGCGGTCACGGGTTTTGCCTTCGGCGCGGAGTGCCGGGCTCCTCGGCCCGGCGCTCGATTACGTGGCCGGAACGTCCAGGGGCAGGCCTCTATTCACGGCCGGCCTCAACCTCCGGCCATCGCGGGGACGATCGAGACTTCCGCGCCGTCGGCGAGCGGCGTCTTCAGGCCGCCGAGGAACCGGATGTCCCGCTCGTTGACGAAGATGTTGACGAACCGAAGGACTTCGCCCTTCTCATCAATGAGCCGTCCTCGAATCCCCGGAAACTGGCGGTCGAGCTCGTCGATCGCCTGTCCGAGGTCGGCGGCGCCGACCTCGATCAGCCGCGCGCCGTTCGTCAACTGGCGGAGCGGCGTGGGAATGCGCACACGAACCGACATGAAAACGTTCCCTCCTGTCGCGGCTACGCGGGCACGGCCTGCAACACGCGCTCTTCGAACGACGCCAGCGTCGGTTTGATCCGCACCGCCGCCGCGAGCTGCGACTCGACCGCTTCGAGCGCCTTCAGCCCGATACCGGTGATATAGGCGACCACCGTCTCGTCCGGATCGATCGCGCCGGCGAGGGCGAGCTTCCGCAGCACGCCGACCGTGACGCCGCCGGCCGGTTCCGTGAACAAGCCCTCCGTTTCGGCGAGCAGCCGGATCGCCTCGACCGTCTCCGCGTCGGACACGGCCGCGACCGCCCCGCCGGTGCGGCGCGCGATGTCGAGTACGTACGGCCCGTCCGCCGGGTTGCCGATCGCGAGCGACTTGGCGAGCGTGCTCGGGATCACCGGCGCCACCGTGTCGGTCTCGGCGTTGTAGGCGGTCGCGACCGGGCCGCACCCTTCCGCCTGCGCCGCGGTCATGCGCACCGTGTGCGGCGGGATCACGCCGAGCCGCTGGAACTCGTCAAAACCTTTCTGAATCTTTACGAACATGTTGCCGGACCCGACGGGCACGACGACGCGGTCGGGCGCGCGCCAGCCGAGCTGCTCGGCCACCTCGAACGCGAGCGTCTTGGCGCCCTCAGAGTAGTACGGCCGGAGGTTCACGTTGGCGATCGCCCAGCGGTGCTCTTCCCCAATTTCGAGGCAGAGCCGGTTGACGTCGTCGTAGGTGCCTTCCACCTCCACGACGGTGGGCCGGTAGACCGACGTCGTCACCACTTTCGCGTGTTCCAGACCGGTCGGAATGAAGACAACCGCCCGGAGCCCCGCCTTCGCTGCGTGCGCGGCAACGGCGTTCGCGAGGTTGCCGGTGCTCGCACACGACACCACACCGAACTCGAACGTGCGGACCGCTGCCATTGCGCAAGCAACGACGCGGTCTTTGAACGACCATGTCGGATTGCGGGTGTCGTTTTTGAGGTAGAGGTTGCGCAGCCCGATGGCACCGCCGAGCCGTTCGGCACGGACGAGCGGGGTGTACCCGGGCGCGAGGTCCCAAGCCGGCACGCGTTGGACCGGAAGGAAATCTTGGTACCGCCAGATCGACGCCGGACCGGAAAGAATCCGCGTCCGCAGCGTCTGGCCGCTCAGCCCGGCGAGGTCGTACTGCACCTCGAGCGGACCGAAACATGCGTCACATACGAAGATCGGATCGAGCGAATACTTCCGGCCGCACTCGCGACATGCCAGCCCGACTGCTCCCATTTCTCCCCTCCCATCTGGCTCCAACAAAAATCCCCCTCCCAACTCCGAGGGGGATCTCTCCCTCTTATCTACCGGAATTGGATCTCCGCGGGATTTAGCACCACGCCAGGCGGGAAAACCTGGTAGGCTGCCGGGTGTCATCGGGCCCGTCCCTCGACCACTCTGGATAAGAGTTGCTATTCAGTTGTCAGCCCACGGTAGCACACGCGTCCACAGGTGTCAATTGTTATACTGACGCCGATGCACCCCGTGCTCTTCGAACTCGGCCCGCTGACCGTCCGGTGGTACGGCGTCATGATGGGCCTCGCCCTGTTTGTCTCGATTCCGATCACCGCCCGCTTTGCCGTCCGCTTCGGCATTGACCGCGCCCTCATTGACGCGCTCGCCGTACCGTTCCTCGCGACGCTCGTGATCGGTGCGCGCGGCGGCTACGTCGTCTCGCACCTCGGCGAATTCGCCGGCCGGCCCCTCGCGGCCATCCTTCCACCGTACGCCGGCCTCGCCTCCCACGGCTCGATCGCGGCGGGGCTCGTCTTCCTCGCCTGGTGGTGCCCGCGCCACCGTGTGCCGGTGTGGCGGCTGCTCGACGCGATGGCGCCGGCCATGCTCGTCGCAATCGTCCTGGTCCGCTGGGGCAACTTCATGAACGGCGAGCTGTTCGGCGCGGCGACGTCGCTACCGTGGGGCATCGCCGTCCCCGGCCTGCCCGGCGGCCCGCGCCACCCGCTGCCGCTCTATGAGATAACGGGGACCGTCGCCGTTCTCAGCGGGGTCCTGGCGGTCGCCCGGCGCCGCCCGTTCGACGGTGCCGTCTGGTGGTCCGCGATCGTCGGCTCCTCGATGCTTCGCATTCTTCTCGACTTTCTGCGGCCGGAAGACCGAACGCCGCTGTTCCTAACACTCGGACAGCTGGCGGCGCTCGCGCTGATCGGCTGGGGTGTCTGGTTTGTCTGGACGAGCCGGCGCCGTCCGCGGCCGGCCGAGCCGAATACGATCCTCTCCGCATCCCACTCTCGCCACGAGGTGCGTCCATGAACGCGACGGATCTGTGCTTCACGCCGGCCACAGAGCTCGCCGCCGCGATCCACGCCGGGCGCGTTTCGCCCACCGAGGCGGTGGAAGCGGTGCTCGACCGGATCGGCACGGTCAACCCGTCGATCAACGCACTCGTGACCGTCACGGAGGACCTCGCTCGTGCGGCCGCGCGGGACGTCGAAGCGCGCCTCGCGCGTGGCGAAAACCTCGGCCCGCTGGCGGGTGTTCCCGTGACGATCAAGGACCTCGTGATGGTCAAAGGAGTGCGCACGACGTGGGGCTCGCGAATCTTCGAGCGGTTCATCGCGCCCGAGGACGCCCCGGCGGTCGAACGCCTCCGCGCGGCGGGCGCGGTGATCGTCGGCATGACGAACTCGCCCGAGTTCGGCTACCGGGGCACCACCGACAACCCGGTCTTCGGCGCGACCCGCAATCCTTGGAGCCTCGACCACACCCCGGGCGGCTCGACGGGCGGTGGCGCCGCAGCCGTGGCGGCCGGCCTCGGACCGCTCACGATCGGCACCGACGCCGGCGGCTCGATCCGCATCCCCGCCAGCTGCTGCGGCATCGTCGGATTCAAGCCGACGCTCGGCCGCGTGGCCATGGCGCCGGTCTATGGTGGCCTCGAGACGCTCTCGCACACCGGGCCGATGACGCGCACCGTCCGCGACGCGGCGGTGATGATGTCCGTGATCGCCGGGCCCGATCCGCGCGACCTGATGTCCCTTCCGGACGACGGCACGGATTGGATCGGCGCCCCAGACGGCGGCCTGTCGAACGTCCGGGCCGGCTGGACGCCGGATTGGGGCTATGCTCCGGTGGACCCCGAAGTCCGGCGCATCACCGAATCCGCCGTGCGGGAGTTCGAGGACGCGGGCCTCCGCATCGAGGAAGTCTCGCCGCGCTTCGCGGACCCGTCCGATGCCTTCGGCGCGTTGTTCCCGGCCACCATCGCGGCGCGGCTCGCCGGCTATCTGCCGGAGTGGCGGACGCGGATGGATCCCGGGCTCGTCCGGTACATCGAGATGGGCCAGCGCCCGAGCGCGGTCGACTTCGTCCAAGCTGCCAACGTCCGCCGAACGCTGAACGACGCGTTCCGCGAGTTCTTCGCGACGCACGACCTGCTGCTGACGCCGACCCTCGCCGCCCCACCGCTGCCGCTGGGACAGCACGTATACGAGAAGATCGGCGGCACGGCCGTCGGCCCGCTCGGCTGGCTGGCGTTCACGTTTCCGATCAACATGATCGGCTACCCGGCGATCACGGTGCCGGCGGGGTGGACCACGTCCGGCCTCCCCGTCGGGCTCCAGATCGTCGGGCCGCGGTTTGCGGATGCGTCGGTCCTGCGGGCGGCCGCGGCGTTTGAGACGCGCCGGCCGTGGGCGGACCGCCGGCCTTCCGTGGCGTAATGCCCGTCGGGCGCCGAGTTACTCGCCGGACCCTACTCGGGGCCATGGTGGGGACGTGCGCCGCCGCCGCGTTCGGCGTCTGGCGCTGGGTCGAGGGAGCGGCACGTCACGGGTGGACGCCGGCTCTCGACGCGAGCGCGCCTGGGCCGCTCGGCGACGGCACCATCTCGACCCTCGTCGCGGCTGCCCGAACGGTGATCGGCCGGTCGATTGAGACGTCGCACTACGCCGAGTACTTCCGATGGCGCGCGGAGCATCTGCCCGGATACCGCGCACTGTACGAGCGTTTCGCGGCGCGCATCGAGCGCGACGCCCGGCGCGCGGCTCACTGTCCGTTTGCGGCGTGCGGCGCGCCTGATCGCGCCCGGCTGCTGCGTCCCGCGGCCCGTGCCCGCGAGCCGCGCTCCGTGCTCGACCGTGCCTGGATGGCGGACGGCGGACGCGCCTGGGCCGCCTACGACCGCTTCATCTTCGAGGAAGCCCTCGCGCTCTTCGCCGGCACCGACGCCTGGGTGCTGACCGGATACGACGGCTGGCCGGGGACGCCGCGCGGCCTTGACCGCTACCGCCGTGCCCCCGACTGACCGCCCGCAGTTCGCAATCGTCGGATCCGGCATCGCCGGTGTTCTGATCGCTTACCTGCTCACCGCGCAGGGCCGGCGGGTCGAGATCTTCGAGCGCGGCCCCGAGTACCCGTATCCGCACACGCCGCAGTTCGAGGACCGCTTCCGTCACCGGTACGAGAACCCCGCGTACCGCCTGCCGTTCGACCTGCAGGGGCTCACAACGTCCGGCACGTACCGCGGCGACGTCGATCAAGAACGCCACATGGTGATCGGCGGCACCGCCACGCGCTGGGCCGGGATCGCGCTGCGACTGATGCCGGAGGACTTCCGCACGAAAGCGCTCTACGGCTTCGGAGACGACTGGCCGATCGACTACGACGATCTCGAACCGTACTACAGCCGCGCCGAAGCGCTGCTCGGCGTGTCGGGCACCGATGCCGACAACCCGTTCGCGCCGCGGCGCTCGCGGCCGTTTCCGCTGCCGCCGTTCGAGCTGAGCTACGAGGATCGAAAGTTCGCCGCGCGGCTGGCCGCCGCCGGCATCGTTCTGCATACGACGCCGCAGGCCGCCACCCGCCTGGCGTACGGCGACCGGCCCGGCTGCCAGAACTTCGGCGCCTGCGACGTGTGCCCGATCGGCGTGCGCTACTCGCCAAACTACCATCTTGCCCGCGCGATCGCGACCGGCCGCTGCACCATCCACCGCGAGACGTCCGTCCGGCGGATCGTCACCGGCGACGGCGGACGGCGGGCGACCTCCCTCATCTATCGCGCCAACGGCGGGGGCGGCGATCGCGAATCCCGGGCACCGGTAATCATCCTCGCCGGCGGGGCGATCGAAAACGCTCGTCTGCTGCTGCTGTCGAGCCGCGACCGACGCGCCGACGGCGTGCCGATTAACGGCGTCGTCGGACGCCGGCTGACCTTCCACCATTTGTGGAGCGGCAGCCTGCGCTACGCGGAGCGGATGATGCCGGGCCGGCTGGGCCGCTGGACGGGGCAGAGCCATCAGTTCCTGCGGCCGCCGGCCCGGGGCCGGCACGGCGCGGTCAAGGTCGAGTTCTCTGCGAACATCATCCCGTGGTCCGACGACGGCGCGGCCGGCGCCCACGACGGCGCAGAGGTGCTCGACCGGTTCGCGCCGTTGACGTTGCGGCGCGACGTGACACTGCACAGCGAAGCCGCCCCAGAGATGCGGCGGACCGTCACGCTCTCCTCGGTGCGCGACCGGTTCGGCGACCCGTACGCGCACGTCCACTACGACCTGAGCGCATTCGACGAAGCGACATACGCCTATGCGCGGGAGTTGTTCGACCGGTTCGCCAAGGCGACCGGCGCCGCCGACGGGCGGCTCGGTGGGATCGAGACCTACTACTCGGGCGGTCACCACATGGGCACGTGCCGGATGGGCCGCGATCCCCGCGACAGCGCCGTGGATTCGTTCGGGGCGCTCCACGGCTGCGCGAACCTGTTCGCCGTCGGCGGCAGCATGTTCGTCGGGCCCGCATCCGTGAATCCCACGCTCACGATCGCCGCGCTCGCGATCCGCACGGCCGACTACCTCGCCCGCGCGTCCTAGACCCCCTGAAGATCGGGCTGGCCTACCTCGGCCGGCACAGCCACAGGCGATGCGGCGAATCCCCGGCCAAGATCCTCGGCGCCGGTCCGCCGTTCATCGCGCGCGCGCGGGCCGGCGGATCCGGCGGCGGGCGTCTGCGCGGCGAAGATCCGGAACAGCCGCCCCGCCTCCCACGACGTAATCTCCCCCTGCTCGTACGCGCGCCACAAATCCGCCACGGGGTCGGGGCCGACCGGCTGGGCGGGCCGCATGGCGTACCAGACGATCGCGCCAATCCCCGCGATCATGCCTCCCGCGACGAGCAGTCCCAGCTCCGAACCGACGCCGAACAGCTGCGGCCACATGGTTCTCGCCTCCGCCGTATCGAGTGTCACCCTGAGGGTACGACGGCCGGGCGCCGCCGGCTATGAACCAGTTCATAGTCCGCGGACCGCGGTTCGTGATACCCCATGAGTCAACGGCGGATCGGGAGGGACGGCGATGATCGACCGGTACAGCGTGGAAAGGATCATCGACGGGCACTGCGCGGATGCCGTTAAGACGGCGGAGCGGGAACGGCTGGCGTCTCAGGCGGCGGCCACGGCGCCCGCGCCCCAGCCGGTGGCCGTGCGGGCGGCGGCGAAGCTGCGCGCACTCGTGCTCACCGGGGCGCGCCGGGGTACGTGGGAGCGGATGGAAGGCTGCTAGACGATCTGCCCGCGCAGGCGCTCGACATTCAAGAGAATCAGGCGGCCGCGCTCGTGACGGAGCAGCCCCTGGGCGGCGTACGAGCGGAGGCACTTGTTGATGCTTTCGCGGGTCGCCCCCACCATGCTCGCGAGCTCCCCTTGCGTGAGACGGGGCCCGATTGTCACACCCCCGGGCCCGAGCCTCCCGCGCGTCTCGGCCAGCTCGATCAAGAGGCGCGTGACGCGGGTCCGCACGTCCGAGAACGCCGCATCGTGCACGAGGCGGTCCGTCCGCCGGAACCGCCGGCTGAGCGCCGCGAGCATGTTCACCGCGACCGCCGGCACCTCGCGTAGAAGCCGGAGGAAGTCGTCCCGCGGCAGCACGAGCAGCTCCGTCGGCACCGTCGCGACCGCATCCGCGGAGCGCGGCTCTCCGTCGAGCAGCGCAAGCTCGCCGAAGAACTCACCGGACCCGAGCAGAGACAGCACGACCTCTTTGCCGTCCGCGCCGCCGAGCAGGATCCGAATTTCACCTGTGTCGACGACGTACAGCGCCGTTCCGGGATCGCCCTCGCGAAAGACCGGCTCGCCGGCGCGGTAGCGTCGCCGCCGCAGCAGCGCGGCGATCTTCTCGAGCTCGGCTGAAGCGAGCTGGCTGAACAGCGGGCTGCGGGCCAGCAGGTCGCGCGGCGCCATCGTGGCGGCTGTTCGACTCTCCATGAGGCGGTCCTGCCGGGCCGCGGCCGCAGGGATTCGACTCCGTGCCGCGGCCGGCGTCGCGGTGTGGCACAGTTCACTACGCCGCCGTGGCCGAGTTCATCGCCGTGCGGATCCGCCACGGGTATCATGGCCGCGTTAGACCAAACGCACCGCCCAGAGACAGGAGGAGGAGAAGATCATGACACTGACTCGGAAGGCGATCGTGTTGCTCTTTGTGGGAGGGCTCGTCGCCGCAGTGCCGATCATCGACGGCCACGAGACCAATCTCCGCGGCGAGGCGCCGGCGAACTACGGTGCCGAGGTCCGCGGTGAGGTGCCGGTCATCGACGGCCACGAGACCAACCTTCGCAGCGAGGCGCCGGCGAACTACGGCGCCGAGGTCCGCGGTGAGGTGCCGGTCATCGACGGCCACGAGACCAACCTTCGCGGCGAGGCGCCGGCCGGCTGGGGCGGCGAGGTTCGCGCAGAAGCGCCCGGCGTGTTCGGAAACGAGCGGCTGAGCGAGGCCCCGTTCAACTACGGCAGCGAACGGCTTGGCTAGGTCCGGCGGATCCACGAGAGGCTCGGGCGGCTCTTCTCGTACTCCCCCACCCGGGAGGGCTGCCCGACGCCTCGCTTGGTGTGCCCCGTAGGGTCGTAACTCTGCGTACTCGTTGAGTTAGTCGGCGACGCTCTTCCGCACGAGCTCGGCCACGTCCAGCGGACGCCACGCGGCTTCTTTGGCCGCCTTCGCTTCCTCCAACATCATCATGCAGAAGGGACACGCCGTCGCGACGACGTCCGCCCCGGCCTCGGCGACGTGACCGCCGCGCACATGGTTGACGCGCTGTCCCACCCGCTCGTCCACCCAGTAGAGACCGCCGCCGGCCCCGCAGCAAAAGCCCTTGTCACGACACTGCGCCATCTCGACGAGGCGGACGCCGGGCAGCGCTCCCAGAACCCGGCGTGGCGCTTCGTACTCGTGGTTGTGCCGGCCGAGGTAGCATGGATCGTGGTACGTGATCGTCCCCTCGACCGGCGCCGCGGGCCGGAGGCGTCCCTCCGCGACCAGCCGGGCCAATAGCTGCGTAGAGTGATGCACCTCAAAGACGCCGCCGAACTGCGGATATTCGTTCTTCAGCGTGTTGAAGCAGTGCGGACACACGGTGAGGATCTTGGTGACACCGTGGCGGCGCAGCGTGTCGATGTTCTTCTGCGCGAGCGTCTGGAACAGATACTCGTTGCCCATCCGCCGCGCCGGATCGCCCGTGCACTGTTCGGCATCGCCGAGAATTGCGAACTCGACCCCCGCGCGCCGTAGCAGGTCCGCGAGGGCCCGCAGGGTCGCGTGATTCCGCTCGTTGAACGCGGACGCGCAGCCGACCCACAACAGCCACTCCGGACTCCGGCCGTCGTGGCTCAGGATCGGCACGTCGAGGCCGTCCGCCCACGCCGTGCGCGTCATCGCGGCACCGCGGAACGGCGTCCCCCGCACGTCGAGGCTGCGCATGGCTTCCTCGATCGTCTTGGGGGCGCGCGCCTGCTCCATGACCAGGTGCCGGCGCATCCCGACGATCTTGTCGATGTGGTCGTTCGTGGCCGGACACTCTTCCACGCACGCCCCGCAGGTTAGACACTGCCAGAGAAAATCATCGGAGAACACGCCGCCGACCAGCGCGGGCTCAGGTTGGCCCGCCTGTGCGGCCGGTGCGGGGCCCGCCGTCCGGTCGAGCGTTTTCCGCAGATCGGTATGGAGCCGCCGGGGGTCGAGCTCCTTGCCGGTAGTGTTCGCCGGACAGACCTCGGTGCAGCGGCCGCATTCCATGCACGCATAGGTGTCCAGCAGATCCTTCCAGGTGAGGTGCTCCGGTGCTGAGACGCCGACGACCTCGGCATGCTCAATGTCGATCGGCTCGAGTGCGCCGCGCGGACGCGCCCGACGCAAGAGGATGTTGGGAACCAGGGTCACGAGATGCAGGTGTTTCCCGTCGGGGATCAGTGTCAGAAAGTACAGCACGATGAGCAGATGTCCCCACAGCGCAGTTTCGTAGGTGGCCCGCACCGCGGACGACGGCGCCGCAGCGAACAGGCGCGCGACGAGGCCCGACAGCCAGGCACTCGGTCCCCAGACGGGCCGCTCGAGCACGATTTGCGCGCCGCGCGACACCAGCAGCGTCACCATGATCCCGGTGATCAGAATCAAAATGAGGTAGGCGCCGCGCTGGTCCTGACCCTCGAGGCGCCTGATCCGGGCGCCGACCCTCGCCCACACGGCCATCGCGACCCCGACCAAGACCAACGCGATGAACACGTCCTGGAGGAACGCCAGCCCCGGCGACGTCCCGATCCACGGCAGCGTCCAGCCGGGTGAGACCGCCTCCCCCGCGGCCTGGACAATCGTGGTCAGCAGCACGAGAAAACCCCAGAAGATGAACAGGTGCAGCAGACCGAACAGCGGCCGTCGCAGCACCCGGCGGTGCAGAATGACCTGCACCAGCAGATCACGCAGCCGCGCGGGCAGCGGCGCCAGCGCGACGGGGCCGCGCCCCAACCGGATGAGGCGGTAGATCCGCAGAAGCTTGCTTGCGAAGACCGCACAGGCAAAAAGAACGAAGAGACCAAGCACCAGGGCGCGCGCGACGTTGGGCATTCGACGCTGGGGGGGTTCTACTTGAGCAGAGCGGCGGCCTGCTGTACAGCGGCCGTCAGGCGCGCCGGGATGATCCCGTAGATCAGCACGCCGGCCGTGGCGAGTGTCAGCGCCGCGCCGGCGAGCGGGCTGGGCCGCACCGCCACGTCCGCCGGCGCTTCGCCCGAAAACGCGACGTAGGCGACGCGCATATAATAGAAGACCGACACGACGCTCGTAAGCACGCCGACGAGCGCGACCGTCGTCTGCCCGGCCCCGAGCGCCGCCCGGAAGAGGTATAGCTTCGCGATGAACCCGCCGGTCGGCGGAAAGCCGGCGAGCGAGACGAAGCAGATGGCGAGCGTCCAGGCCGCCCACGGCGCCCGGCCCCATAGACCGGCGATATCCTCCAGCCGATCCGCCTCCGCCCCGCGCCGGTCCAGCAGCAGCAGAACGCCGAACGCGCCCAGGTTCATCGCCGCGTAGACCGCGAGATAGAACAACACCGCACCCGTGCCGGCCGGTCCGCCCGCGGCGACGCCGATCAGGAGATATCCGGCGTGGGCCACGCCCGAGTAGGCGAGCAGGCGCTTGAGGTTCGTCTGCGGCAATGCGGCCAGGTTGCCGAGCACCATCGTCGCGATCGCAAGCCCCTGCAGCATCGGCGCCCAGGCGGCGGCCGCATGGGGAAGCCCCTGCGGGAAGACCCGGATCAGCCCGCCGAACGCGCCGACCTTCGCCACGACGGACATGAAGGCAACGGCGGGCAGCGGCGCGCCCTCGTAGACGTCCGGCGCCCACCCGTGAAACGGCACGAGCGCGGCTTCAAAGCCGAGACCGACCGTGAGCAACGCGAGGCCGCCGCCGAGCAGCGGCGAGGGCGGCTGCCCGGCGAGCACGCGCAGGTCGAGGGTGCCCGCCGCACCGTACACGAGCGCCACCCCGTACACGAAGAACGCGGTCGCGAACGCCCCGAGCAGCAGGTATTTGAGCCCGGCCTCCTGTGAGCGTGTGCTGCGCCGGGCGATCGCGGCGAGCACGTAGAGCGGGAGACTCAGGATCTCGAGGCCGAGAAATAACACGATGAGGCTGCGACTCGCCGCCATCAGCATCGCGCCGGTGGTGCTGAGCAACAGTAGCGCGTAATACTCGCCGGCCGGCAGCCTCATCCGGCGGACGTAGGCGTCCGCGAGCAGCACGCCGACTGCGGCCGTGCCGAGGGCGATCAGGTCGGCGAGCCGCGTGATCCCGTCGCGGACGTACATGCCGCCGAACGCGGCGACTTCGCCGGCCGCCGGCGCGGCGGCGATCGCCGCCGCACACACTCCGGCAAGGGAGAGCCAGGCGGGTGCGGAACCACGGCGCTCCGCTTCGGGCGCGGCGCCGGTGGCCCACGCGTCTTGAAGCAGCACGACGCAGGCGGTCACGACGAGGATCGTCTCGGGCGCCGCCGCGGCGAGGTCGTTCCAGGTCACGGTCGCGTCACCGCCTGCTTCACCGGCGCGCCGCCCTTCCGCTCGACTCCCGCGGGGGGGGGCGTCATCGAGGCGTGAGGGGCCCCAGCGACGAAGACCGCCCGCGGCTTGAGCAGCGCCCGCACCGTCGCTTCGCTGCGGTCGAGCAGCGGGCCGGGGACCCAGCCCACCCAGAAGATCAGGGCGAGAAGGGGCGCGAGGACCGCGTACTCGCGCGGCCGGAGGTCCGGCAGCCCGCGGAGATCGGGCCGCAGCGGTCCGTGGAAGATCCGGCCCACGAACGCGAGCAAGTAGGCCGCGGCCAGCACCACCCCGACGGTGGCCAGCGCCGCGTGCACCGGGTGCGTCTGGAAGGCACCGAGCAGAATCAGGAACTCTCCCACGAACCCGTTGGTGCCGGGCAGGGCGAGCGACGAGGTGACGACGATCAGCGTCACGGCCGCGAGCGCCGGCGTCGCTGCCGCGAGTCCGCCGTAAGCGTCGGTGCGCCCCTGCCCCGTCCGGCCGATCAGGATCCCCGCCAGCACGAACAGCGCGCCGGTGCTGATGCCGTGGTTGACCATCTGCAGCACGCTGCCCTGCACCGATTGGATGTCGAGCGCGAAAATGCCGAGCAGGATGAACCCCATGTGGCTGAGACTGCCGTACGCCAGCAGACGCCGCAGATCACCCTGCGCCCACGCCACCGCGCCGCCGTACAGGATGCCGACGACGGCGAGCACCGCGAACAGCGGGCCCCATGCCCGCACGGCATCGGGGAACAGTGGCAGACAGAACCGCAGGAGGCCGTACGCGCCGGCCTTGGCCATGAGCCCCGCGAGCAGCACCGTCACCACCGGCGGCGCCTCCGCGTAGGCGTCGGGCAGCCACGTGTGCAGGGGCCAGACGGGCATCTTGATCCCGAACGCGACCGCGAACCCGCCGAACAGCAGCGCCTCTACCGCGGGCGTCCAGCCCAGCGGCCGCGCGGCGAGCGCCGGCAGGTCGAACGTCGGCGTGCCGATGACGCGCGCGCCCTGCAGGTAGACGGCGACGATCGCGAGCAGCATGAGCATGCTGCCGGTCATCGTGTACAGCAGGAATTTGATCGCCGCAGCCCGGCGCGCGGGACCGCCCCAGAGCGCGATGAGGAAGTACATCGGAATCAGCATCGCTTCCCAAAACACGTAGAATAACACGAGGTCTTGCGCGAGAAACGTCCCGAGCAGCCCCGCCTCGAGCAGCAGCAGCGTCAATACGAACCCCTTGGTGCGGTCGTGCACTTGATCCGCCGCGGCGGCCATCGCGACCGGCACCAAGAGCGCGACGAGCGCGATCAGACTGACCGAGAGGCCGTCCACGCCGAGGTGGTAGCCGATCCCGGCGGCCGGCACCCAGGCGGCGTGCTCTTCGAACTGCAAGCCCGGTCGGCCCGGGCGGAAGGCGGCCCAGATCCACGCCGCCACCAGAAACGCGATCACCGCCGCGGCAAGCCCGACGGCGCGCGCCGCCGCCGGCCGCCGCGGAGAGATGAAGGCAACCGCGCCCGCGCCCGCGATCGGCAGCGCGATGAGCACGCTCAGCAGGACGCCGTTCACGGCCGCAGCATCCAATACGCGAGAATGATCAGCGCGCCAATCAGCACGAACGCGGCGTACTGCCGGAGGTAACCGTTCTGCAGCCGGCGGAGCGCCGCCCCGCCCCATCCAAGCCCACCGGCGACGCCGAGGACCGCGCGGTCGATGACGCCGCGGTCGACAGCCGCGGCCCAGCCCGCGAGCGCCCTCGACGGCGCGACAATCGCGGCGTCGTAGAGATCCTCGATGTAGAAGCGGTGCGCGAGAATCGTTCCGAGCACCGGCGCCTGTCCGCGAATCGCGCCGCGCGCGTAGACCAGCCATCCTAGGACGATGCCGCCCGCCGCGACGGCCACAGACACGACCAAGAGCATCGCGTGTACGGCGCCGGGCTCCGCCGCGGCGGCCGCCGCGCCGCCGGCGGACTTCAGCGCGCCGGCCCCCAGCGTAGGTTGCAGCCACGGCGCGAGCGGAACCACGTGTTCGAGCACCACGCCCATGACGACCGCGAGGAAGACAAGCGCCGCGAGCGGCCACCACATCACCGGCGGCGCCTCGTGAACGTTCTCGTGGACGCGGGCGGGCGGCCCGGCAAACGTGAGCACGTAGGCCCGGGTGATGTAAAATCCCGTGAGTCCCGCGGTGAAGAGCCCGATGCCCCACAGCCAGGGGTGTCCCGCCGCGAACACCTCGCCGAGGATCTGCTCCTTGCTGAAGAAGCCCGCCAGCGGCGGAATGCCCGCGAGGGCAAGGACGCCGGCACCGAAAGCCGCGGCGGTTTTCGGCAGCGGCCGCGCCAGGCCGCCCATCTTCCGCATGTCGGTCTCGCCGCCGAGCGCGTGCATCACCGCGCCGGCGGCAAGGAAGAGCAGCGCTTTAAAGAACGCGTGCGTCATGAGGTGAAAAATGCCCGCGGCCCACGCGGCCACGCCGACCGCGAGGAACATATACCCGAGCTGACTGATCGTCGAATAGGCCAGCACCCGCTTGAGGTCCGATTCCACGAGTGCCGCGGAGGCGGCGAACACCGCGGTCACGGCGCCGGTAACGGCCACCACGTCGAGCGCGAACGGCGCGCGCAGGTAGAGCGCGTGAAGGCGCACGATCATGAACACCCCGGCCGTCACCATCGTCGCGGCGTGGATCAGGGCGCTGACCGGCGTCGGACCATCCATCGCGTCGGGAAGCCAGACGTACAGCGGCAACTGCGCCGACTTGCCGACCGCACCGAGGAACAGCAGCAATGCGATCGCCGTGGCCAACCCGCCGCCGAGCGGCAGCCGGGCGGCCGCCTCCCGGGTGATCGCCGTGAAATCCAGCGTGCCGAAGGTACCGAACACGGCGAAGATCCCGAGAAGGAAACCGACGTCGCCCAGGCGGGTGACGACGAACGCCTTGACACCAGCGCGGGCCGCCGCGGGCCGTTCGAACCAGAACGCGATCAGCAGGTAGCTGCAGAGGCCGACGCCTTCCCATCCGATGAACATGACGGCGAGGTTGCCGGCCAGCACGAGCAGCAGCATCGACGCCATGAAGAGGTTCATGTACGCGAAGTAGCGGGCGCCGCCGGCGTCGCGCGCCATGTATCCGATCGAGTAGATGTGGATCAGCATGCCGACGCCGGCCACGAGGCGAGCCATCGCCGCGGACAGCGGGTCGGCGAGAAGGCGGAACGGGATGGCGAGCGCGCCGGCGGCGATCCACCGGTACAGATCCACCTGCACCGTCCGCGCATCCGGCGGCAGGGCCGCGAGGCTCTCGAACAGCGCGACCGCTGCGACGAACGACCCGGCGACCGTCGCGGAGGCGACCCAGCCCGCGGCGCGGCCCGGCCAGCGGCCACCCCACAGACCGAGCACCACCCAGCCCGCGAGCGGCAGCGCCGGAATCAGCACCGCGGTGACGGCCACGGCGCTCATCCGCGCAGCGCGTCCGCGTCGTCGACATCGACGGTCTCACGGGACCGGAAGACGTCCACGATGATCGCGAGCCCGACTACGACCTCGGCCGCCGCCACCACGAGCACGAAGAACACGAGCACCTGCCCGTCGACCGAACCGTGGAGCCGGGCGAAGGTGATCAACGAGAGGTTGACGGCGTTCAGCATCAACTCGACCGACATGAACACGATCAACGCGGAGCGGCGCAGGAGCACGCCGGCGGTGCCCGCAGTGAACAGCACCGCGCTCAGCGCGAGGTAGTACGGCGCCGGAACCGTCACGTTCGCGGCCCGAGGCGCCGCCCCAACGCGACGCCGCCGATCATGCCGACCAGCAGCACGAGCGAGGCGGCCTCAAACGGCAGCAGATACCGGCCGAACAGCGAGCGCCCCACGTCCTGGATCGTGCCGAAGGCGGCCGGCACCGGCGCCGGCGCCGACGGGGTCCGGGTGACGAGCGCGATCAGCCCCGCGGCAAGCAACACCACTAGCGCGGCGACGAACCGGACCGCGACCGGGCCGTCGAACGCACCCGGGCCGAGCCGCTCCCCAGCCTGCGAGAGCAGCATGATGATGAACACGAAGAGGACGACGATCGCCCCGGCGTAGATGATGACCTGGGCCGCCGCGATGAACTGCGCGCCGAGCAGCAGATAGTCCACCGCCAGGCTCAGCAGCACGAGCAGCAGGCCGAGGGCGCTGTGCACGGGCCGCCGCGATAAGATGACGCCGGCGCCCCCGGCAAGCGCGCAGACGGCCGTGATCCCGAACAGGACCACGTCCACCCGCGTCACACCTCCCGGTTGGGATCGCGTCCGGACTCGCCCGGATAGTGCTCCGTCAGACGGTCTTTGGTGTAGATCAGGTCTCGGCGGTTCGTGGCGCTCAGCTCGTACTCGTGCCCCAGCACGATCGCGCCGGTCGGGCATGCTTCCTCGCAGAAGCCGCAGAAGATGCAGCGCAGCATGTTGATCTGGAAGTCCGTCGCGTACCGCTCGCCTCTGGAGTGCGGTGTCAGCGGGTCGTTCTCGGCGGCGCGCACGAAGATCGACTGGCTGGGACACACGATCACGCACAGCTCGCAGCCGACGCACCGCTCCATTCCGTCGGCGAACAGCGTCAGGAAGTGCCGGCCCTTGAACCGCGGCTGCACGGCCGGCTTTCGGTCGGGATAGGTCGTCGTCACCGGCGCGCGGAAGAGATAGCGGCCGACAACACCGAGCCCGCGCACCATCGCCCACGCCTGGCGGATCCGGCGGCCCGCTCCCCCGCTCCGGCCGTTGGCACCCGGCGCGGGCGGCGTCACAACGCTCCTCCCCACACGATCGCGCACGCGGTCGCCGCAACGTTCAATAGACCGGCGGGAATAAGGATCTTCCACCCCAGCGCCATGAGCTGATCGTAGCGCACGCGCGGCAGCGTCGCCCGCACCCAGATGAAGAAGCAGACGACGACGAAGACCTTCAGCAGAAACCACAGCACCGGCGGCAGAATCGGCCCCTGCCACCCGCCGAGGAAGAGCGTCGTGGTGAGGGCCCCCATCGTGATCACACCGATATATTCGCCGACGTAGAACATCGCGAACTTGAAGCCGCCGTACTCGGTCTGGAAGCCGCCGGTCAGTTCCTGCTCCGACTCAGGCAGGTCGAACGGTGCTCGGTTGGTTTCGGCGAAGGCCGCGATCAGAAACAGCACGAACGCGAGGGGCTGGCGCACGATGAACCACCCGCGCGCCTGCGCGGCCACAATGTCCACGAGGCTGAGCGACCCGGCTGCCATGATCACGCCGAGCACCGCGAGGCCGAGCGACAGCTCGTACGAGAGCACCTGGGCGCTCGAGCGCAGGCCGCCGAGCAGCGAGTACTTGCTGTCCGACGACCAGCCGCCCAGGATGATCCCGTACACCCCGACGCTGCTCGCCGCCAGCACCAGCAGAATGCCGATGTTGACATTGGCGATGTAGAGCGGCACCTCGCGGCCGAAGAGGCGCACCGGCGGCCCGATCGGGATCACCGCGTACACGAACAGCGCCGCGACCACCGAGATGAGGGGTGCCGCGAGGTAGACGACCGCGTCGGCTCCGGCCGGCCGAAAATCTTCCTTAAAGATGAGCTTGATGCCGTCGGCCAGCGGCTGCAGAAGACCCCACGGACCCACCCGGTTGGGTCCCACGCGCAGCTGAAACCGCGCGAGCAGGCGCCGTTCGAGCAGGGTGGTATATGCGAAGGCGGTCAGCACACCGCCCAACACCACGGCGCTTTTGATCGCGGCCACCACTACCGCCGTCGCCACTATCCCTACCGCCCGGCCGTCACGAGCGCCCGCACGGTGACCCGCGTCGGGCCCGTTTCGTCGAGCAGCGTCGCGACCGGCGCCGCGTCGTACCCCGACGGCACGTACGCATGCCCCGGGTGCAGACCGGCCCACGCGCGCGCGGCAATCCGCAGGACGCCGTGCGCGCCCCGCACCTCGCAGAGGCTGCCGTCGGTGACACCGAGCCGTGCGGCGTCATCGGGATGGAGCGCCACGAACGGCCCGCCGGCCTGCGCGCGAATGCCGGGACAGCGAGCCGCCGCCGTCGCGCGGTCGAACAACTTCGTCCCGGTGACGAGCGTCAGAGCGCCGTCCGTCCCCTCGGGCGGCACGGTCCCTGCTTCGCCGTCCGTCACCGAAGTGAGCGTGAGTGCGGGCGGCGCGATCCGCGCATCTTCCGCCCACTCGGGCACCAGGCGCGCGATCTCCGCCGAAACGTCTTCCCACGAGGAGTGAGCGAACGGGTCCCCGAGCCGGCCGGCCAGCCCGCTCCACACGGCCGAGTCCGACCGGGCCTCTCCCGGGCCCAGGACCGCCTGGTCCTGCCGCTGTACGCGCCCCTCGATGTTGCCGACAGTACCCGACCGCTCTGCGTACGTCAGCACTGGGAGTACCACATCGGCGGCCGCGGCGGTCTGCGTGAGAAACGTGTCCTGCACGACGAGCAGGTCGAGCCGCTCCCTCGCCGCGCGCCACGCGCGCGCGTCGGGATACAAGGCCGCCGGGTCGGCGCCGGCCACGTAGAGCAGCCGCAGCGCGCCGCTCCGCGCCGCGGCCAACATCTCGCGGACGGTGC
>DATEGA010000084.1:0-2398 GCA_035280345.1 bacterium | reverse complement strand
CGGCGCCGGCGAGACGGGCAGGGCCGTCCGGCGCAGGTGGAGTCCGGCCGCGGCCGGTCCGCAGCGGCATCGGTTCCTCGTGCAACCCCCCGGCGGTCACCCGCCGCTCCGGTCCTCGAAGTGATCCCGCTCGGCGGCCTCGGCGAGATCGGCAAGAACTGCACCGTCGTCCGGGTCGGGCGTGACTGTCTGGTGATCGACGCGGGGCTGATGTTCCCGGACGAGGAGGAGCTCGGCATCGACTTCGTCATTCCGGACTACCGGGCGTTTGAGCAGGTGGGTACGGTCCACGGCGTCGTGCTGACCCACGGTCACGAAGACCACGTCGGCAGCCTGCCGTACCTCTTGCGCGCCGCGCCGGTGCCGGTCTACGGCACGCCACTAACCCTCGGCCTCGCGCGTAGGCGGGTGGAAGAAACGGCCGACACGCCGGCGATGCGGGCCGTCCCCTGCGAACCACGGCGGCCGTTCCAGGTGGGGCCGTTCGACGTCGAGCTCGTCCACGTCAACCACAGCATCCCGCAGGCGTGTGCGGTCGTGGTGCGCACGCCGGCCGGCACGCTCGTATCGAGCGCAGACTTCAAGTTTGATCAGACGCCGATCGGCGAGCCGCCGACCGATTTCGCGCGCCTGGCGGAGATCGGCGAGGCCGGCGTCAGTCTTCTCTTGATGGATTCGACGAACGTCGAGCGTCCGGGCTACGCGCCGTCCGAGCGTGTGGTCGGCTCCGCCCTCGATGAGATCGTCGCCCGTTCGCGCGGGCGCGTGCTGCTGACGACGTTCGCGAGCAACGTGCACCGTCTGCAGCAGGCGGTTGAGACGGCCGGCCGGCACGGCCGCAAAGTCGCGGTGGTTGGGCGGAGCATGGTCGACACCGTGCAGATCGCGTCCGAGCTCGGTGTGCTCCGGATACCCCGCGGTACGATGGTACCCGTCGAACAGCTTAAGTCGCTCCCGGACGGACAAGCATTGATCCTGACGACGGGCAGCCAGGGCGAGCCGATGTCGGCCCTCAGCCGGATGGCAACGGGGCAGCACCGGGCTGTGGCGATCAAGCCCGGCGACACGGTGATCCTGGCCGCGACGCCGATCCCGGGCAACGAAGGCATGGTCGCCCGGACAATCGACCAGCTCTACCGGCAAGGCGCCGAAGTCAGCCACGGAGGGCCCGTGCATGCCTCCGGACACGCCTGTCAGGAAGAGCTGAAGCTGATGCTCACGCTGGTGAAACCCCGGTGTTTCTTGCCCGTCCACGGAGAGTACCGGCATTTGGTGCTCAACCGGCGGCTGGCGGCGTCCGTCGGGGTACCGGAGGAACGCAGCCTGGTAGCGGAGAATGGGCAGGTCGTCGCCGCCTCCCCCGATCGGCTCGTCCACGCGGGGACGGTGGACGCTGGGTCCGTGCTGGTGGACGGCCTCGGCGGGGTCGGTCCGGTCGTGTTGCGGGATCGCCGCCAGCTCGCGAAGGACGGCGTCCTGATCGCGATCGTCGTGATCGACCGCCGGACCGGTGAGTTGGTGACGCCACCGGACATCATGTCGCGCGGGTTCATTTATATGCGCGAGTCCGGCGAACTGATCGACGAGTCCAAAAAACGCATCGAGGACACGGTCGCCCGGTGCCGCGAGCGCGGGACCACCGAGTGGGCGGCCGTCAGGTCGGCGATACGAGAGGCGCTGGGACGGTATCTGTTCGAAAAAACGCACCGGCAGCCTATGATCCTGCCGATGCTCGTCGAGCTGTAGCACTCATCGTCGCATTTCGTTGCAGCATAGGAGGCCGCCAGTGCCGAAACACAAGGCGTCGTCCCAGTTCGGATACGCGCGGGCGGTAGGCGCCGGGCTCGTCGCGCTCGCCTTCCTCGTTGGAGTCAGCCTCTTTCCGCATCAACACGCGCCGCTGCCGCGGTTCATCGCCGCGCACGGCGGTCAGGCGTTCGGCCTCGGACTCTGGGCCCTGCCGTTCCTCTGCTTGCTCGTCGGCGTCATCGTCTTCGCGCGCCGCAGCTTCGTTTTGAGTGGCCGGATCTGGGGCCTGCTCGGCGCATGGGTCGTCGTGCTCATGGCACTCCATCTCCGGTATCCCGCAGGACGGGAGCTGCTCGCCGCATCGGGCCGCAAGGGCGGGGGGTACGCGGGCGCCGTGCTGATTCTCGTGTTGCGGCGGGTCACGGGCGAACCCGGGCTGTGGCTCGCGACGGTCGGCGGCGCCGTGGCCGCGACCATGCTTGTATGGGGGCTGTCGCTCGACGAGCTTGGCAAACTCGCGCTGACGGCGTTCTTCGCGTCCGGGCGCGCCGCCGCGCGCATAGGCCGCGTCATCGCGACGTGGTGCGGCGTCGCGGTGATCTGGCTGATCCTGATCACACTGTCCGGTCTCCGGTGGCTCGGCCGGGCG
>DATEGA010000083.1:0-12115 GCA_035280345.1 bacterium | reverse complement strand
CGGCCGCGAAGGTCGCCGCGCGCGCGGTGGAAGCAGAGCCCGCGGCCGCGGATCCGGCGCGCGCTAAGGCCGCCCCGCCGAAAGATACGAAGGCGAAAAAGCCCGTCTCCGCGCCGCGTTCGGGCAGTGCGGCCGATCCCTCTATCCGGCCGATCAATTCGGTGATCGGCCGGCAGACCAGCCCGGAGCGGCACCGGGAGCGTCTCGCCGCGTGGGCGGAGTCCGCCGCCCGGGCCATCGGCTGTGAGGAGGCGGAAGTCCTCGACGTGAAGCGGGCCGCGCTCCTCAATGGCGTCGACACGGCCGGCCGTGAGACGCCACCCGGCGTCACCATGATCCTCAAGCACCGCGCAGAGCGGTGGGACGGCGCGGGCGCGCCGGACCGTCTTCAGGGGGACGCGATCCCTCTCGGCGCGCGGATCCTCGGCGTCGCGATCGCGTACTCGGACATGATCACCGGCGGGCCGGGCGGGCCGATGCTGTACTACCTCGATGCGAAGGCGCAGCTGCGCCGGCTTGCCGGCGCGCAATTCGATCCGGAGGTCGTGCAGGTCTTCTGCCGCGTCGTCGACCGCGGCTGACCCTTCGAGCAGGCTTTACCTCCGCCTCCATTGAAACCGGCGAGGCATCATGGCGCCGCTCCTTTTCATCGAAGGGGTGACCAAGGACTTCTTCGTGCGCGGGACGCGGGTCGCGGCGCTCGATGCGGTCGATCTGGCCGTGGACCCGCGCGAGTTCGTCACCGTGATCGGCCCCTCCGGCTGCGGCAAGTCCACGCTGTTGAACCTCGTCGTCGGCCTGACGGCGCCGACCGCGGGCCGGATTCTGTTCCGCGGCCGGTCCGTCGAGGGCATCACGCCGGCGATCGGGTACGTGACCCAGCGCGACAACCTGTTGCCCTGGCGGACGCTGATCCAAAACGTCGAGATCGCCCTCGAGATCCGCGGCGTGGCCCGCGGCGAGCGCCGCCGGCGCGCCGCGGGCCTCATCGAGCAGGTCGGGCTCGGCGGCTTCGAGGACCACTATCCCCACGAGTTGTCCGGCGGCATGCGGCAGCGCGCCAACATCGTTCGCACCTTGATCTACGACCCCGAGCTGATCCTGATGGACGAGCCGTTCGGGCCCCTGGACGCGCAGACGCGGATCGTGCTGCAGGAGGCGCTGCTCCGGCTGTGGGCCGCGACCGGGAAAACGATCATCTTCATCACGCACGACCTCGTCGAGGCGGTCGCGCTCGCGGACCGGGTGGTGGTTATGAGTTCGCGGCCCGGGCGGATCAAGTGCGTCGCGGCTGTGCCGATTCCACGGCCGCGGGACGTGTCCAGAATTCACGAGCATCCGGGCTTCGCGCCGATCTACGGGACCCTGTGGAATGAGCTGCGCCCGGAGGTTACGGTCGCGCAGACGTGAAGGGGAGGGATCACCCATGGGACGGCGGGTAAGCGGTGCGCTCCTGATCGTGCTGTGCGGACTGCTGCTCGTGCCGGGCGCCGCCGCGCCGCAGGGTCTGCAGAAAATCCGCATCACGATGCCGGTCACGGCGCTGTCGATGCTGCCGGTGTACCTCGCGAAGGCGAACGGCTACTTCGCCGGGAGCGGCCTCGACGTGGAGATGATCGTGACGAGCGGCGCGGGCCCCGACGTCAAGGCGCTGATCTCCGGCGACGTGGACTTCGCCTTCACGCCCGGAGACAACGTCATGCTCGCGTATCAGGAAGGCAAGCGCGTCGTGATCGTGATGAACGGCTTTCGCCGACTGTTGATCAATTGGGCGATGCGCACCGACGTGGCGCGCGCCCGCGGGGTCACCGAGACGACGCCGCTCGCCGACAAGGTCAAGGCGCTGAAGGGCCTCACGGTCGGCGTCACGCAGTCGGGCGCCTTGACCGCCCACCTCGCGACCTTCGTGATTCGGCGCGCCGGCCTGGTGCCGCAGCAGGACGTCACGCTCGTGCCGATCGGCGCTGGGCCGACCTGGCTGGCCGCGCTGCAGAATCACAAAGTGGACGTCGCGCTCACCGCGACGCCGGTCCCGGAGACCGCGATCAGTCAGGGCTACGCGATGATGTTCATCAACAACGCGAAGGGGGAGGACCCGGCCGTCCCCGAGTTTCTGATGGAGTGCCTGATCACACGGCCCGACGTCGTCCAAAAGAACCCCGACCTCGTCCACCGGGTGGCGCGCGCGCTCCTGCAGGCCAACATCTGGGCGCTGCGGCACCAGTCGCCGGAAGTGGCCGACGCCGTGAAGCCCTTCCTCGGCGCCACCCCGCCCGGGGTGTTGCTCGCCGGCGTTGTCACCACGCTACCGGCGCTCAGCCGCGACGGCCGCGCGACGGAGCGCAGCGTCCAGATCACGCAGGAGGTTCTCGAGCAGGCTGGGATTCTCAAAACGAAACCGGCCTACTCAGCCGTGGTGGACAACGACTTCCTGCGATGAACCGCGGGCGGCTGCTGGCCTATCGCGTGCTGTTTGGCCTCGCCCTCGTCGCCATGTGGCAGGGGGCCTCGGGCCGACTGATCGATCCGTTCTGGGTCTCGAGCCCCGGCAAAGTCGGCGCGTTTTTGTGGCAGTTGATGCGCGACGGCTCGATCTGGGGGCACCTGTCGGTCACGCTGTACGAGACCGCCACGGGGTTTGTGATTGGGGCGGTCTCCGGGGTCGCGGCCGGTTTCTTGCTTGGGCCGCAGCGTACGTTGGCGCAGATCCTCGATCCGTACATCGTCGCGTTCAACGGGATTCCCCGGATCGCGCTCGCACCGCTGTTCATCATCTGGTTCGGTATCGGTCCGAACTCGAAGGTCGTGCTGGTGGTGACCGTCGTGTTCTTCCTGACGTTCTTCAACACGTACTCCGGCGTGCGGGGCGTCGAGCATGACTACGTCAACGTGCTGCGCATTATGGGTGCGACCCCGCGGCAGATCCTCTGGAAGGTGACGGTGCCGGCGACCGTGCCGTGGATCACGACCGGGCTCAAGATCAGCGTGCCGTACGCGATCGTCGGGGCGATCGTGGGGGAGTTCATCGCGGCGAGCCGGGGACTCGGCTATCTCATCAACTACTACACCGGGTTGTTCTCGACGACCGGCGCGCTGGCAGGCATTATCATCGTCGCGCTGGTTGTCGTGCTGTCCAGCGAAGCGATAAACTGGATAGAAGCGTACCTTCTGCGGTGGCGGCCGACCGTCGAGACGCGTGCGGCCGGAGCCCGCGGGGAGCGTCACGTCTTCTAGGCCTGAGGCCGCCTGGCGCAGGCGGCGGCCGGAGAGTTCTGCGCCACACGGGAGGAGGCACAGTATGCCCGACAACGAGACGCAGCTCAAGACGCCGGGGACATCGACCGCGGCACCGGGGTCCACGTCCAGCCCCGCCATGACGCCAGTCGAGCAGCAGGCGCTTGAGCACGTTTGGATCCACACCGCGCGGTGGCTCGACCTCGCTGAGCGGGACGGGCTGCGCGTGCTCGTGCGCGGGGACGGCTGCAACCTCTGGGACGCACGCGGCCGGCGGTACCTCGACAGCCTGGCCGGGCTCTACGTCGTCAACGTGGGCCACGGCCGGAAGGAGATCGGCGAGGCGATGGCTCGCCAGGCCGGTGAGCTCGCGTACGTCTCGGCCGCGTCCTACACAAGCCTGCCCGCGGTGCAGCTCGGCGACGTGCTGGCCGGGTTGACACCGGGCGACCTCAACCGATTCTTCTTCTGCTCCGGAGGATCGGAGGCGGTCGAGACCGCGATGAAGATTGCGAAACAGATCCAGGCGATGCGCGGCTTTCCGAAGCGCTACAAGATCATCGCGCGGCTCGGCGGCTACCACGGCGCGACGTTCGGCGCGCTGAGCGTGACCTCGTCGCGCAACGAAACCTATTTCGGGCCGTTCATGCACGGCGTCTCGTTTGTGCCGTCGCCGGACCGGTATCGCCCGCGGTTCGGGCTGGCCGGCGAGGCGGAGGATCTCGCCTGCGCGGATGCGATCGACTACGAGATCCGGGCGCAGGGGCCGGAGACCGTGGCCGCGGTGCTCGGCGAGCCGGTATCGGCCGCCAACGCCACCCACGTGCCGTCGCCCAAATACTGGCAGCGGGTGCGGGAGATCTGCGACAGGCACGGGGTGTTGCTGATTTGCGACGAGGTCATCAACGGCTTCGGCCGCACGGGCACGATGTTCGCGACCGAGCAGTTCGGCATCGTGCCGGACCTGATGACGATGGCCAAGGGCCTGTCCTCGGGCTACGCGCCGATCGGCGCGGTGGCGGTGACGGACCGCCTCTATACGGAATTCAAGCAGAAGGACGTCGGCCTCGCGCACCTGCTGACGTTCGGCGGTCAGGCCGTGTCGTGCGCCGCGGCGCTCACGAACCTCGAGATCCTCCGGCGGGAAGACCTGCCGCGCCGGTGCGCCGAATCGAGTCCGTACTTGCGCGAGCGGCTGGAATCTCTCCGTACCCACCCGACGGTCGGCGATGTTCGAGGCATCGGCCTGCTCTACGCGGTGGAGATGGTGCAGAACAAGGTGACCAAGGAGCCGTTCGGCTGGGGGCCCGCCGCCGCGGCGCACCCATTCAGCCGGCGGCTCGTGGCGGCGATGGACGAGCGGGGCCTGTTCGGCCGTGTGTTCATGTCCATTCAGATCTCGCCGCCGCTCGTCATCACGCGCGAGGAGATCGACCGGATGGTCTCGATCATCGACGACAGCCTGACTCTCACGGAGCGCGAGTTCGGGTTCGCCTGAACGGCGGCGGCAGCGGCTTCCTCAATCCGGATTGCACCAGCTCGCGGACGCCATCACCGAACCGCGTGCCGGGGCTATTGTCGCGAACGGCCGACGATCTGCCGCACCTCGTCGAGCGGCATCGCCTCGACTGTGCCGCGAAACCCCGTCATCGTCTCGGCGGCCGTCAGCGCGTTCAGAATCGACTCTTCGGTGGCCTCGACGACGGCCTCGAAGAACGGGTCGATGTGCTCCTGCGGGATCATGGTGAGCGCGTAGGGCTTGGTGGGGGGCGCGGGCAGCGTGTTGCCCGTCGCGAACGCGAGAAAGAGGTCGCCGCTCGTGTTGAACCCGTGGCCGCCGACGCGTGCGAGGCCGACGGTGGCGCGGCGCGCCAGCCGGGTGCATTGGATCGGGATCAGCGGCGCGTCCGTCGCAACGATCACGATGATCGATCCCTTCGGCTCGCCGCCGCCGCGGCGCGCGTCGATCTCCCGTCCTACCGGCACCCCGTCGACGCGCAGGTGTGGCAGCCGGCCGTAGTTCGCCTGCACCAGGATCCCCACGGTGTAGCGGCCGCCGAGCACCTCGACCACGCGGGACGCCGTCCCGATGCCGCCCTTGAATCCGTGGCACCGCATCCCGGTGCCGCCTCCGACGTTGCCCTCCGCGACCCGGCCGCTCGCCGCCGCGGCCAGCGCCTCGTAGAGATGCTCGCCGGAGATTTGGAACGCCTCGATGTCGTTGAGGAACCCGTCGAAGGTCTCGGCCACGATCGGCAGATGGAACCGGTGGCTATATCCGTGCTCCACCGCGTAGCGGATCAGCGCGTCCCGGACGACGCCGACCGCGTACGTGTTGGTGATCGCAATCGGCGATCCCAGGAGCCCTGATTCGTCGAGCCACGGGACGCCGGTCATCTCGCCGTTGCCGTTGAACGAAAACCATCCGCCGAAGGCATAGTTTGTCCAGATCGCGCCGCTGCGCGGCACGATGACGGTGATGCCGGTGCGCGTCACGCGCGGCGCGTCCGCGATCAGCGTGCGGTGTCCCACGAGCACGCCGGGCACGTCCGTGATCGCGTTGTGGGGGCCGGTGGGCAACCGTCCGATCGTGATGCCGAGGTCTCGCACGCGCGCGCGTCCCATGCCTATTCCTCCTGGAGTGTCCCTAGGAACGTCCGGTGTTCGCGGAATGTTGCCCGGGTCACCGGCGGTTAGTATAAGATAGCAAGAACGGCCGCGGCACGGAGATGCGCGCCGGCCGGCATGTTTCGGATAGGCGGTGAGGAATGCGGCTCGAGCGGCTGCTGCACGGACGCTTCTACTACGGTTGGATCGTGGCGGGCGTAACATTCCTCACGCTGATCGCGGCCGCCGGGGTGCGGTCGACGCCGGGCGTCCTTATTGTCCCGCTCGAGCACGAGTTTGGCTGGAACCGCGAGGTCGTGCCGGCCGCCGTCTCGATCGGCCTCTTGCTCTACGGTTTCTCGGGGCCGTTTGCCGCGGCGGCGATGGATCGGTTCGGCGTCCGCCGCATCATCCTGGGTTCGCTCGTTCTCGTCGCCACCGGTGTGGGTCTGACCACAGTGATGCGCACGGCCTGGCAGCTCGATCTGCTGTGGGGGCTCGTCGTCGGCACCGGGACGGGCGCGATGGCGATGACCCTCGGCGCATATATCGCGACGCGGTGGTTCGTCGAGCAGCGCGGACTGGTGATGGGCGTGTTCAGCGCGGCCAGCGCGACCGGCCAGCTCATCTTTCTGCCGCTGCTCGCGTCGCTGGTCGTGACGCACGGGTGGCGCTCCGCGTCGATCACCGTCTCGGCCGTGGCGATCGGGATCATTCCGTTCGCCGCTCTGCTGATGCGCAACGACCCCGTCGAGATCGGCCTCCGGCCCTTTGGCGCGCCCGCGGATGACAAGCCGGCCGGCACGGCGGAGCGATCCGGGACGCTCGAGCCGCGGCACAATCCTGCTGTGGCCGCCATCCAGGCACTCGCCCACGGCATGAAGCACCGCGACTTCTGGCTGCTCGCCGGATCGTTTTTTGTCTGCGGTGCGAGCACAAACGGCCTCATCGGCACGCATCTCATCCCGGCGTCGATGGAGCACGGCGTGCCGGAGGTCACGGCCGCCGGAATCCTCGCGACCATTGGGGTCTTCGATCTGATCGGGACCGTCTGCTCAGGCTGGCTGACCGACCGCTGGGACAGCCGCTACCTTCTGTGTTGGTACTACGGCCTCCGCGGATTGTCACTGCTGTTTCTGCCGTATGCCCTTGGGACGTCGTTTGCGCCCATGGCCGCGTTCGCGGTGTTCTACGGGTTGGACTGGGTCGCGACCGTCCCGCCGACGGTGCGCCTCACCGCGGACGTGTTCGGCAAGCAGCGCGTCGGCGTCGTCTTCGGCTGGATCTTCGCGTCGCATCAGCTCGGTGCGGCCATGGCGGCGTTCGGCGCCGGGGCGCTGCGCACGTGGTTCGGCACCTATCAGGGCGCCTTCATGGGGGCCGGGCTGTTGTGCCTGATCGCGGCCGGGCTCGTGATGCGGATCAGCGCGCAGTCCCCGGGCCTGACGCCACCGCTGCGGCCGGCCCAGGCCGGGGCAGCATAGGCCGGCCGGACACCTCGGTCTCCCGATCCCGCGCCGCGCGAGCGGCCGCCGCGTCGCCCGCGCTTGCGGTTCTGATCATCGTGCTGGGTGTGGTGCTGGGCCGCGCGCCGGTCGCGCTCGCCCACGCCGCCCTGCTTCGCGCCGACCCCGCGGATCTGTGCCTTCTCCCCGGCGGGGAAAGCCTTCCGGCGGACACCGCGGTCTGCAGGACAGGCACCGTACTCTCGGAGGCGCCAAAGTCGGTTGAGTTGCTCTTCAGCGAACCGGTGCAGCCGATCGGGCGGGGCCTGCGCGTCGTCGGTCCGGACGGCCGGCGCGTGGATCACGGTGCGGTGAGCGTCATCGGCGCCCGCGTTGGGGTCGCGGTCGATGCGCACCCCGTGGGGACGTATCGGGTGGTGTGGTCGGTCATCTCGCCGGACACTCACCCCGAGTTCGGCACAATGGCCTTCAGCGTCCGGCAACCCGGCGGCATCGTCGCGGGGACCGCGCCGGTCTCGGGCACGCCGGGAGCGTGGGGAACGGCGCTCGGCGCCCTCGCGCACGTGCTCCATTTTGCCGGCTACGCGCTCGGCTTCGGCGTCTTCGCGGCCGCTTGGCTGGCCGGCGAGGGGGGCGCCGCGCCGGAGCCCGTCTGGCGGGCGCTCGGGATCGGCATCGTGCTCCTACTCGCCGCCGAGCCCGTCGCGCTCGTGGCCGAGTCGCTGTCGCTCGGGGCGCTTAGCGGGGCCGACCCCGCGGTGATGGGCGCGGTCCTCGACTCAAGCTTCGGCCGCGTGCTGGCACAGCGGCTTGCCGCGCCGATTCTGCTGTGGGTGTTCTCGGGCGCAATCCGAAGCGGCGCCTTGCGGGCCGCGTGGACCGTGCCTCTGCTCGGCGTCGCGCTCGCGTTCATCGACGGCGAGGCGGCGCACGCGGCCGGCGCCCACCCGGCGTGGTGGGGATTCGGCGTCAACACCGTGCATGTCTGTGCGATGGGACTCTGGGCCGGTACGCTGGCGTTTGTCATGTTGCCGCGGTCCGCTCCGCGGTCCTCGCAGGCGTGGCGCATCTCCTCGCGCGTCGTCGCGCCGGCGGCGATCGCGGCCGCAGCAGCGACCGGAACGGTGATGGCGTTCCAGCATCTGGCGGGGCTGCGAGATCTTGTGGCCAATCCTTACGGCCGGACGCTCGCCGTGAAGGTCGGCGCCGTGATCGCGGCCGCGGTCTTTGGTTGGTTGGGCGTACGCGGGTCGGTGCCGCGGTTGCTCCGGTGGGAAGCGGCTGCGTTGTTAATCGTCCTCGCGCTCGCCGGACTGCTGGTGCTCCAGCGTCCGCCGGTACCCTGACGGCGCCGCGCCGTTTCTGAAAGGGGGGTGGCCGTCGTGCGGTTGATCGTCGGCCTAATCGGTCTCGCCGTGGTCGGGGCGATGCTGTGGGATGCGTTCGAGACCGTCGTCCTGCCGAGGCGCGTGGCGCGCCGCCTTCGCGTGGCCTCTTACATCCGGTACGTCTGGCGCGTGTGGGTGGCGTGCGCCAGCCGGATGCAGCGGCCAAGCCGGCGCGAAGCCTACCTCGCCTACTTCGGCCCCTTGATCACGCTGAGTCTACTCGGCGTGTGGGCCGTCGGCCTCATCGTAGGATTTGGGCTATTGCAGTGGAGTCTCGGTTCCCAGATGACGGCGCCGGAAGGCCATCCCGGGTTTTGGACGGACGTGTATCTCAGCGGGACGACGTTCTTCACACTCGGATTGGGCGACGTCGTGCCGAAGTCCGCCGCGGCTCGTCTTGTGCTTGTCGTCGAAAGCGGGGTCGGGTTTTCGTTTCTGGCGCTGATCATCTCGTACCTCCCCGTGATCTATCAGGGGTTCTCGCGGCGGGAGTCGCGCATCTCGATGCTGGACGCCTGGGCCGGCTCGCCCCCGAGCGCCTCCGAGCTGCTGCGGCGGTCTCGCGGAGACAAGGCGCTGCTGGAGCCGTTCCTCCGTGAATGGGAGGGGTGGGCGGCCGACCTGCTGGAAAGCCACATCTCATACCCGGTGTTGACCTATTTTCGCTCTCAACACGACAACGAATCGTGGGTGTCGGCGATCACCACGGTGCTGGATTCATGCACGCTGATCATCGGCGGTGTCGACGGCGCGCCGCACCGGTCCGCCGAGCTCACATTTGCAATGGCCCGCCACGCGCTGGTCGACATCAGCATCCTGTTCAACCAGCCACCCGTGCCCCCGGATCCCGACCGCCTGCCTGACGCCGACCGCGCTAAACTCATGACCGTCCTGCGCGCGAACGGCTGCCCGATCCGGGCGGACGCGGAAGCGGCCGCGCGGGTCGACGAGCTGCGGCGGATGTACGAGCCGTACGCCTTCGGGCTGTCACAGCGTTTGGCGATGCCGCTGCCCGCGTGGCTCGGCGTGGAGGGAGCGCGCGACAATTGGCAGAAGTCGAGATGGCGGTGATCGTTTCGCGGTGATCGTCCTGGCGTCTGCATCGCCGCGGCGTGCCGAACTGCTCGCCTCGGCGGGTATCCGGTTCGCCGTTGTTCCAAGCCAGATCATCGAAGAACGCCTCGCGGGTGAGCCGCCCGATGTGTACGTGCGCCGCCTCGCCGCGGCGAAAGCTCGCGACGTCGCCGCCGGACGGACGGCAGGGTTCGTGCTGGCCGCGGACACGGACGTCGTGCTGGACGGCGCCGTGCTCGGGAAGCCGCGCGACGCCGACGATGCTCGGACGATGCTGGAGCGGTTGTCGGGGCGCGTCCACGCTGTCGTCACAGGATTCGAAGTGTATGACATCTCCAGGCGGCACACGGACGGCGGCGTGGTGCAGACGCGGGTGGAGTTCGCCGTGCTCACCCGCGCGGAAGTCGACGCGTACGTCGCGACCGGCGAGCCGATGGGGAAGGCGGGCGGATACGCCATTCAGGGGAGGGCCGCGGGAATGGTCCGGCGGATCGAGGGCTCATATACCAATGTCGTGGGACTGCCGCTCTGCGAGGTACTGGAGACGCTCGCGCGGATGGGCGCGCTGTGACGCGGGCCCATCCGCTGCCGGTGCTGATCGCCTCGTACCTCGACCCTGAGCTCGCCGAGCGAATCCGCGCCGTGCCGGGTGTGGAGGTTATGTACGAGCCGGACCTGCTGGCGAAGCCGGTGTACCAAGGGCAGCACCACGGCCAGCGGTTTACGCGGAGCGCCGCCGACGAGGCGCGGTGGCGGGCGTTGCTCGCGCGGGCGGAGGTGCTGTTCGACTTCGACTATACGAACATCGACCGCCTCCCGGTTCTCGCGCCGAACGTGCGCTGGATTCAGGCGACGAGCGCGGGCATCGGCGAGCTGCTGGTGCGCCGGGGGCTGATCGATTCGCCGATTACTTTTACGACCGCGGCGGGGGTGCACGCGAGCGCGCTCGCGGAGTTCTGCGTCATGGCGATGCTGGTGTTCGTCAAGGATCTTTTCTGGTTGCGGACGGAACAGGCCGCCCACCGGTGGGAGCGTTACTGCGCGCGGGAAGTCCGCGGCATGACGCTTGGCATCGTCGGCCTCGGCAACGTCGGGCGCGAGGTCGCCCGGCTGGGCGCGGCGCTCGGCATGCGCGTCATTGGGACGAAACGGACGATTCAGCCCGAGGGCATGCCGCACGTCGAGCAGGTGCTGCCGCCGGAACGCGTATCCGACATGATCCGGCAGGCCGACGTGCTCGTCCTGATCGTTCCCCAAACCACCGGGACCAGGCGGCTGCTCGGCGAGGAGCAACTGCGCAGCATGAAACGGGGTGCAATTTTGATCAACATTGCCCGCGGCGGGATCGTGGACGAAGGGGCGATGATAGCGGCGCTGCGGGACGGGCACCTCGCCGGCGCAGCGCTGGACGTGTTCGCCACCGAACCGCTGCCGGCCGACAGTCCCCTCTGGGACATGCCGAACGTGATCGTGAGCCCGCACTCCGCCAGTACCGTGCCCGGCGAGAACGCGCGGCTGACCGACCTGTTTTGCGAGAACCTTCGCCGCTATCTGGACGGCCGGCCGCTGCTCAACCGCTTCGAGCGCGACCGGCTGTACTGAGGGCCTGTCCGCCCGCCCCGGCGCCCCCGAGCGGGCGGACAGGCGTCCCGCGAGTGTGTCCTAGGGAACCTGGAGCGGGAGGTCTTGCTCCAGACTAGAGGTCCCGATCGCACCCGCCGGGAGATCAACGTTCCCGCCGCGGATCAGCGCGCCCGCCGCGAGGCCGACCGGTCCGAGGATGATCGCGCCGGTGAGACTGGTCGCGCCGGCGGCGCCCACGTCCCCGACCTGCCGGATCGAGTCAGGCGTCACGTCGAGGGGCGCGAGCCGCGCAGGCTTCCCGTCGGCCGCGTCGGCCTGGATGTAGGCGATGTGCACCCGCGCGTTCTTGCCGAAGATCCCCGGTTTGGAGACGTCGGTGACGATCCCCTGGGCCGGCGTGCCCTGCTTGAACACCGGCGTCCGGTCGATCAGCACGTCGGTCGCGACCGTGAACTTGATCGCGGCTCCTTCGGTAATCTTTCCGGAGTCGACGGGGGTCTCGAACCGGAGCAGAACCTTCGTTCCGGCGGGTACGGTGAGCACCGAGCCGGCGAAGGCGGGAACCATGGCGAGAGCGACAGCGAGAATGGCGGCAACGGCAATGCCGGTACGCATTAGGCGGCCTCCTTTGTTGTCTGTTAGTTCAATGTCAGGTCCGAATGAGTAGTTCCGCAGATGAGGCTGGCGCCGGGAAGATTGATTCGCCGCGCCCACGCGGACACCTTCGCCCCGCGCGGGCGCGGCCACCGGCGCGCGCCCGCG
>DATEGA010000082.1:0-32380 GCA_035280345.1 bacterium | reverse complement strand
GGCCTGGCTCGCCGAGAAAGATGCCGCAGCGATCGGCGCCGAGGACGTCGCGGGCGCTGTCCGCGATCAACTCGAAGACCGTATCGACGTCGTGCTCGGAGGTCACGCTCAACACCGCCCGGTGCCAGCCGCCGTCCGGAGTGCTGTCAAGAGAGGTTTGGTACAAGCCCGCGGGAACAATCGTGGCGAAAAACTCTGACCGCCGCCCTGCATGAACGTTTTATACACGACTCCGGTAGTCTCCAGACAGGCCGTTAAGCAAATTCACCTATTGGCCGCGCGGCGGTGTTCGGTGGGGGACGAGCCCGGCGCGGCGGCCGGGCTGGTGGCCGGCCCGCGCCGCACGAATTCCCGGATCCGCCGCTCCAATTTCGAGCGGGGCATCAGGACCTTCCGGTCGCAGCGCAGACAGCGAAGCCCGATATCCGCGCCCAGCCGGACGATCTCCCATTGATCCCCGCCGCAGGGGTGGGCCTTCCGGGTGCGGACGACGTCGCCGAGGACCAGTTTGAGGACCGGCATCGCGGCTCAGTGGATTGGGGCGGCCAGCACGTCGGTCGGCGCGAAGTCGTCGGTCAGCAGCGGGACGTCCGCGGTCCCGATCCTCCGCTCGACGAGCGTGGCGGCGTCCTGCTCAAATCCGGCGATCGTCACGCGTCCGGAGGCCACGGCGGCGCGCGCGCGCGTCGTGACCGCGGCGGCATCAAGCCGCGATCCCATCATGCCTACGATGATGATGTTCTGCAGCGATTCGCCCGCGTCGCCGTCGACGGGAAAGACGTAGACCGCCGGAAATACCGAGGCGAAGGTCTTGTCGATCGCACGGAAGAGACGGCTTTGAGGCCCGCGCAGCGCCCCGATCACGTTCGCCGCCACGGCGCCTCCGGGCGCGAGCCGCGCGGCCGCCTCAGCGTAGAACTCCCGTGTCGCGAGGTGAAACGGGATCGTGTCGATGAGATACGCGTCGAGCACGATCAGGTCGTATCGGTCCGCCGTCCGCCGCAGCCACAGCCGGCCGTCTTGGACGTGGACCGTAAGGCGCGGCGACCGCGGCAGGCTGAAATATTGCCTGGCTGTCTCCGTTACCGCCGGATCGATCTCGACGACGTCGATGGCGAGATCCGCGTAGTCGTGAAAGAACCGCGACGGCCCGGTTCCCCCGCCCATCCCCACGAACAGCACGTGCTTTGGGTGCTCGACGAGCGCGAGCGGCAGATGCAGGTAGTCGGTGTAGGAGAACACCGTCCGCAGCGGCGCCGCGCGGTCGCGCGCGCTCTGCCAGTAGCGGTCGAGCCGAAGGTAGCGGATCACGCCGTCGTCGCTCACGGTGATGCGGTGGTAGACGGTGTCGCGTGCGAACACGACGTCCGGCCCGTCCGGCGGAACGGCCGACGTGAAGAACAGGATCAGGGCCGTGACGCCGGCTGCCCCCACGGCCCGTGCCACCTCGCGGCGGACCAGGAAAAGACCGGCGACGCCGAGGCCCATCTCGATCCCGCCGAGCAGTTGGATGATGGAGTGGACGCCGAGCCACGAGATCAAGACGAACGTCGCGAGGAGCGTCCCCGCGATGCTGCCGAGGGTGCTGAGCGCGTAGAGCACACCCGCGACGTTGCCGATTCCCTCGACCGTGCGCGCCTTGAGGCGCACCGCGTATGGCGAGACGGTTGCCATCAGCACCGCGGGCACGAAGAAGAGCGCGGCGCTGCCGAGCAGCGGCCCCCACCGCGGCCCCAGATCGCGGCCGGCGATCTCGCCGAGCACCGCCCCGGCAACGTGGGGGATCGGATAGGTTGCGGCGCCGCCGGCCAGCACCAGCGCGAGGAACGGCCCCGGTTGCGGCCACCGCGTCGCGACGCGTCCGCCGACGTAGTACCCGAGGCTCAGCGCCGCGAGGAAGACACCGATCAGACTCCCCCAGACGTAGACGGAGTTGCCGAAATACGGAGCGACGACGCGACTCGCCACGATTTCGAGGGCGAGCAGGACGCCGCCGCTGATGAAAACGATGACTTCGAGGATCGACGACCCCCCGGTCGGCCGCAGGACCTCAGGACGCGGGAGCGGTCTGAGGTCCTCGCTTGGCCGGTGCCGGTGTGGCCTTCCGCAGCACGATCTCCGCCCCCTGCGCATCGGCGACGACGACGTCGCCTTCACGGAACTCGCCCGCGAGCAGCCGGCGGCTGAGGGGGTTCTCAACGCTGCGCTGGATCAGCCGCTTGAGCGGCCGGGCTCCGTAATCGGGGTTGTAACCGTCCTGAGCCAGCAACGCGCGCGCCGCGGGCGTCACCTCCAGCGTGATCTTGAGGCCGGAGAGGCGCGCGACGAGCGTCGCCATCTGCAGGCCGACGATCTGCTCGAGATCCCGACGGCTCAGCGGCCGGAACACGATCGTTTCGTCGATCCGGTTGAGGAACTCCGGCCGGAAGCTGCGCCGCAGCTCTTCCTGGATCTGCACGCGCACCAGCTCGAACGCCGCCAGGTCCTCGGGATCGAGGTTGCGCAGGTACTGGCCGCCGAGGTTGCTCGTCATGATGACGATCGACTGCCGGAAGTCCACGGTGCGGCCGTGGCCGTCGGTCAGCCGCCCGTCGTCGAGCAGCTGCAGCAGGATGTTGAAGACGTCGGGGTGCGCCTTCTCGATTTCGTCGAAGAGGATCACCCGGTACGGCCGCCGGCGGACCGCCTCGGTGAGCTGCCCGCCCTCGTCGTAGCCGACGTACCCGGGCGGCGCGCCGACGAGGCGGCTCACCGTGTGCTTCTCCATGTACTCGGACATGTCGATGCGCACCATCGCGTCCTCGCTGTCGAACAGCAGCGCCGCGAGGGCCCGCGCGAGTTCGGTCTTGCCGACGCCGGTCGGCCCCAGGAACAGGAAGGACCCCATCGGCCGCCGCGGATCGGCGAGGCCCGCGCGCGAGCGCCGGATCGCGTCCGCGACGGCGCGTACCGCTTCTTCCTGGTCCACGAGCCGCTCGTGCAATCGGTCTTCCAGGTGGACGAGCTTCTGCATCTCGCCCTCCATGAGCCGCGTCACCGGCACGCCGGTCCAGCGGCTCACGACCTCGGCGATGTCTTCCGCGTCGACTTCCTCTTTGAGCAGGCGCCCCTCGCCGAGCGCCGTGAGGGCCGCTTCCTGCTCCTTGAGTTTCGCGTCCAGCTCCCGCATCGTGCCGTAGCGCAACCGGGCGGCCTTCTCGAGATCCGCGGCCCGCTCGGCCTGTTCGATCTGCGTGCCCGCGTCCTCGATCCTCTGCTTCGTCTCCCGCAGCTCGGCGATGGTCTTCTTCTCCTGGTCCCAGCGGGCGCGCAGCGCCTGACTCTGCTCGCGAAGCTCGGCGATCTCCCGCTCGATGCCCTGGAGCCGCTCGCGCGCGGCCGGATCGGTCTCCTTGCGCAGCGCCTCGCGTTCGATCTCGAGCTGCATGATGCGCCGGTCGGCCTCGTCGAGGGCCGCGGGCTTGCTGTCGATCTGCATCTTGAGGCGGCTCGCCGCCTCGTCGATCAGGTCGATCGCCTTGTCGGGCAGGAACCGCTCGGTGATGTAGCGCTTCGAAAGCGTCGCCGCCGCGATCACCGCGCCGTCGGTAATCCGGACGCCGTGGTGCGTCTCGTACTTCCCCTTCAGACCGCGCAGGATCGAGATCGTGTCCTCGACGCTCGGCTCCTCGACAAACACCGGCTGGAACCGGCGCTCGAGCGCGGGGTCCTTTTCGATGTGCTTGCGGTACTCGTCGAGCGTCGTCGCGCCGATCGCGTGGAGCTCGCCGCGGGCCAGCATCGGCTTCAGCATGTTGCTGGCGTCCATCGCGCCTTCGGCGGCGCCGGCGCCGACCACGGTGTGCAGCTCGTCGATGAACAGAATGATCTCGCCGGCCCCCTCGGTGACCTCGCGCAGCACGGCCTTCAGACGGTCTTCGAACTCGCCGCGATACTTGGCGCCGGCGATCATCGCGCCGAGGTCGAGCTGCACCACGCGCTTCTTCTTGAGCGTGTCCGGCACGTCGCCGCGGACGATCCGTTGGGCGAGGCCTTCCACGATTGCGGTCTTGCCGACGCCTGGGTCGCCGATCAGCACCGGGTTATTCTTGGTCCGGCGCGCGAGCACCTGAATGACCCGGCGGATCTCCTCGTCCCGGCCGATTACCGGGTCGAGCTTGCCCTCTCGGGCCATCTTGGTGAGGTCCTTGCCGTACCGCTCGAGCGCCTGGTACTTCGACTCGGGCGCCTGATCGGTGACGCGTTGGCCGCCGCGGATCGTCTGGAGCGCGGCGTAGATCTTCTCGCGGTCGACACCCGCCTGCGCGAGCAGACGGCCGGCGCCGGTGTTCCGATCCGCGACGACGCCGAGGAGCAGGTGCTCGGTGCTGACGTACTCGTCGGTCAGCCGCTGGGCCTCTTCTTGCGCCGCTTCGAGCGCCCGCCGCAGCGACGCCCCCATCGCGGGCTCGTCCTGACCGTACACTTTCGGCGTCTGCGCGAGCGCATGCTCGAGCGTTTGGCGCAGGGCCGCCGGGCTCGCGCCGAGCCGCGTCAGGATGGCGGCGGGGACGCCGTCGGTCTGGTTGAGCAGCGCGAGCAGCACGTGCTCGGCCTCGATCTGACCGTGGTTGTACTCGCGCGCCAGCGCCTGGGCGCCGACGAGCGCCTCCTGCGCCTTCTCGGTGAACTTATCGAACCGCATTGCCATGAGCTTCCCCTACGTGTTTGGCGTGGCGGCTTCGTGGAGCCGCCGCATCTCTTCGAACAGCTGCCGGTCGCGATCGGTGAGCGGCTGTGGCAGGGTGAGGCGCACCCGCGCCAACTCGTCGCCCGCGCCGCCGCCTCGAACGTGCGGCATCCCTCGCCCGCGCAGCCGGAACGTCTGGCCTTCGCGCGTGCCCGCCGGAATCGTAAGCGTGACCGGCCCGCCGAGGGTCGGGGCATGAACCTCGCCGCCGAGCGCCGCGGTCCAGACCGGGACGTCCACCGCGCAGACGATATTGTCGCCGTCGCGCGTGAAGACCGCGTGCGGCAGCACCTCAACCCGCAGATACAGGTCTCCGCTATGGCCCGCGCCGGCGGCGCGGATGCGCTGCCCGCTGCGGACCCCCGACGGGATCGTGACGTCGAGCGAGCGGGCGGGCCGTCCGTCCGCCGCCGGAACCGTCACGGTGCGCTTGGTGCCGCTGAACGCTTCTTCCAGCGTGATCTCGACCGTGCCCTCGACGTCTCCCGCGGGGGCCTGCGCGGCCTGCTGCTGCCGCAGCAGGTCCTCGAGGTCCACACCGGCGCCGCCGGCGCGGGTCCGGGTGCGCCCGCGGCCCCGGCGCGTCCCCGTACCGAACGCGCCCTCGCCGAAGCCGCCGCCCAGGCCGCCGAAAAGCTGCTCGAAGAAATCGCTGAACTGTCCCGGGTCGCCGGTCGTGTAGACGCGGAACGCCGAGCCGTCGCGCCCCGTCCCGGTGCCTGCGCCGCGGAGGATGTCTTCCCATCCGCCACCGTGCTCCCGCATCTCCACGAGATGGTCGTACTTGGCGCGGCGCTCTTGGTCGTTGAGGACCTGGTACGCCTCGTTGATCTCCTTGAAGCGCGTCTCGGCGTTCTTGTCCTTGTTGACGTCGGGGTGGTATTGACGGGCGAGTTGGCGGAATGCCTGGCGGATGGCCTTCTCATCCGCATTCCGGGGGACGCCC
The DNA here is from genome assembly GCA_035280345.1 of bacterium. Classification (GTDB taxonomy): domain Bacteria; phylum Sysuimicrobiota; class Sysuimicrobiia; order Sysuimicrobiales; family Segetimicrobiaceae; genus DASSJF01. The sequence goes on along the minus strand of DATEGA010000082.1, from coordinate 26,705 downwards.
AGGATCTTGTAGTAGTCCTTGAATTCCATCGTCTCGACCTAACGCGCGCTCTCGGAGTTCCGGCCGTTCGGCCCGTCCGCGGTCGAGGGGTCGCCGACCACCGCGACCTTCGCCGGGCGCAACACATCCTCGTTGAGCAGGTATCCCTTCAGCACTTCGCCGGCGACCGTCCCGGCAGGCTGGGCCGACCGCTCCGGCGGGACCACGGCGACCGCCTCGTGCAGGCGCGGGTCGAACGAGGCACCCGCCGCTTGGATCGGGCGGACGCCGATCGCCTTCAACTGATCGAGGATCTGCCGATGCGTCATCTGAAGGCCTTCCAGCAGCGACTTCACCGCGCCGTCCGGCGTGCCGCCGAACGCCATTGCACGCTCGAGGTTGTCCAGCACGCCGAGCACCAACGTCAGCATCTGCCGCCTGGTCCGCTCGATCGCCTCCTGCCGGTCGCGCGCCGCCTGCTTCTTGTAGTTCTCGAGATCCGCGGCGGAGTGGAGAAACTGCTGCCAGTTCCGCCGCGCCTCGTCGCTCGCTTCGCGGGCCCGTGCCCGCAACTCTTCGAGAGAAAGGGCCTCCAGATCGTCCGGACTGTTCTGGCGCGAGGACTCCGGCCGTGCCTGTGCAGCTTCGGCGGCCGGCTCCTCGCGCCGCGCTTCATGTTCCATCGTCATCGCTCCTAGGACTTGTCGGACGGCTTGAACTCCGCGTCGATCACGTCGTCCCCGCCGCCGCCTTGGCCCCCACCGGCCTGCGCGCCGCCCGTGCCGGCGCTGGCGCCCGCTCCGGCCGTCTGCCGCTTGTACATCTCTTCACCCATCTTGTAGCTCGTCTGCTGCAGCGTGTCGGTCGCGCGCTTGATGCGATCCGTGTCGCCGCTTTTCACCGCTTCCTTGAGCTCCGCGAGGGCCGCCTCGACCTTGGTGCGCTCCTCGGCCGGCACTTTGTCGCCGACCTCCTTGAGCATCCGCTCGGTCTGGTAGGCCAGCGCGTCGCCGCGGTTCTTCACCTCGGCCTCTTCCTTCCGGCGCTGGTCCTCCGAGGCGTGGGCTTCCGCGTCCTTGACGAGGCGGTCCACCTCGCCCTTGTCCAGCGTGCCGGTGCCGGTGATCTTGATCGACTGCTCGCGGCTCGTCGCCTTGTCCTTCGCGGACACATTGAGGATGCCGTTGGCGTCAATGTCGAACGTGACCTCGATCTGCGGGATGCCGCGCGGCGCCGGCGCGATGCCGTCGAGCTGGAACTTGCCGAGCGTGCGGTTGTCGCGCGCCATCGGCCGCTCGCCCTGCATCACGTGCACGTCCACGGCCGTCTGCCCGTCCTCCGCGGTGCTGAAGGTCTCCGTCTTCCGCGTCGGGATCGTGGTGTTGCGCGGGATCAGGACCGTGTTCACTCCGCCGAGGGTCTCGATACCGAGCGAGAGCGGCGTGACGTCGAGCAGCACGACCTCGCGGACGTCGCCCGCCAGCACGCCGGCCTGAATCGCCGCGCCGACCGCGACGACCTCGTCCGGGTGCACTTCCTTGTTGGGCTCCTTGCCGGTGAGCCGGCGCACCAACTCCTGGACGCTCGGCATGCGGGTCGCCCCGCCGACGAGGATGACCTCGCTGAGGTCCTTCTCGGTCAGCTTCGCGTCCGACAGCGCCTGCTTGAACGGGCCGATGCAGCGCTCCACTAGGTCCGCCGTCAGCTCGTCGAACTTCGCGCGCGACAGGGTCATATCGAGATGCTTCGGGCCGGTCGCGTCCGCCGTGATGAACGGCAGGTTGATCGAAGTCTGCACGACCGAGCTGAGCTCGATCTTCGCGCGCTCCGCCGCCTCGCGCAGCCGCTGCAGCGCCTGGCGGTCCTGCCGCAGATCGATGCCCTGCTGCTTCTTGAACTCGTCGGCGAGCCAGTTCACGATCCGCTCGTCGAAATCGTCCCCGCCGAGGTGCGTGTCGCCGTTCGTGGCCTTGACCTCGTAGACGCCGTCGCCGATCTCGAGGATTGACACGTCGAACGTGCCGCCCCCAAGATCGAATACCAGGATCGTCTTGGCGTGCTTCTCTTCGAGCGCCCGGCCATAGGCCAGCGCCGACGCCGTGGGCTCGTTGATGATGCGCAGCACTTTGAGCCCGGCGATCTCGCCGGCGTTGCGCGTCGCGGTGCGCTGCGCGTCGTTGAAGTAGGCCGGGACGGTGATGACGGCGCTCTCGATCTTCTCGCCGAGGTAGGCCTCCGCGTCCGTCTTCAGCTTCTGCAGAATCATCGCGGAGATCTCTTCGGGCGTGAAGGTCTTGCCAGCGGCCGGGATGTTCACGACCGCGGCGCCGTTCTTGCCCTCCTCGACTTTGTAGGACACGATCCGGCGCTCCGATTCGACCTCGCTGTAGCGGCGGCCCATGAAGCGCTTGATCGAGTAGACCGTGTTTTCGGGATTGAGGATCGCCTGCCGGCGCGCCATCTGGCCGACCAGCCGCTCCCCGGTCTTCGTAAAGCCGACCACCGAGGGCGTGAGCCGGCTGCCCTCCGCGTTGGCGATGACCGTCGGCTCCCCGCCGATGATCGCCGCGATCACGGAGTTGGTGGTGCCGAGATCGATCCCCACAACCTTTGCCATGTGCTTGCTCCTCTCAGTTCGTAGATGCGTCGGGCCGGGCGGGGCGCGGTGCCTCCGCGCCCCGCCGTCGCCCCGCTGCGCGGGATCCGCCCGTTATGACGCGACCTGCACCTTCACCGTCGTCGGCTTGGCGCGCTCCGACTTCGGGACCTTCACTTCCAGGACACCGTCCTTGTACGTGGCCGTGGCGTCGCCGCCCTTGACCTCCGCCGGCAGCGGCAGCGTGCGGACGTACGTGCCGTACCGCAGCTCGCGCCGGTAGTAGGCGCGATCCTTCTTCTCCTCGTCTTGGCGGACCGTGCCCTTGATCGTGATCGCGTCCGCGGTCACGGTGATGTCCACGTTTGCGGGGTCGATGTTCGGCATCTCTGCCCGCACGACGACCTCGTCGGCCGTCTCGTACATCTCGACGGGCGCTTCCCAGGCGGCCGCCGGCAGGCCGTTCTGCGGCGCCTTCGGGGCGCGTCCCGCGATCAGCACATCGTCGAACAGCCGGTCCATCGTCCGCCGCAGAGCGCCGACCTCTACGAACGGATCCCAGCGGATAATCCTAGTCATTCCGATCTCCCTCCCTTGCTGCGTGCCCTGTGGGCCGCAGACTGAGTTGTCCCATGGTCGTGGGTCTCGCCCGGCGACTCTTCGGAGAGTCCGTCGCCGTCGAATACCCAGGTCATCTCCTCGTGGTAGTGCTCTTGGATCTCGAGGATCAGTTGCACCCCCGCGAGGTTCAAACCGCGTTCCTCGATCAGGTACCGGATCAGCCGGCCGCGCTGGATGTCGCGCTCGGAGTACAGACGAATCCGATGCCGCCGGAACGGCGACAAGAGTCCATGCTCTTCGTAGATGCGAAGTGTGCGTGGATGACAACCGAGGAGATCTGCGGCGATGCTGATGACGTACACCGGGGTATCCGGCCTGCGCTGTTTCACGCCCGGTACGTTCCTCCGCTCGCGTGTCGTCTTCCGACTCGACCGATCCGCCATACCGATCTGACTTGATCCTAACTAATCCGAATCCATTTGCATGCACCGTCAGTATAGCAGTTGCCCGACGTGGTGTCAATGTAATTGACAATAGTATTGTCATGGTTTATGGATGGCTGTTTTGGGAGGGGTTCCCGCCCGGGTTACCGCGGCCGGGAGAGGGCCGATCAGTAGGATCTTACCCGGCCCCGCAGGGCGTGTTTGCCGGCCCGGCGAAGACGCGGCGGCCGGGCCTCTCGGGAGACCCGGCCGCCAGGGCGCGAAAGTCTTCTTGTCTCTAGACCTTCGAGGTCAACGCCGCGTCGATCCGGCGCTTCAGTTGTTCCTTCGGCATGTAGCCGACGATCCGCTCGATCAGCTCACCGCCGCGGAAGATCCCGAGCGTCGGGATGCTCATGATGCTGTAGCGCGCGGCGATCGTGCCGTTCTCATCAACGTCGAGCTTGCGCACCGCCAGTTTGCCCTCGTACTCGCCCGCCAACTCCTCGACGATCGGGGCGATCATCTTGCACGGTCCGCACCAGGTCGCCCAGAAGTCGACGAGCACCGGAACCTGCGACTTCAACACATCTGTGTCGAAACTCTTTTCCGTTACGGCCTCAGCCTTGCCCGCCATTACCGGCTCCTTTCATGCCGCGAAGGGTCATCCGCCTGGATAGAACCCGGGCCGGATTGGATTTATTCCCGCCTCTGCCTTACCGGCGTGCCACCGCGAAAATCGCCAGCATGAGCATTAGCATCGCGCCGCCGGACCCGAGACAGCCGGCCCGCGCACCGCGGCCCCGCGTGCTTGCGCCGGACTCGTCACGGGCGGGCGCGCGCAGCGAGAGCCGCGTGGCCGTCTTGAATTCTCGCACCGCGTCCCCGATCCGGCCCTGCTGCTTGAACACCACGCCGAGGTTCTGATGGGCGATCCAGTACTCCGGGTCCATTGCGATGGCGCGCTGGTAGCACGCCACCGCCTCCTCGAGCCGGCCGCGTTCCCGGTACACGTTGCCGAGATTGCTCTGCGCCGGCGCGTACCGCGGATCGATCTGCGCGGCCTTCGAAAACTCGGTGAACGCGTCGTCCCATCGCCGAAGATCGACGTAGCACGTGCCGAGTTTGTTGTGAGCGTGCGCCGAGGACGGCGCCGCTTCGCATGCCTGCGTGAACGCCGCGAGCGCGCCTTGGAAGTCGCCCGCGGCGCGGCATTCTTCGCCCTGCGCGATGAAGGGGGACGGGTCTTTGACGCTCACTCGAACGCGTGGCGCTTAGTGGCCTGTGGAGCGGACGATCGGCAAGAGGACGGAGACAATCAGCGGGCCCAACGTCCAGAAGAACTGGCGGCCCATGCGACCGGTAAGGTTGCGAGGCATGCCGGCCATCTCGGCGCGCAAACCTCGGACATCCTGTGCAATCGTACCGAGGCGACGATTAATTTGCTCGTTGGCGCCTGCGAGGTGCGCCATCCTGATTTCCAGGTTGCCGATCGCCATCTGGAGTCCTCCGATTTACGATCATAGCATAGGAATTGCAAAGGGACTTGGGGCGGCGAATGCGGTTGAAGGTTAGTTGGAGGAAGAACTGACTTGGGGTTCGCCGGACCAGAGCGGCAGGTCGTCTTCAACGACTTCATCGGTGTTGTGCTGGAGCGCGACCGAAGCGATGGCCGCGGCTTCGCGTCCCCAGGCCGAACTGTCGGCGAGCACGAGCGCCTCGCGGTAGGCGTGCAGCAGCGCGCGCACCTCGAGGTACGGGCCGACGAGGCTGTTCTCGACCTCGCGATCACCATTGACCTGTGCGACCACGACCGGCGTATCGCTGTGGATGACAACATGGCGCACGCCGAAGCGACGAGAGTTCCAGAGCGCGTATAGAATCCCGCGGAACGCGGCGAGACCGTGCGACCGTACGCCGGGCAGCGACCGTCCGATGCGCTTGAGGACGCGGCCCTGCGAGTCGACGAACACGACGCCCATGCCGCTCCGGCCGTCCAACGGCTCCGCCGCCGCGACGTATGCGTGAATTACTTTGAGCTTCGATGGCGTCCTCGGTTCGTGTAGCTGCAACATCGCCATCACCATCCGTCCCTATCCTTACACTACCCGTTCCACGAGTGCGGTAAGCGCGAGCAGCGCTGCGAGGGCGAGCAGTTTCGCGCCGACCAGGTCCTGGTCGTCTATCATGCGGTGCCACCATGGCACTCTTGCCCACGCACCCGACGGCCGGGCGCGGTGGAGCGGCGAGACCCCGCGATGGTAGACCACGGCATATCGCAGATGGCTTCGCGCTCGGGCGGTCCGGCCGTCGACGAACACCGGCGCCCAGGCGCGTCGCCGGGTCGTGGTCATCATCATCCCCGCACCCCCTGGTAGGCTCGCATCAACCCGATAACCCGGCCGGCGATCTCGAACTCGCCCCGAATCGGCTGGTACGCGGGGTTCTCGGGCCTGAGGATCGGCGTGCCGTCGAGTGTGGCGAGGCGCTTTACGGTCGCCTCCTCACCCATGACCGCGACGACGATGTCCCCCGGCGAGGCCATCTGCTGGCGGCGGACGACCACGATGTCCCCGGGCATGATCCCGGCACCGATCATGCTGTCGCCGCGGACGCGGAGTAGAAAGCAGTCGCGTACGTCCCCGACGAGGCGCCGCGGTACCTCGATCCGGTCTTCCACCTGCTGGTCTGCGAGGACCGGCGTTCCGGCCGACACGCGGCCGATCAAGGGGAGCCGGACGGAGTCGTTATCGTGGATGAGCGTCTTATCGACGACTTCGAGAGCCCGCATGCGGTCGCCGTGGCGACGGACGAAGCCCTTCTCTGCCAGCGCGGTGAGATGCTGGTGAACGGTCGACGGCGAGCTCAGGCCGAGCGCGTCGCCGATCTCGCGGACCGACGGTGCGTAGCCTTTGTCCTGGATTGCCTTGACAAGATAATCCAGGATTTGTTGCTGCCGCGGGGTCAGACCGCCGTTGCGCTTCATCCGACACCTCCGCCATGGTGAATCTCTATGGTCAAGAATATCGAACTAATGTACGGTATGCAATCTGACCAATAGTCGAACATTTGTACGATACAGGCTGTATTAGCCTTCGGGCGCCCAGAACCGTCGAAAATCGTCGATTCTCGCGCCACGGCGTCTGGCCGCTCGACGCGGGAGACGCATTGCACGGCATCGAAGGCCGAACCCAAGCCACGCGGTGCCCGGGTCGATTTCACCCCGCACGTCCCCTATGTTCCGGAGCACGCGAGAGGAGAGAGCAATGCAGATCACCTATCTCGGCCACGCCACCTTTCTTCTGAGCAGCGACGGCACGAAGATCCTGATCGACCCCTACGACGAGAAGGTGGGATACCCGATTCCCGCCGTCGACGCCGATGCGGTCCTGGTGAGCCACGAGCACGGCGACCATACGAACGTCGCGATGGCGAAGGGCAAACCGCCGGTTGTTCGGGGGCTGTCGGACGGCGACTGGCGCACGATCGTGAAACAGCCGATCGGCAAAGTCACGGTCTCGTCCGTACCCACGTATCACGATGACACTCAAGGATCGCAGCGCGGTCGCAACACGGTCTTTATCATCGAGGGCGAGGGCCTGCGTATTGTGCACCTCGCCGACCTCGGCCACTTGCTCGACAACGCGCAGACGACCGCGATCGGGCACCCGGACGTCGTGATGATCCCGGTGGGGGGCCACTTCACGATCGACGCCGCACAGGCCAAGCAGGTGCTCGACCAGATCCAGCCGCGCGTTGTGATTCCGATGCACTACAAGACCGAGGTGAACGCGGGCTGGCCGATCGGCCCGCTCGACAACTTCACCGGCGTCATCGGCCAGACCAAGAACGTCGGCCATACGGTCACCGTCGATAAGGCGAAGCTGCCCAACTCGCGAGAAGTCTGGGTGATGTCCTGGAAGTGACGCGCTGGCGGGCCGGCCGCCGCCGGCCGTGAAGCTCGACTGCGCGCTCGCGATGGACGCGCTGACGGACGTCTCGACCGTCGCCCGCGCGGCCGAGGACGCCGGATTCGCGGCGTTGTGGGCCAATGATACGAAGCACAATCCGTTCGTTGCGTTGACGAGCGCCGCGCTCAATACCCAGCGTCTCGAACTCGGCACGGGGATCGCGGTCGCGTTTTCGCGCAGCCCGATGCTCACAGCGCAGACCGCGTGGGACCTCGCGCGGCTCTCCGCCGGCCGGTTTCTTCTTGGCATCGGCACCCAGGTGCGCGCGCACATCGAGCGGCGCTTTGGCATGGCGTGGGACCCGCCGGCGCCGAAGCTCCGCGAGTACATTCAGGCGATGCGGGCGATCTGGCGCACGTGGCAGGAGGGGGCGCCGCTCCGCGTCAAGGGCAAGTACTACAACCTCAATCTCATGGGCCCGTTCTTCAACCCTGGACCCAATCCTCAGCCGACGGTTCCGATTTTGATCGCGGGCGTCAACGAGGTGCTGTGCCGGCTGGCCGGCGAGGTCTCGGACGGCTTCATCTTGCATCCGATCCATTCGGTCACGTACCTGCGTGAATTCGTGCTGCCGCATCTGACGGAGGGCCTGACCAAGGCCGGCCGCTCGCGCGCGGACCTTCAATTGTATGCACCCGTGATGATCGCCCCGGGCGACACGGTGGAGGAGCAAGCCAAGACCCTGGCGCGGGCTCGGGCGCGGATCGCGTTCTACGGCTCGACCCCGACGTACCGCCTGCTGCTGGAGATCTTGGGCTACGCCGACGTGGCCGATCGGCTGCGCCAGATGGTTGCTCAGGGACGGATGAGCGAGATCGCCGAACACGTGCCGGACGGCCTGCTGAACGCGATCGCGATTCAAGGCACCTACGAAGAAGTCGGTCACCAGTTGCGCGAACGCTACGCCGGTCTCGCCGACCGAGTCGCTTCGTACTGGCCGTTCACGCTCGAGGATCAGGCGAAGTGGGCGCGAATGGCCCGGGCGTTCCACGGGTGAGTTTCCCGTGACCGACCTCGAGGCGGTCAAGAAGCGGCAGCAGGAGGCCTGGGCGGCCGGAGACTTCTCAGTCTGTGCGACCGGAATCGTCATTGTGAGCGAACTGCTCTGCGAGGCGGCGGACGTGCACCACGGGCAGACGGCGCTCGACGTCGCAACCGGCAGCGGCAATACGGCGCTCGCCGCGGCGCGACGCGGCGGCCGCGTCACCGGCCTCGACTTCGTGCCGGCGCTGCTCGAGCGAGGCCGCGAGCGCGCGTCGGCGGAGCGGCTAAGGATTGACTTTCGGGAGGGGGACGCGGAGCGTCTGCCGTTCGAAGACGGGACGTTCGACGTGGTGCTATCGACGTTTGGCGTGATGTTCTGCCCAGATCAGGAGCGGGCAGCGGGCGAACTGCTGCGGGTCTGCCGCCCCGGCGGCACGATTGGTCTGGCGTGCTGGACGCCGGACGGGTTCCAAGGACAGAGCTTCGCGCTGACCGCCCGCTACGCGCCTCCGGCGCCTGGGCTGCGGCCGCCGGTGCTGTGGGGTACCGAGGCCCATCTTCGAAAACTGCTCGGCTCGGGCGTTGCGTCGCTCCGTGCTGAGATCCGGTGCGCGCAGCTGCGCGCAGGCTCGGAGGCGAAATGGCTCGAGGGCCGCAAGTACTTCGGTCCGGCCCGCAGGACATACGAATCCTTGGATCAGGCACAGCGGGAGGCGTACGAGCGCGATCTTCTAGCGCTGCTTCGCGGGCACAATCGCGCTGACGACGGGACCGTGATAATCCCGTCGGAGTACCTCGAGGTGGTCGCGGCCCGGCGCTAGGTTTAGCCGGCGACGGCCTCGCGGTACCGACGGATCGCGTCGATGTGCGCCCGCGGGTTGGGTAAGCCCGCCTGCATCGTGTTGATCCCCATGTGCGTCGCGCCAAGCTTCTTCCAGCCTTCGGCCTGACGGCGCCAGTCGTCCGGTCCGCCCTCGGCGATCCCGGCGCGGCCTTCAATGCCGAACGACGCGTGGTCTCGCCCGGCTGTCTTGAGCTGCTCGCGGAGCATCGCGATCTGATGGTCCCGGGCGGGTTCCCCGGCCGGCTGCTTCCCCGCAGGGCGGATCGGCCGGCTCGAAGTCCATCCGTCGGCGATCCGCACCGCTCGGCGCAGCGCGATGTCCGACTCTCCGCCAATCCAAATGGGTATCGGCCGCTGCACCGGCAGCGGGTTGATGCCCGCGTCGGTGATCCGATGCCAGCGCCCTTCGAAGGTCACGGTCTCCTGGGTCCAGAGCGCCCGCATGACTTTCATCTGTTCGACGGACCGCTGGCCGCGGTCGTGGAAGTTCATGCCGAGCGCCTCGAACTCCACGTCGTTCCAGCCGACCCCGATGCCGAGGCGCAGCCGCCCACCGCTCAGCACGTCGACCTCGGCGGCCTGCTTCGCGACGAGAACGGTCTGGCGCTGCGGGAGGATGATCACGCCGGTGACAAGTTCGACCTTTTTGGTACATGCGGCCATGTAGCCGAAGACCACGAACGGCTCATGGAAGCTGTTTTTGCTCGTGTACGGGCCTCTCCAATTCGGCCGGCTCGCGGTGTTCGCACCGACGACGTGGTCGTAGATGAGGATGTAGTCATAGCCGAGCGACTCTGCGGTCTGCGCGTAGTCGCGAATGAAGCCAGGGTCCGTGCCGCTTTCGATCTGGGGGAAGACGACGCCGATTTTCATGCCCGTGCTGTTCGTACCGTGCGGGGGCGATTCCCTTCGTTATCGAAGGCGGCCGTTGTGACGGGTGGACCAGGGACGGGGTGGCTGGACGAGGTTCGCGATCTGCCGTACCTCTACGTGACGACGACCGGCCGCAAGTCGGGCCGCCCGCACGAGGTCGAAATCTGGTTTATCGTCCACAACGGCGCGTTCTACATCTTCGCCGAATGGTTCCACCGTGCGGATTGGGTGAGAAACATCGCCCAGAATCCGAGCGTGCGGGGGCGCGTCGGCGAGCGCGCGTTCGACGCCACTGCGCAGGCGCTCGATCAGGCGCGCGACGCTGCCGAGTGGAACGCCGCGCAGGATCTGGCGCGCGCAAAATACGGCTGGGGCGACGGACTGCCCGTCCGCATCACCCCGATTCTGTGAGGCGTCTCACACCGTTTTCGTAAGCCGGATCATCGCCCCACGTCGCGCCGCGGTGCAAGATTGGGCAAGATCGACGGTGGAGGTGGGGGGCATGGCGTGGTACCGGTGCTCGTGCGGAGCGCTGAAGGAAGCGACGCCGCGGTTCGGCGACGCGGTCGTGTCGATCTACCATCTGCATCCATCGATGCGGCTCGACGGCGGCAGCGACGCCGTCGAGATGGAAGAGGTTCCTGCGCCGCCCGCCGAACCGCGGGTCCGTATGAGCGGCGGTGCGTTCAGTGGCGGCGGCGACGACTGAAGCTCGCGGACCCGGGTCGTTACTTGTGTTGTGTCGGCCCGAGATCAGTCGTCAGGTCGAGCCTCCACTCGATGATCGGCGTGAGTGCGATGAACCCGAGTCGCTCGAGAATCGGACGGCTGGTGTCCCGCGCGTCGACCCGGAGATATCGGTAGCCTCGTCGCCGCGCCTCTTCGGCACGAACGCGGACGAGCGCGCGGTAGATGCCGCGCCCGCGATAGCCCGGGATCGTCCCGCCGCCCCACAGTCCCGCAAAGGATCGGCCCGGAGGAAAATCGACGCGAGCGCTTGCGACCGGCCGACGGTTGGCGTACGCGACGTAGAGGCCAACCGCCGGATCGGTCAGCCGAGTCTCATACTGCGCGATGCGGTTGGCCTGCCATGCCGCGTCGCGCCCGAACGCGGTGCCGGCCGCGACCGTGAAGTCGGCAAGACCAGCCCGGTCTGACACGCGGCGGACCACCACCCCCGGTCCTGCGGAGCTCTTGGTGGGAGCTCCGGGAAGGCCTCTCGCGAGGTCGAACACCATCAACGTCTCGGGTTCCTCCGGCTGGAAACCGGCCGCGGCAAGGCGCCTGCCGAGATCGGCCGGCATGTCGTGGCCGTAGACCTTCCACTCGACGGCGCTGTCCGTGCCGGGGGGCACGGTGCTTGCAGTATCTCGAGCGGGGCGATGTGCGTCCGCGGCCGGGCAGAGCGAACGAAAGAACGCGACTTGCTCGGCGATAATTGCATCTGCGGTCACTGCCGTCAGCGGACCTCGGAGGATAATGGCGTTCCAGATGCCGACGACCCGCAAGACGTTTCCCGCCTGTTCGTAGTGTATCCCAGGCTCAGGGGCGGTTTCCAAGTCCCGCTCCGCATCGAAACGTGCCAGGATCTCGGCGGGCGTCGCACGGGACGTGCCGATACGGCGGCGAGGTGTTGTCAGACGCGGCGCAGTGACGCGGTGAGGACAATCGCGACTGCGACCGGGAGCCAGACCCAAGGCAAAAGCGCCGCGTGCACCAGCCCGGTCGTGATCGCGAGCGCGGCGACGACCCCCGCGGCAACCGTCCAGTCGTCGCCGATCAGCAGATCCTTCCAGAACGCGAGGAACGACGCGAGGTAGTTCACTGGCCGCCCGCCCCTCCCGTGCCGGCGACGATCAACCGCTTCGCACGTGTGCGGCTCAGCCATCTCACATGCAGCAGGCTGAAGAGCGTCATGAACGCCAGGATCGCGAGGATCGCGGCGTCCGAGCCGGGCCAGTCCACACCGACGCCTTCGCCGGCCCAGAAAATGCCAAACGTCGTCAACATGAGACCGACGGCGAACTTCATCAGATTTTCGGGCACGCGCGTGAGCGGTTCGTGTACCAGGAATCCCGCCCCCCCGACCACCGCGACGGCAACGGCCGCGCCCCCAATCGCAAGGGGCAGGCTGCCGTGCGCGCTGCCGAAGGTCAGCACGATGAAGACGACCTCGACCCCCTCCAGGAACACTCCCTTGAATGAGACGACGAACGAGTACCAATCCACGCCGGCCCGCGGCGCCTCGCCGGCCGCCATCGCGTCGTGGACCTGCTGCCGGTACGCCCGGTCCTCGTCATGCAGCGCCTTGAAGCCCGACGCGCGGAGGATCGCCTTGCGCAGCCACTGCAGTCCGAAGACGAGCAGGAAGGCGCCGACGACCAGCCGCAGCGCGTCGATTGGAATCATGCCGAGCGCGGGGCCCAGGATGGCGACCAGCGCTGCCAGAGCCCCGGCCGCCGCCAGGATCCCGAGCCGGACCGATGGCCAGCCGCGCGTGACCCCGAGGGCGAGCACGATGGTCAGGGCCTCGACGGCCTCGACGGCGGAGGCAAGAAACGTCGCCAGTACCAGAAACATCGCGGTCGTGCCCATTGCCGCCCCCCCGTCTATCCGTCGTTGCGGGCGAACTGCCCGCTCTCGCGCGACCGGGCCCACATGAGGTAGAAGGCCAGCATCCCAGCCCCAAGATACAGCATGTTTTCACCGAACGCGATCCCGGCCGCGGTCCAATCGACGGACGGGTGAACCAGCGCCCGTCGTGCGCTTTCAAACACCCACGTCGGCGGGATGCCGTAGGCCACTGTCCGCACCGCAGGCGGCAACACCTGCAGCGGGAAGAACGCGGCGGTCAGCGGCTGGAAGATGAAGATCGCGCCCCACGCAAGCGCCTGGATCCGCGTGCCGAGCAGGAACACGATCCCGAGCAGCACGAGGCCGATCGCCCACGCGAAGATTGTGAGGTTGGCGAGGAACAGCGCCAGGTTCACCGCGCCGACTCGCCAGATCTGGAAATGAAACCATATCGCGGCGATCGTCGAGATCATCGCGAAAATCACCAGGGTCTTCAGCAGACCCGACAACACGTGTGCGGTGATGTACTCTGCGAGCGACAGCGGCGCCACGAACATGTTGCTCAAATTATGGGACCAGATATTCCAGAGGCTGCCGACGGTGATCGAGTACTGGTTCACGCGGATCACGTCCCAGAGCAGCATGCCGAGCAGCAGGTACGACCCCGTGTTGGGATTCATCACACCGGTTAGGAACCCCGACACCAATCCGAAGACCACGACCGTCATCAAGGATGTGTAGAACAGGTCGATGATGATCTCGAGCGACCCGCGGGTGATGTAGAGTTCTTGCAGTAGAATGGCTTTGATTCGCTCAGACATCGGTGTCACCCCGCGCGATCTTTAAGAAGACGTCCTCGAGCGTCGGCTTCTCCACCTCGATGTCGGTGATCGACACGCCGCGCTCACTGAGGCCGAAAATCAGGTCCGGAATCCGCTGCTCCGTCGTGTCGATCACGACCGTGTGGTCCTGCGTGAACTGAAAGCCCTGTGCCTGCTCCTTGAGAAACGCGGCCACGGTGTTTCGATCGCCCTCGACGGTAAGCCGCAGCTGCGCGGAGCGGATGCGCTTGGTCATGCCGAGCGGCGTGTCTTGGGCGAAAATCCGCCCGCGGTCGAGGAAGATCACCTCGTCGCAGATGCGCGTGACCTCGTTCATCCGGTGGCTCGTGTAGAGGATCGATACGCCGGCGTCGCGGCGGATCTCCTCGATCAGCGTGAGCGTCTTGTCGGCGATGTCCGGATCGAGCGCCGCTGTCGGTTCGTCCATCAGGATGAGCTCCGGATCGTTGAGCAGCGCCTTGATCAGGTTGACGCGCGTGCGCTGGCCGGTTGAGAGGTCCCAATAGCGCTTATTCAGCAGCGGCGTGACCGCGAAGTACTCGGCCCACTTCCGGATCTTGTCGTCGGGACGCCGGAGGCCGTAGAGATGGCCGAAGACGGCGAGGTTTTGCCAGACGGTGATTCGGCCCTGCAGCGTGTTGTAGGACGACGCGAAGTTGATGCGCTGCAGCGCGGCCTGCCGGTTCGCCGCGAAGTCCCGGCCGAAGTAGACGATCCGGCCCGACGTCGGCGTGGTGATGCCAAGCAGCATGTGGATCGTCGTCGTCTTGCCGGCGCCGTTGGGCCCCAGCAGACCGATGATACGGCCCCGCGGGATGTCGAACGAGACGCGATCGACCGCGCGAAAGCCATTGAAGTCCTTGACGAGGTGCTCCACCTGCAACAATGGGGCGGACATAGCAGTCATCCTTCCTTTGGCCGAACCACACGGGCCGCACGCGCACAGACCATGGCGTCTGCCGCGCGAGCGGCAGAACGAAGGAGCCGCGGGTCATCCGCGGCCGGACGCGTAATGGGTGGAGGACGCGGGAGTTAGCGGTGAACAGCGCCCGGACGGACGACGGTGACACGTGGTCGGATGAGCAGCATGCGCACCGCCTCCCTCTCGGACAAGTCTGACGCTACGGCCGAATTATGTCATCCAGCTCGAGGAAATGTCAATGCTCCGACGTAGATCTTCTTCGCGCGAAGCACAGATCGATCGGGAGGACCACTTGTGTCGACCTCTCTGCTCATTCCACTAAATGAACAGGGGACGTTCACGGACACCGGCCTGATCCAGGCGCTGGCGGATGCCTCCGCCGCGGCGCCGACGATCTCGGACGTCTTTTTGTACTCGCATGGCTGGTGGACCAATGCAAACGCCGCGATGGTCGACTACGATCGGTTCACGGCCGGATTGGACCGAGCCCTCGGAACCGACCCCGCGACTCAGCAACTCGTCCGGCAAAATATCGGGACGTTCATATCGGCCGGCGTCCACTGGCCGTCGGTGCTGACCGAAGACGCCACGAACCCGCTCAACTACCTCGAGGCCGCGAGCTACTACACCATGCGGGAGCGCGCGGACGACGTGGGCAGCAACGGCGGATACGCCATTTTGCATTCAGCCTTGGGGCCGAAGGTCACGCGGGCCCAATTGATCGGCCATAGTTTCGGCTGCCGCGTCGTGTGCTCTGCGCTGGCGAAGTTCGTGGCGAGCGCCGCCGGCGCGCCAAACACGCTCCCCAATGTGCGCTTCAACGTCGTCCTTATCGAAGCGGCATTTGACCAGGACAATCTCAGTCCCACTGGTCCGTATGCGTCGCTGCTCACCGATCCGCGGGTGCGGATACTGGTGACGCACTCGGCGAAGGACTGGTCTCTCACTTCCGCTTACCCGATTGCCAACCTGGTGTTTGACGTCGTGAACCACCCGGGCTTCGCCACGGCTGCGCGAGGTCTGTCGGACACCCTCGACGCGGGCGTTACGGCCGGACAGGGCCCGGCGGAGATTGCATCGCAACTGGCGGATCGTTTCATCCACGTCAACGTCGCCTCAGCCGACGCGAAGCCCGGCCTGCTCGGGCAACTCCAGAGCTTTCTCACAAGCCGTCTCGCGGCGATCAAGGGCGACGCGCAGGCGCTCGGCATGGATGTTCTCGCCCAGGCGGCTACGGCACTGGGGCACGATGTTGCCCACGCGCTGGGCGCGGACGGTCCCCTCCCGGCGATCATGACGGCCGCCGGAACGCAATATGCGAACCTTACGATTGGAGCAGACTGGCCGATGCCACCCGGCCCCGGTGTGGAACCGGTGGCAACCGACCTGGGGAAGCGGCTCGTCGTTGCTGATCTGACGCCGCTGCACACGTCGCGCGAGCCGGTGGCGTGGCCCAATCGAGATCATCACTCCGACATCAACGCGCTGGAGATCTATCGTTTAGTGGCAGGGTTCCTGTGGGCCTGAGGCGCCCGCACGGACCCAACCGGTGTCTTAAGCATCACCCGGCGATCAGGGGAATCGACGCTACCGCCACGACGATTCCGACCGCCTGCATTGGGGAGACGCGCTCACTGAGGAGTACGCGAGCCAGGAGAACGGTCGACGCAGGGTAGAGCGATGCTAAGACGGCTGCGACATCCAGCCGGCCGGCGTGCTCTGCAAGCAGGAAGAATGCGTTGCCGCCCGCATCGAGCAGCCCAGCGAGCAGCATCATTGGCACGACCCCAGCCGGGAGTTCGAAGATACTGCGCCGCTGTGCGATCGTGATCGCGCCGACGACAGCCAAGACGGTGATGAGCGTGATGAACTGGGAGGCGGCGAGCGGCCAGAATACCGCGGTGCCGCGAGCCTGGCTGATCAAGATGTAGAAGCCGCCGAAGCCGATCCCGGCAAGAACGGCCAGCCTCAGTCCTCTGGGCCGGCGCTCGCCGCGCGCGAGGGCGTGAGCCGGCGGACGCGAGATGAACCACACGGCGACCAGGGCGAGGCCGAAGCCCGCGAACTGCATGCCGCTCGGCGGCCCTTCTGAGAACGCCGCGAAAACCACGGGCATCGTCGCGGCGATGACCGCGGACACCGGCGCAGCGACGCCCATGACGCCTACCGCCAACGCCTGGTAGAGGGCCATGAGGCCCACCGCGCCGCCCACCCCGGCGGCGCCCGCCCAAACGAGCACGTGCAGTGACGGGATCTGCTCCGCGCGCAGCCACGCGAGGAACAGCATCGCGCCGAGCGAGGCGAGTTTCGAGACCGCGGCGACCGTGAAGACGGGGGCGCGTTTCGTGGCCAGGCCGCCGCAGAAGTCCCCGCCGCCCCACGACGTCGCGGAGGCAAGGCCAAAGGCGCCGGTTGCGAACGGCGAGGCCAAGGGTCCGCTAGGTTAGAGGGTTGATGGATGTGCCGGTTCGGGCTACTCGCCCGACGACGAGCCGTGCCCCGAGCCGCCGGAAGGTGGCCGCCACCGCAAGTTGGGATGCCGCGCCGCGGTCACCTCATCCAGCCGCGTGACCGGCGTCTCGTGGGGAGCCGCCCGGACCAGTTCTCCGTCCGTCTCGGCTTCTTGCGCGATCGCAAGCATCGCGTCCACGAACGAGTCTAACGTCTGCAGGCTCTCCGACTCGGTCGGCTCGATCATGATCGCTTCCTCGACGATCAGCGGGAAGTAGATTGTCGGCGCGTGGAAGCCGTAGTCGAGCAGCCGCTTGGCCATGTCCTTCGTCGAGACGTGGTACTTGTCGCGCTGCCGCCGCCCGGAGAGCACGAACTCGTGCTTGCAGACCCGGTCGTACGGCAGGTCGAACGCGCCGCGCAGCCGGCTCAGCAGGTAGTTGGCGTTGAGGACTGCCATCTCGGCCGCCTCGCGCAGGCCCGCGGCACCCATCGTCCGCATGTAGGTGTACGCGCGCACCAGGTTGCCGAAGTTGCCGTAGAACGCCCGCATCTTGCCGATCGTCTTCGGCCGGTCGTAGTCCAGCACGAACCGCTGGCCGTCGCGCTCCACCGTCGGGACCGGCAGGTACGGTGCGAGGTGGGCGCGGACACCGACCGCACCCGCGCCCGGCCCGCCGCCACCGTGCGGCGTCGTAAACGTCTTGTGCAAGTTTAGATGCATCACGTCGAAGCCCTGATCGCCGGGCCGCGTGATCCCGAGGATCGCGTTGAAGTTCGCGCCGTCGAGGTACAACTGCGCGCCGACGCCGTGCACCGCGCGGGCGACTTCCTGGATCCCCTCTTCGAACAGCCCCAGCGTGTTGGGGTTTGTGAACATCAGCGCGGCGACGTCCTTGGACAGGGCCGCTTTAAGCGCCTCGAGGTCGATATTCCCGCGGGCGTCGCTCTTCACCTCGACGACCCGGTAGCCGCACTGGGCTGCGGACGCCGGGTTGGTGCCGTGGGCGGAATCGGGCACGATGACGGTCGTCCGCCGCTCGCCCTTCTCCTCGAAATATTTGCTGACCATGAGCAGCGACGTCAGCTCGCCGTGCGCGCCTGCCGCCGGCTGGAAGGTCACCCGGTCCATGCCGGTGATCTCGGCCGTCATCTGCTCGAGCTCGAAGAGCAGTGCGAGCGCCCCCTGCGCCAGTTCCTCCGGCGCGTAGGGGTGCAGGCGCGCGAAGCCCGCCTGGCGCGCCGCGTCCTCGTTGATCTTCGGGTTGTACTTCATCGTGCACGAGCCGAGCGGGTAGAAGCCCTCGTCGATCGAGAAGTTGCGGCGGCCGAGCGCCGTGTAGTGGCGCACGACGTCGAGCTCGCTCACCTCGGGCAGCGCCGCGTCCGCCCTCCGGCGGACGGCATCGGGAACGATCGCTTCAAGCGGCACGTCCGGCACGTCGCTCGCCGGGAGGCTGTAGCCCGTGCGTCCCGGCGACCCCTGCTCGTAGATCACCGGCACGGCCTGACGGCGAAGGTCCCGCTTCGGCGCCACGGTCGCGGTCGACGCCTCGGGGCGTCCACTGTCAGGGGTCATTGAACCGCCTCTAAGAACCCGATCAGCCGGTCGATGTCCTCGCGGGACCGCCGCTCCGTCACGCACAGCAGCCAACAGTCCGCGAGATCGGGATAGAAGCGGCCGAGCGGCAGCCCCCCGAGGATGTCGTGCTCGAGGAGCCGCTTGTTGATCTCTTCCGGCGCCACCGGACACTTCACGACGAACTCGTTGAACACCGGAGCCGCGAACGGCAGGCTGTAGCCCGGCACCCGCGCGATCCGCTCGCGCAGGTAGTGCGCCTTGCGGGCGTTCAGCTCCGCGACGTCGCGGACGCCCTGCTTGCCGAGAGTCGCGAGGTACACCGCGGCGATCAAGGCGTTCAGCGCCTCGTTGGTGCAGATATTGCTGGTCGCCTTCGCCCGCCGGATGTGCTGCTCGCGCGTCTGCAGCGTCAGCACGTAGCCAGGCCGCCCCCCGGTATCGACGGTGCGGCCGACGAGACGGCCCGGGATCCGCCGCACGAACTCCTGGCGCGTGGCCATGATGCCGAGGTAGGGGCCGCCGAAGTTGAGGGCGTTGCCGAGCGGCTGGCCCTCGCCGGTGACGATATCCGCCCCGTACTCGCCCGGCGGCTTGATGAGCCCGAGGCTGAGCGGCTCGGCGATCGCGACGACAAGGAGCGCCCCGCGATTGTGGACCGCCTGCGCCAGCGCCCGGCCGTCCTCGATGCAGCCGAAGAAGTTCGGCGACTGCACGATCACCGCCGCGGTGTCGTCGGTCAGGGCCTCGCGCACGGCGTCCGGCGAGGTCACGCCGTCGCGCGCCGGCAGATCCTTCACGGTGATCGGCAGGTGGGTGGTGTACGTACGCAGGACCTGCCGGTACTCCGGGTGGAGCGCGCTCGAGATCAGGATCTCGCTGCGCTTCGTCAGGTCCGCGGCCATCGCGGCGGCCTCGCCGGTCGCGCTCGCGCCGTCGTACATCGAGGCGTTCGCGACGTCCATCGCGAGCAGCTCACACATCATCGTCTGGTACTCGTAGATCGCCTGCAGCTCGCCCTGCATCAGTTCGGCCTGATACGGTGTGTAGGCCGTGAGAAACTCGGGCTTCAGCGCCAAGTGCGGCACCGTGCTCGGGACGAAGTGGTCGTAGGCGCCGGCGCCGAGGAAGCAGGCCAGCCGGTCGCAGTCGATGTTTCGGGCGGCGAGCGTGCGCATGTGCGCGAGCAGGTCCGGGTCCGGCATCGCCGGCGGCAGGTCGAGCGGTCGGGTGAGCCGCACCTCCGCCGGAATATCCGCAAACAGGTCCGCGACCGCGCGCACGCCGGCGCTCCGCAGCATGCGCTCCCGTTCGGCGGGGGTGGCCGGGATGTACTTCACGATGTCGCCTCACCCACCATCGAGGCGTACGCGGTCGCGTCCATCAACTGATCCAGTTCCTTGAGGTCTTTGGGCTCGACGACGATCATCCACGCATGACCGTACGGGTCGGTGTTGATGACCTCCGGTTTCTCAGCGAGGCCCTGGTTGATCTCGACGACTGTGCCGGACACCGGCGCGTAAAGGTCGCTGACGGCCTTCACCGATTCCACCACCCCGAATGTCTGCATGAACGAGACGTTGGAGCCGACCTGGGGCAGCTCGACGTAGACTACGTCAGAGAGCTTGTCCGCGGCGAACTTGGTGATCCCGACGCGGACGCGCTTGCCCTCGACCTTCGCCCATTCGTGTTCCTTCGAATAGCGCAGCTCTTTGGGATACACACGCGCCTCCTTAAGCCGCGCCACTCTTCGGGCGCGTGTAGAACGGCGTTTTCACGACCACGGCCGGGACCGCGCGGCCGCGGATCTCAACGGCGATCCGGCTGTCCGGCGCCGCGTGGGACGGCGGCACGAATGCGAGGCCGATATTCTTCTCCACGGTCGGTCCGAAGCTCCCGCTCGTCACCACCCCGGCTTTGTGCCCGTCGATGAGGACCGGGAAGCCGTGCCGCGCGATGGCGCGGTCCTCGACCACGAAGCCCGACAGGCGGCGCGAGGCGCCTTCGGCCTTCTGGCGGCGCATGACGTCCGCGCCGATGAAGTCGCCCTTCTGCAGCTTGACCGTCCAGGACAGGCCGACTTCCATCGGCGTCGTCGTCGTGTCCATGTCGTTGCCGTGGAGCAAGAGGCCCGCTTCCAACCGCAGTGTGTCCCGCGCGCCGAGGCCCGCCGGCATGATCCCGTCGCCCTTGCCCGCCTCGAGCACCGCGTTCCAGAGCGGGACGGCGTCTTCCGCCGCGGCGTAGAGCTCGAAGCCGTCCTCGCCCGTGTACCCCGTCCGGGAGACGACCGCCCGTCGACCGGCGACCTCGACGCCCTCCCGAGACCAATAGTACTTGATGAGATCGACCGGCTCTCGCGTCAGACGCGAGAGGATGGCCACTGCGCGCGGCCCCTGCAGCGCGAGCAGCGCCGTGTCGGCGGAGGCGTCGGTCAGCGTGACGCCGCTCTTCGGCAGGTGCGAGCGCATCCAGTCGAGGTCGCCGTCCGTGTTGGCCGCGTTGACCACGGCCATGTACCGGGCGTCTCCGAGATGGTAAACGAGGAGATCGTCGATGATGCCACCTTCGGGCGTGCACATCGCCGTGTACATGGCTTGGCCCACCCCAACGCGGCTGAGGTCGTTGGTAACGAGGCGCTGGATGAAATCGAGCGCGCCCGGACCAGAAATGTTGGCCTCGCCCATATGGGAGACATCGAACAACCCGGCGCGCGTCCGGACGGCGCGGTGCTCTTCGATGATGCCGGCGTACTGCACGGGCATGTCCCAACCGCCGAACGGCACCATGCGGGCGCCGGCGGCGACATGCACCGCGTGCAGCGGCGTGCGTTTGAGCGTCTGTTCTGCCATCACGACACCTGCGTCCGGGCCCAGGCCCGCCGGAGTGCATCGACGACTTCTTCGTCCGTCGTCTGGCGGAAATCTTGGTAAAATTCGCCCACCGCGGCAAACGACGGCGGGCGTTGAGAGCATACCACCCGGTCGGCCTCGCGCTCGAGCCGCCGTACCGCATCGGCCGCGCCCACCGGGATCGCGACAACCACCTGGCGTGCCAGGGCGTGGCGCAGCATCCGCACGGTGGCGATCACGGTGGCGCCGGTCGCCACCCCATCGTCCACGACGATCGCGGTGCGGCCGTGGACGTCCGGATCAGGCCCCGTTCCCCGATAGGCAACGCGGCGCCGCTCGATCTCGCCGATTTGTGCGGCGATCTCGTCACGCAGGTACGCATCGCTGATTCGAAGCGTCCGGGCGAGGGCCGGGTCTATGTAAACCGTCCCGTCGCCGGTGACGGCGCCGAACGCAAGCTCCGGGTTCTGCGGCGCGCGCAACTTCCGGGGAATCGCCACATCCAGCGGCCAGCCGTGCGCCGCGACCATCGCGCCGGCGACCAGCACCCCGCCGCGCGGAATCGCCAGCACGATCGCCGGCCCCAGGTTGAGGGCGGCGAGTTCCCGTCCGAGGTGTTCGCCGGCGTCCCGCCGGTCGCGAAACCGCATCGCCACACGCGTCTACTCAAGCCTTGCGCCCGCGCGCAAGACCGATCGCCTGCTGCTCCTCCTCCGAGAGCTTCTGCGGAGAAACCCCACCCTCGACGGACTTGCCGTAAATTCGCGAGCCCTGACGATCGTTGAGGACACTGATCACGATGCCGTTTGCCTTCGCGTCCAGGAGCGCCATGCTGAAGGACATGTTACCGCCCATCTCCGGGAACGGGCTAAAGCGGACGACACTCACGCTCTGGACCGTAGACGGCAGCGCGGCGTTGATCTGCGCGATGCTCTGCTCGAGCGCGTCGAGGCGCATTGTCAACGCCGCGAACTGCCGCTGGACCGCCTCGTCGGGCGTAAGGAGCTGCGCCGGCTTCGCCGGACGGCTGCGGGCGAGCAGCACGATGAACACAATGACCGCCACACACGCGGCGCCGAGCAGCACATAGGCGACCGTATCCGGCGAGGCATCGCGGAGGATGTTCAGTCCGTCGTTCCCCCTCTTGCCGACGTCGGACGATCTCGTTCGATCTCGCCGGAAGCCATCCCTTTGGTGCACGCACGTTCGCCCATTGACAGAACTCGCCGATGCGAATATCTATATAGATATATATATGTCTATGAGACTATCCACTCGTCAGGCCCGCCGGCGATCCGGCTGGGGTGCCATACGGTCGGCGTCGATCTTGTTCTTCGCGGCGTCGCTCGCCTGCCCGGTGGACGCGGTCGCCGCCGCGGGGGCGATCGCCACGGGCGCGGTAACCGGGATCATCGTGGAGCCCGACGGTACCGATGCGCGCATCGTCGTCGCGGTCGACCGGGCCTTCCACTACGAGGTAGATCGCCGCGGCGATCGCGTCGTGATCCGTATCGATCCTGCCAGCGCGGTGGCGGCCGACCATACCCTCACGATCGGCCCGGTGCGCAGCCTCCGGGTTCGACCCATCGCCGATGTGCCGCCCCGCGCTGAGATTACTGTCGTCACCGCCGAGCCGGTGCGTGCCGCGGATTCGTTCATCGACGGTGGAGCGCTTGTTGTCGCGCTGCGCACTCACCCGGCCCCGATTTCGACCGTAAACCCGCCACGTTCGCTCACAGGGGCTGTGCCACGGAGGGAGGCGGTTCCGCCGGACGAGTTGCCGCAGACGCGGCGGGTGGCCGGTCGGATTTTGGTTGCCCGGACGCTGACGCTGGACGAGGGAACCGGACGGCTGCTCGACCTGGAGCATGTGACGCGCGTGGCGGTGAGCGATCCTCGGATCGTCGGGGCCGTGCCGGTCAGCCTCCGCGAGGTCCTCGTGAGCGGACGGGCCGCCGGCCGTGCCACCGTCTACCTCTGGGACGGACGGGAGCGGCTGCTGTCGTACGCTGTCGAGGTCCGCGCCGCGGACGATCCCTATCGCGGTCTCCGGCGTGCGCTGGCAGCCCTGCTTCCGAACGCAGCGATCACCATTACCGAGGCACGAGGCGGCCAACCACTCACCCCGCCGGCGGGGCCCGCCTACGCCGCGGCTGCCGACCCAGCGCCGCAGAGTCCGCTCCCTCAGCCGGCCGGGCCGGCGCCGGCAGCAGCGCGGTCGGACTCGCGGGCCGTCGTGTTGAGCGGAATGGTCGAGACGCAAGTGGACCGTGCGAAAGCCGAGGACGTGGCCCGCGCTTTCGTACCGGCGGTCGTGAATCTCCTCACGGTGCGACGTCCCGTTCAGTTGAGCCTGCAGGTCGAGGTCGTCGAGCTCGACCGGAGCGCTCAGAAGAGCCTCGGCATCGTGTGGGGCGGGGGCCAGCAGGTCCCGGGCTCGCCGCCCTCCCTTAACGGGGGCGTTTACAACCTGCAAGTTCTGACCGCGCCGGGCCTTTCGGTCAATGGGCTCGATCTCCTACTCGCACAACTCGAAGCGCTGTCGCAGCGGGGAGAGGCGCGCCTGCTCGCGCGTCCCAGACTCGCCGTGCTGGCCGGCCGGACCGCCTCGCTGTTGCTCGGGGGCCAAGTGCCGGTACCGGTCGCGGGCGCCAACGGTACTGTGACTGTCGAGTACAAGGACTTCGGTGTGATCCTCGCGGTGCGGCCGGAGTACCAAGACGACGGCCGGTTGTTTCTGCAGATCACCCCGGAAGTCAGCACGCTGGATTTCACCAACGCGATCCGGGTGAGCGGGTTCGAGATCCCGGCGTTGAGCGTCCGTCGCGCACAGACCGTGGTTGCGCTGCGGCCCGGCGAGACACTGGTCCTCGGGGGCTTGCTGCAGCGAGAGGATGTCGTCCAAGCTCAGAAGGTGCCGGTGCTGGCGGATCTTCCGGTCATCGGCGCGTTGTTCCGCTCGAAGTCGTTCCAGCACCGCGACAGTGACCTGCTGATTCTCGTCACGCCGCAACTCGTCGACACACCGCAGACGCCATAACGGGAGGTCGTCATGTGGATCCAGTCGCTCCGTCTGTTGCTCCACCGTCGGTGTCCGCGAGAATTTCGCGGCGGCGAACGCGGCCAGGGGATGCTCGAATACGCGATCATCGGCGGCATCGTGATTGTCGGCGCAATTGCGGCGCTCGTCGCGCTGTCGGGGGCGCTCAACCAGATCTTTTCGAAGATCGCCACCACGCTCTCGCAATACTGAGCGCGATGCGTCACCGGCGGCCATCCACGGGACGACGATGCCTAGACGGGGCGCAGCGTGGCTCGGCCCTCCTCGAGTTCGCTCTGGTCCTGCCGATCGTGCTGGCGTTGATCGGTGCGATTATCGACGGCGGATGGGCGCTCCATCAGGCGGCGTTGATCACCGCGGCCGCGGAAGCCGCGCAGCGCGCCGTCGCGCTCCAAGACACTGGTTCCGGCCGTTGCACCGGCGCGCCGCCGGCTGCCTACTCGGACGTCTCGGTCGCCGCCGCGGCGGCCGCTGCCCCGACGCTCAACACCTCGGGTATCGCGGTTGCCGTCCGGTACCTGGAGCCGGCCTGCAACGGCCGGATGCGGACGCTCGTCGTGGACATGGCCTACACACTCCACGCCCTCACGCCGTGGTTTGCGGGCCTGTTGAACGGCCGCCGGCTGACCGCGGAAGCGGGGGGCGCCGTGGAGGAACTGCCGCCGCCATGGTGGGGCTCCGCCGCGCAGGTCCAGCTCGATCAAGCCCAGATTTCCGCGCTCCAGTCGGCATATCAGGGCGCCCTGTCAGCGTACCAGGCCGAGGCGTCGTTCGCAGCGGCGCTTTCGCAGAGCGCAGCCTACTACTACGCGCAGTGGCTTCAACTTGCCGGTCAGGGAGCGTCCGATGGGACGCACGAGCAGTAAGGCAGTGATGCGCCTGGGGCCGCTGGCTCTGCGTCTGCTCGCCCGGCGCCGGCGGTGGCTTCGTTGGGCGGCGATCGGTTTCGCCGTCCTGACCCTGCTCTCGGCGGTGGGGCAAATTCGTCACCGGCCCGTCCCACGACGATCCGGCGTGTCGGGTACCACGCGTGTTCAGCCGGCCGCACCACCACGGAACATCGGAGTGGCCGACATCGTCCCGCGGGACATGCGCGCCGTGAACTTGATCGTGCCGGAGGCCGCGACCTTCGGCGGACGGTTGGCACCTGGGTCGCGGGTGGATGTGCTCGCGGCGTTCGATATGGGCCAGGACCGCGCCGTGCGGCAGGTGGTCGCATCCGGCCTTGTTCTGCACGTCGCGCGGCAGGCCGCTCCGGCCGCCGCTTCCTTCTCGCGACTGTCCGGGAGCGAGGGGCGTCTCGGCGTGGCTGCCGTGGACGAAGTGGCCCTGGCCGTCCCGGCCGCGCGTGAGCGCGAGATCGTGATGGCGCAGGCATTCGGCCGCGTGTTTCTCGCTATCGAGCCCACAAACACTCCGCCGTCACCTTCCCCGAACGCCGGGCGTCTGCGGTCCGACACTCATACAGTATCGTCTGCCGGGGGCACTACGCTTTTGTTGCGCCATTACGTTGGTCTGCCGGCGGCCACGACATCTTCCAGCGGCCAACCCGGATGGGCCGGCGCGTTGGCGGGTCCGCCGCCCCTGCTCGGCTGGCCTGTGGCCCCGAGAGCGAACCCAGCCACGCCGGCGGCGTTGCTGGGCGGTTCCACGCGATCATCGAACGCGCTGCCCGGCGCGCAACGCGGTGATATGGCGGTTGAGCTGATCGAAGGGACGGCACGGACGATCGTGGAGGTGTCGCCTTGACTCTCGGTATGGTGGCCGTTGTGCTGACCACCCTGCTCGGATTCACCGGGCTGGCCGTCGACGTCGCGAACGGATATGTCGCGCGTGCAATCCTACAACACGCGGTCGATGACGGCGCGCTAACGGCGCAGCGATGGAGCGCGCAGGTCGATGACCCCGGCGCGGATCCGAGCACAGTCCAGAACCAGGCCGTGGCCGCGGCGCTCGAGACCGCGCGGCGGGACATCGAAGCACAGGGACTGGCCGGCGCGACGGCGGTGGAGGCCGCCGTCACCGGTTCGCACCTGCGAATCGCGGCCCGGGCCTCGATCCGCACCTGGTTTCTGCGGCCGCTCGGCGTCGCGACATTGGCGCCGTCCGCTTCTGCGGACACCGTTTTGTGGACGGCGGCCCCGTCCGCGGGCCCGCCGGCCGGCGGAGCCGCCGAGCACCCCGGCGAGGCGCC
>DATEGA010000081.1:0-17814 GCA_035280345.1 bacterium | reverse complement strand
GCGGGCGCCTGAGCCGGTTCGCCCGGCGCCCGCCCGCGCGCCCGTTTCCGAACGCGATGCGAAAGATCCTCGTCGTCGACGATGAGCCGAAGATCGTGAAGATCGCGCGGGACTATCTCGAGCGCGCGGGGTTTCACGTGGTCACCGCGGCCGAGGGCCCGGCCGTGCTGCCGGCCGTGCGCAGCGAGAAGCCCGATCTTGTCGTCCTCGATCTCGCGCTGCCCGGGCAGGACGGTCTCGACGTGACGCGGGCGCTGCGCCGCGAGTCGGACGTTCCGGTGATCATGCTGACCGCCCGCGCCGACGAGGCGGACCGTCTAATCGGTCTTGAGCTCGGCGCCGACGACTACATCGTCAAACCGTTCAGTCCCAAGGAGCTGGTGGCGCGCGTGCGCGCGGTACTCCGCCGGTGGGACGGGGCCCGCGGCGGGCCCGCCGCGATCCGCGCCGGCGACCTCGCGCTCGATGTTGCGAAGATGGAGGCGACGCTCGGCGGCCGGTCGCTCGCGCTGACGCCGACGGAATTCCAACTGCTCGCGTACCTGGCACGCCAGCCAGGCCGGGTCTTCACCCGCGGCCAGATGCTGGAGGCGGTGCGGGGCTTCGCGATCGAGTCGTACGAGCGGGCGATCGATTCGCACGTCAAGAACATCCGCCGCAAAATCGAAGCCGATCCGCACCGTCCCCGGTACGTGCTCACGGTCCCGGGCATCGGATACAAGTTCGCGGAGCCGTGATGCCGCGCGGCTGTCCCGATCCGGCGCCCTCCTGGAGGCGTCATTACCGCGGCGGCCGGCCGCCGTGGTGGCCGGAAGGCGAGCCCTGGCCTCCGCACGGCCGCCCCGCCACCGAGGCCTGGCGCCGGATGCGGGCGCGGTTCATGCGCCGCGCCGCCGGGTTCATCGCGGCGATTGTCGTCTTCACCACCGTGCTCTCGTCCCTCGTGCAGTGGACGATGCGGGCCGTGTTTCACGTCAGCCCGGGCGGTCCGCCCGGATGGGGGTTCGTCCACCCCTTGCTCATCGCGCTCGTGGTCTTCCTCCTCGTGATCACGTTCGGGGGGCCGCGGGCCGTCCGCCGCATGGCAGGGCCGGTCGAGGATGTGCTCGCGGCGCTCGGTCGGGCGGGGGACGGCGATTTTGCGGCGCGCGTACCGGTGGAGGGACCGCCCGAGACACGGACGCTGGCGCGTTCCTTCAATACAATGGCGGAGCGCCTGCAGCGGGAGGACGAACAACGCCGTGATCTTTTGACGGATATCTCTCACGAGTTGCGGACCCCGCTGGCCGTCCTACAGGGAACCCTCGAGGGAATGCTCGACGGCGTTTATCCCCGCGACAACGAGCACCTGGCGATGAGCCTCGAGGAGACGAGGACGCTCGCGCGTCTCATCGAGGACCTGCGCATCCTCGCGACTGCGGAGCGCGCCGCGCTCGAGCTCAGCAAGGCGCCCCTTGACGTGCGGGACGTCGCCCGGGACGCCGTCGCCTCATTTGGCGATCAGGCGGCCGCGGCCGGCGTGACGCTCACGCTCGCGGCCGAGGCGGGGCCGCCGCCGGTCATCGACGGGGACGCGGAGCGGATGCGGCAGGTGCTGAACAATCTCATCGGCAACGCGCTGCGCTACACTCCCCGCGGCGGGGCGGTGACCGTTCGCGCGTGGGCGGCCGGGGACCGGGTGGAACTGGCGGTCGAGGATACCGGCTCCGGGATCTCGCCGGCCGATCTGCCCCACGTGTTCGACCGATTTTACAAGTCGAAGGAGTCGCGCGGTAGCGGGCTCGGGCTTGCCATCGTCAAGAGCCTCGTCGAGGCGCATGGGGGCGAAGTGTCGGCCGGCAGTCAGGCGAGCCGGGGCACGTCGATTACGATCGTCCTGCCGCGCGGCGGCGCGGTCTGATCGCGATCTGGCCCGAGCCGTCGAGTCCGAGGGTCCGTCCGGCGCGGCCGAGAACTGAAGGCAGTGGATGGCCGCGCTTCGCACCAAAGGTCAGCCGCCGCTCGACGCTGACGTCATCGTGGCGGGCGGCGGCAACGCCGCGCTCTGCGCCGCGATCGAGGCCGCGCTGTGGGGCGCCCGCGTCCTGCTGCTCGAGCGCGCGCCGGAGCACCTGCGGGGCGGCAACAGCCGCCACACCCGCAACATCCGCTATCTCCACGACGAACGTACCGCATATGTTACCGGCCCCTATCCGCGCGAGGAGTTTCTCGACGACTTGCTGCGGGTCGGCGGCAGCGCCACCAATACGCCGCTGGCGGAGATGACGATCGAGGAGTCGCGACGCGTGCCCGAATGGATGGCCCGCCAGGGGGTGCGCTGGCAGCCGTCGCTGCGCGGCACGCTGCACCTGTCGCGAACTAACCTGTTCTTTCTCGGCGGCGGGAAGGCGCTCGTCAACACATACTACGACCGCGTACTGCGGCTCGGCGTCACGGTCTGCTACGACGCCGCGGTGACCGGGTTCGAGGATCACGGCCCGGCCGGATGCGCCGTGCTGGCGGAAGTCGCCGGCGTCCGGCGGACGATTCCGTGCCGGGCGCTGATCGCCGCGGCCGGCGGGTTCGAGGCCAACCTCGAGTGGCTGGCCCGCTACTGGGGCGACGCGGCCCGGCGGTTTCTGATCCGCGGCACACCCTATAACGACGGCACGCTGCTTGCCGCGCTCCTCGAGCGCGGGGCGCAGCCGGTGGGCGATCCGAAGGGGTTTCACGCGCTTGCGATCGATGCGCGCTCCCCGCAGTTCGACGGCGGCATCGTCACGCGGGTCGACTCGCTGCCCTTCGGCATCGTCGTGAACACCGACGGCCGGCGCTTCTACGACGAAGGCGAAGACATCTGGCCGAAGCGCTACGCGATCTGGGGCGGGCTCGTCGCCGCGCAGCCGGGACAGACGGCGTACTCGGTCTTCGACGCGAAATCGTGGGGGCGGTTCATCCCGCCGGCCTATCCACCGTTCCGGGCCGAAACGATCCCGGCGCTCGCCGCGCAGCTCGACCTGAACCGTGAGCAGTTTCTGGCGACCGTCGAGGCCTTCAACCGTGCCGTGCTGGCGGTGCGGCGGATCGACATGAGCAGGCTGGATGGCTCCGCGACGTCCGGCGTCGCGCCGCCGAAGACCAACTGGGCGTCGCGCCTCGACACGCCGCCGTTCTTCGCGTTTCCCGTGCGGCCCGGCATCACATTTACGTACCTGGGCGTGACGGTCGACGCGCAGATGCGGATCATCACTACCTCCGGCGCGGCGATGCCGCATGTGTACGCGGCCGGCGAGTGCATGTCCGGCAACATCCTGCTGCGAGGATACCTCGGCGGTTTCGGCCTGACCATCGGCAACGTGTCCGGCCGGATCGCGGGGCGCGAGGCCGCCGCGCACGCGCTCGGCGGTGAGGCGGCGGGACGGCCTGTCGAGGTGGGGCATGTACGAGCCTGAGTTCCTGCGCGAGGCGCAGCGCCAGCTCGGCGTCTGCAACGCGTGCCGGTACTGCGAGGGCTTCTGCGCAGTGTTTCCGGCCCTCGAGCTGCGGGCGGAAGTCGCGTCCGGCGACCTGACCTACCTCGCCAACCTCTGCCACGACTGCCGCGACTGCTACACCGCGTGCATGTTCACGCCGCCGCACGAGTTCGCCGTCAACATTCCGAAGGTGCTGTCGGAGGCACGCGTGCGAACCTACGAGCACTACAGCCGGCCCCGCGGCGCCGGTCTGTTCCGGCGGAGCGTCGCGGGCACGGCCGTCATCTCGCTCGGCGGGGTCGCCGCGGTGTGCTTACTCATCGCGACGTTCATGGGGCCCGGCGTTCTCACCGCGACCCACCGCGGGCCCGGCGCGTTTTACGCCGTCGCGCCGTGGCTCGCGATCATCGTGCCGGCGAGCGCGATCGTGCTTTACGGAGTTTGGGTGGCGGTCGCCGGCGCGGTCGAGTTCGCACACGACATCCGGGGCGGCGCGGCGCCCGCGCGCCCTACCGCTGCGGCGAGTCGGCCGGCGATGGTCTGGCGCGCGGCGCTCGACGCCGTGACGCTGCGGTTTCTCAAGGGCGGCGGCGCCGGCTGCTACTATCCGCGTGAGCGGGGCTCATCGCAGCGCCGGATCCTGCACCACTGCGTCGCCGGCGGTTTTCTGCTGGCGCTCGTCTCGACGACGATCGCGGCGATTGAGCAGGACTTCTTGGGCCGGATGCCGCCGTATCCGCTGTTGAGCCTGCCGGTGATTTTCGGCACGATGGGCGGCGTGCTGCTGATCGTTGGGACGACCGGACTGGTGACCTTGAAGGCGCGGGCCGACACCGCGCCGTCCTCGACGGTCATGACGGCGATGGATTACGCGTTCCTCGTGCTGCTTGACCTCGTCGCCGTCACCGGCATGCTGCTGTTGGTCCTTCGCGAGACGCGCCTGATGGCGCCGCTGCTGGTGGTGCACCTCGGCCTGCTGACGGGATTGTTCATCACCGCGCCGTACGGCAAGTTCATTCACTTCGTGTACCGATATCTCGCGCTCGCCCAGCGCGCGGGCGAGGAGCTGCGCGAAGCGGACCAAGGAGCGGGGGCGGGTGGGTGACCGCGGGGATCAGGGGTGACGCATAACCCCACCGGTCGCTGCGCCGACGTTCGGGGCCCGGGAACCTTCGCCCGGGCCCTAACGCTCTATTGTTCTGGCCGCAGGCAATGTCGGTGCTGCGGGAGGGTGGATCGCGATGGTGAGGCGGTTGGCAGTCTTCGCACTTCTCGCCGCGATCGGAAGCGGGGCGCTCGTCATGGGCAGGCCGACTCCGGGACGCGCGGAATTGGAGATCAACTTCGTGGTGGCGCCTGTCGCGCAGGCGCCGGTGATCGTAGTCGCGCCGTACGCTCCGCCCGTTGCGCCGGTTGAGGTCATCGGCTACGCGCCCGGACCGGGCTACATCTGGGTCAGCGGGCACTATGTGTGGCGCGGCCGTTGGGTGTGGGTCCCCGGATACTGGGGCCGTCCCCCGTACGGCTACGCGGTGTGGGTGCCCGGTCATTGGGATCGCCGCCCGGGTGGCTGGTTCTGGGTGGCGGGACGCTGGCGGCGGTAACGGGCCACACGCAGACAGCGCTCGACGCGAAGGCGGCGAGGCGGCGGCGCCTCGCCGCCTTCGCGTGTTCGGGTGCGCGGGGGGATTCATCGGGCCGGGTCGAACCGCCACTCCGATGGTCCAGGTCGACGTAGTCTCCGACGTCGTGTGCCCGTGGTGCTTCGTGGGCAAGCGGCGTCTCGAGCGGGGGCTCGCGGCGCTGCGCGACGCGCATCCCGGCCGCGATCTAGGCGTCCGGGTGACCTTCAAGCCGTTCGAACTAAACCCCGGTCTGCCGCGAGAGGGGATTGACCGCGCCGCCTACCGCCGCGCGAAGTTCGGCGGCGCCGAACGGGTGCAGCTCATGGACGCGCGCCTGGTTGCCGTCGGGGAGAGCGTTGGCATTCACTTTGCCTTCGACAAGATTCGGCGCACCCCGAACACGTTCGACGCGCACCGGCTCCTGTGGCTCGCGGAATCATTCGGCGCGCAGGACGCGCTCGCTGAGGCGCTGTTCCGCGGTTACTTCCTGGACGGGCTCAACGTGGGCGACCATGCTGTGCTCACCGACTTGGCCGCGGCGTCCGGCATCCCGCGGGAGCGAGCGGCGGGGCTGCTGGCGGGCCGCGCGGGGGAGCCGGAGGTTCGGACGGAGGAAGACCGTGCCTACCGGTCCGGCATCCAGGGCGTCCCGCATTTCTCGATCGACGGCGTGTACCAGATCTCCGGCGCGCAGGACTCCTCACTCATCGCCGCGGCGATCCAGGACCGGCTCGGTTCGGCCGCGGAGGCGTAAGCTCTCTGGCGGAACGCACCGGCGCCGGCGAAGGCCTCACACCGGCACCGTTTACCGCGTGGGGATCGGCGCGCCCGCCGCTCGGCGAGATCTTCTGGTCGTTTCTCCTGGTGGGCTGCACCGCCTTCGGCGGCGCGATGTACTGGGCGCAGCGGGTGCTCGTGCGCCGCCGCCGCTGGCTGCGACCGGAAGAGTTCGCCGACCTGCTCGGACTCTGCCAGTTCCTCCCCGGCCCCAACATCGTCAACCTCGCGACGGTGCTCGGCGAGAGCTACGATGGTCCCGCCGGCGCCGCGGCGGCGCTCGCCGGTCTGCTGGTGCTCCCGATGTGCATCGTGACCGCGATCGCGGCGCTGTACGCCCGGTTCGGGAGCCTCGCGCTCGTGCACGGCATCTTCTCCGGTGTGGCGGCCTCGGCCGCCGGGCTCGCGCTCGCGCTGGCGGGCCACGTCGCGCGGCCGGTCGTGACGCGGCGCCCCGCCGGTTCACTCCCGATCATCATCGCGGCGTTCGTCGCCGCGGGCCTCCTGCGCTGGCCTGTGGCCCTGACGCTGTTCGTCCTTGCGCCGGCGAGCATTGTTCTCGCCTGGCGGCGGATCGTATGACGGCGGCGGGAACGCTCGCCGCGCTCGCCCGGATCTTCGCCGGCGTCTCGCTGCTCGGGTTCGGCGGCATTAACACCGTGCTGCCGGAGATCCACCGTGAGGCGGTCGAGGCCGCGCGCTGGATCTCCGACC
Source organism: bacterium (assembly GCA_035280345.1). Taxonomy (GTDB): domain Bacteria; phylum Sysuimicrobiota; class Sysuimicrobiia; order Sysuimicrobiales; family Segetimicrobiaceae; genus DASSJF01. The sequence goes on along the minus strand of DATEGA010000081.1, from coordinate 11,246 downwards.
GGCAGTTTGCCGATCTCTACGCGCTCAGCCAGGCGGAGCCCGGGCCGAACTCGTTCATCGCGACGCTGATCGGATTCCAGGCGGCCGGAGTAGCCGGGGCGGTCGTTTCGACGGCCGCGATCTGCTTGCCGCCGGCGGCCCTCGCGTATCTCGTCGCGCGAGTGTGGGGCCGGATCCGCGGCTCCGCATGGCGGACGGCGATCCAGACGGGCCTCACGCCGGTGATGGTCGGGCTGATTCTGGCGAGTGCCTATATCTTGATTCGCGCCGCGGACCACAGCGCGGCGGCGTTTGCGGTTACGGCCGCCACCGTGTGGCTTGCGTACGCGACAAACATCAATCCGCTGTGGGCGTTTGCGGCGGCCGGGCTGCTCGGGGCGGCGGGCGTGTTCTGATCGATGCGGTGATCTAGGTGGCGACCGCGCCCGGCGTGAGCGCCCCCGCGCGATCGAGCAGGGCGAGCGCGGCGAGGCCCTCCCCGCCCCCGCCCCGCAGAATGATCTCCGCCACCGCCTCACCCGTGAGCGGGGCGAGCAGGATGCCATTCCGGTAGTGGGCCGTTGCCGCGATGAGGCCGCGGGCCTCCGGGACGGGTCCGACGATCGGGACGAGCGCGGGCGATGCGGGGCGCAGGCCGGCACGGGCTTCCACCAGCGCGAGCGACGCGACGCCGGGCACGAGGCGGTCCGCGTTCCGGACCCGCCCGGCGATCTCCCCGAGGGTCGGCCGCGTGTCAAATCCCGCGTCTTCAAGAGTGGCGCCGATGTAGACCTGTCCGCCTCGGCGCGGCACGAGCGAGGCCGCGGTGCCGTAGACCACGTGGCGCACGAACCCGGCCGGCGCGGCGGCGATCAGCGATTGACCTTTGACCGGACGCACCAGCAGCGGGCACGGGAGCGCGCTCGAGAGCGGTCCTGACCACGCGCCGGCCGCGAGCACGACATACCCGGCCGCGAGCGTCCCGTCCGGCGTGCAAATGCCCGTGATCGCACCGCCCCGCTGCTCCATGGCGAGCACCGCCGTCTGCTCGCGAACGTCGGCGCCGAGAAGCGCAGCTGCGCGTCCCAGCGCCTGGGCCATCAGATCCCCGCGCACTTGTCCCGCGGACGGCAGCCAGAGCGCCCCGGCGAGGTCCGGCGCGAGGCCGGGCTCCAACCGGCGCGCCTCGTCGATCTCGAGCCACGCGGCGTCGACGCCGGCCGCGCGCATCCACTCGCCCTTGGCGCGCAGCTCGTCGCGCTCAACGGAGCCGTCCGCGACCCGCAGCGCGCCGTCGACGCTCCATTCCGGATCGATGCCGGTCTCGCCGCGCAGCCGTTCCACGACGCCACCGTAGCCCCGCGACGCGACCAGGCACAGATCGAACCAGGCGTCGCGCGTCTCCGACCGCATCGCCGGCCACACCATCCCCGCGGCGGCCCGCGGCGCTCCGTCCCCGATGCGGCCGCGCTCGAGGACCGTGACGGCCGCCCCGTGACGCGCAAGGGCCGCCGCGGCGGCGCAGCCGATCATTCCTCCGCCGACGATGATGACGTCCGGCGTTCGCGGCATGGTGTCACATGTTACAGGACAATGCCGCGCTTCCTCCGTAGTGGCTGGTATGCACTTCGAACTCACCGGCGACCAGCGGCAGATCGTCGATGCGGTCCGCGCGCTCTGCCGGGAGTACCCCGACGCGTACTGGCGCGAACTGGACCGCACCGGCGGTTATCCGGACGCCTTCATCAAAGCACTGACGCGAGGCGGCTGGCTGGCCGCGCTGATCCCCGAGGCCTACGGCGGCACCGGACTCGGCATCACCGAGGCGTCCCTCATCCTGGAAGAGGTCAACCGGTCCGGCGGCAACTCCGGCGCCTGCCACGCGCAGATGTACATCATGGGCACGCTCCTGCGCCACGGCAGCGACGCGCAGAAGCGGCGCTGGCTGCCGCGGATCGCGTCCGGCGAGCTGCGCCTGCAGGCGTTCGGGGTGACGGAGCCCGCCGCGGGCTCCGAGACGACGAAGATCCAAACGACCGCGGTGCGCCGAGGGGACCGCTACGTCGTGAACGGGCAGAAAGTGTTCATCTCGCGGACGGAGCATTCGGACCTCATGCTGCTGCTCGCGCGAACGACGCCGTACGAGGAGCTAACCGATAAAACCCGCGGACTATCCGTCTTCGTCGTCGATCTGAAAGAAGCGGTCGAGCGTGGGACGATTCAGATCAAACCGATCCGCCTCATGATCAACCACCATTCGACGGAACTGTTCATCAACGACCTCGAGGTGGCGGCGGAAAATCTGATCGGTGAAGAGGGCCTGGGCTTCCGCTACATTATCGACGGCTGGAACGCCGAGCGCATCTTGATCGCAGCGGAGTCGATCGGCGACGGGCGCTGGTTCATCGAGCGCGCGGCGAAGTACGCGAAGGAGCGCGTCGTATTCGGGCGGCCGCTCGGCGCCAACCAGGGCGTGCAGTTCCCGCTCGCGCTTGCGCACGCGCACATCGAGGCGGCGAGTCTCGTGCGGTTTCAGGCGGCGTGGCTGTTCGACCAGCGAGAACGGTGCGGGGCCGAGGCGAACATGGCGAAATTGCTCGCCGCGAACGCGGCGTGGGAAGCGGCGAACGCGTGCCTGGACACACACGGCGGGTTCGGATTCGCCTCGGACTACGACATCGAGCGGAAGTTTCGGGAGACCCGGCTCTACGCCACCGCGCCCGTGGCGAACAATCTTGTGCTCGCCTACCTCGGGCAGCACGTGCTCGGGCTTCCGAAGTCGTACTGAGCGCGACATACCACGGGGGACCCGATGACCCGTACCACCGGCGAAGGGCGCTTCTACGAAGACTTCGAGCCCGGGCAAATTTTCGAGCATCCCTACGGGCGCACGATCACGGACGCGGACAACGTCTGGTTCACGAACCTGACGATGAACACCAACCCGCTCCACTTCGACTACCACTACGCGTCGAAGACGGAGTTCGGCAAGCCCCTCGTCAACAGCGCCTTCACGCTGGCGCTCGTGACCGGCCAGTCCGTGATCGACATTAGCGAGAACGCGTTCGCCAACCTCGGCTGGGACAAGGTGACGCTGCCGGCGCCGGTGTTCGTCGGCGACACGCTCTACGCCGAGACGGAAGTCTTGAAGAAGCGCGAGTCGCGCTCCCGGCCCAACGTCGGGATCTTACAAATCAAGACGCGCGGCTACAAGCAGGACGGTACGGTCGTAATCGAGTTCGAGCGCACCATTCTGATCTACAAGCGCGGGCAGTCGCCGCGGCGCGAGCGGCCCCGGCCCAAGGCGGCGAAATGACGGCCGTCAATAATCCCGGCGGGGGTGGCGGCGCCCCACCTTCGGGCGGCGTGCTGCGGGGCATCCGCGTCCTCGACCTGACCCGCAACATCGCAGGGCCCTACTGCGCTATGATCCTCGGCGACCTCGGGGCCGAGGTGATCAAGGTCGAGCGGCCCGGGTCGGGCGACGACACACGCGAGTGGCGCCCGCCGGCCTGGAACGGCATCAGCACCACGTTCCTCGCGTTCAACCGGAACAAGAAGAGCGTCGCGGTCGACCTGGACCGCGACGAAGGGCGCGACATAATCGTGCGGATGGCCCGGCGGAGCGACGTGCTGCTCGAGAGTTTCCGGCGCGGCAGTCTCGAGCGGCGCGGGCTCGACTACGCGCGGGTCAGCGCCGAGAACCCGCGCATCGTCTATTGCACGATCACCGGCTTCGGCACCGTGGGCCCGCATAAGGACCGCCCGGGCTACGATCCGGTGGTCCAGGCGTATTCGGGCATCATGAGCATCACCGGCGAGCCGGGCGGGGGGCCGGTCCGTGCGGGGCCGTCGATCGTCGACAACGGCACCGGCATGTGGGCTGCTCTTGGCGTCGTCTGCGCGCTGCTCGCGCGCGAGCGCAGCGGCCGTGGCGCCCACATCGAAACGAGCCTGCTCGACACGGGCGTGACGTGGATCGGCTATTACCTGCTCGGCTATCTCGCCACCGGCACGATTCCGAAGCCGGTCGGCACCACCGCGACGATGATTGCGCCGTACGAAGCGTTCGCGACCCGGGATGGCTACCTGCAGCTCGCCGCCGGCAACAACAGGCTCTGGCTGAAGGTCTGCGAGGTGCTCGAGCTGCCGGATTTACCCGCCGACCCGCGCTTTCGTACCAACGCGGACCGGGTGGCGCACCGCGACGAGCTGCACGAGATTCTCGAAGCGCGCTTCCGCACCGAGCGCGCCGCGCACTGGGAGGAACTCCTCCTTACGCAGGGGATCCCGTGCAGCCGCGTTCGGACGCTCGCCGACGTCGCCGCCGACCCGCAGGTGGAAGCACTCGGGCTGCTCGCCCCGGTGGCACACCCCCAGATCCCGGGCCTGCGCATGGTGGACTTTCCGGTGAAGATCGACGGCAGGCGTGCGGCGGTGCAGGTGGCCCCGCCGGAGGTCGGCCAGCACACCGACGAGGTGCTCGGCGAGCTCGGCTACTCCGCCGTCGAGATCGCCGCGCTCAGAGAGACCGGCGCCGTCGGCTAGGTTCAGGTCAGACGGGTCGTAGCCGGTGCGGCAACCACCGCGCTGGAGGATTCGCGCGACCGAGGAATAAGGGGGGTATAAGAGCGCCCCCCCTCGGGTCGAACTTGCGTACGGGAGGCGGGTGAGGTTCTTCCGATGGAGCCCGCGACCTGGGACAACGCAAGTCACGAGGCACGTAGGATAGAGGCGCACCAGAGAGCGACGGCGCTGCTGCGCGGCGCCCGCCGCGTCGTTGATCGATGGTACGATTTTCAGGAAGTACGATTCACCCGGAACGAGCTCTGGATGACGCTGAATAGGCAGCGGCGTCGTCTCGGCCTGCCCCGCTTCCGCGTCGATCTTCAGGAGCGCCCCATTCGCACGTTTACCGAGGGCCCGGGCGGCCTGCCCCGCCTGGTCCTCCGGCCCGCCGTGGCGGGGGGCGCGACAGAGCCCGGCGTCGCCTGCGCGGTGAAATATCTCGACGGTGCCGCGTGCCTCGCCGTTAGCGGCGAACTCGATCTGGCGGGAGTGGCGACGTTCCTCGGCTATCTGCGCAGGGCGAACGACGCGCACGACAACGTCATCGTCGACCTCAGTGGGCTCCTGTATATGGACTCCGCCGGGATCAACGCGCTCCTAGACGCCCAGCGGCGGTTTACCCAGACCGGTGGCCGGATCGTCCTGGCCGCGCCCTCGCCGCGGATTCGGCGCATTCTGCGAATCGTGACGCTCGACGCCGTCATCCCCATCTTTCCGACCGTCGACGACGCGGTGCAATATTTCCACAGTGACGGCCTCGGCGAGAAGGTGGGCTCCTAGCCCGGTCCGGTTCACCATCGAATGCCCACTCCATTCCGGCGAGGGGCACAGCGGCCATGGGGTTTGGTGCGGCGAGGGAAGCGTCCGACAGGGCGGCGGCGGTGAATGAGAACCGGCTTCCGTACCACATCATCGCGTTCGCGGCGTCCGCGGGCGGCCTGAGCGCGCTCAGCCAGGTGCTCGGTCAGCTGCCGGCAGATCTCCCGACACCCGTTGTCGTTGTTCACCACCTGGATCCGCGCCACCGCAGCCTCATCGCCGAGATCCTGAGCCGGCGCACGAAGCTCACGGTCAAGGAAGCGCGGGAGGGCGACCACCTGCGTCCTCATACCGTGTTCGTGGCGCCGCCGGATTACCATCTGCTCGTCAACCCCGACGGGACGCTGTCGCTGTCGCACTCCGAGTTGGTGCACTTCCTCCGGCCGTCCGCCGACCTGCTCTTCGAGTCGGTCGCGGCGAGCTTCAAGGAACGCGCCATCGCGGTCGTGCTGTCGGGGACCGGCGCCGATGGGGCCATGGGCGTCCAGGCCATCAAGAAGATGGGCGGGACGGTGATCGCCCAGGACGAGGAGTCCTCCGAGTTCTTTGGGATGCCGAGCGCCGCGATCAAGACGAAGCTCGTCGACTTCATCCTGCCGGTCGATCAGGTCGCCGAAGCTCTCGTGACGCTCGTCGGTGGGCCGTCGCGATGAACGAAGAGGTCAACCCGCAACTCGAGCAGCTCCTCGAACACGTCAAGCAGAGCCGCGGCTTCGATTTCACGGCATACAAACGGTCGAGCCTCGGCCGGCGCATCGAGAAGCGCATGCAGGTGCTCAACATCGCCAACTACTCCGACTATCTTGAGTACCTCAAGGTCCGCGCCGACGAGTTTACGCAGCTGTTTAACGTGATTCTGATCAACGTGACGGAGTTCTTCCGCGACGCCCAGGCGTGGGAGTACCTGGGCGCCGACATCCTGCCGCATATCCTCGGGCAGAAGCCCGGGCAGGAGCAAATTCGAGTGTGGAGCGCCGGGTGCGCCTCGGGCGAGGAGGCATACTCCGCGGCGATGTTGTTAAGCGAAGCGCTCGGCAAGCAGCGGCTCCTGGAGCGCGCGAAGATCTACGCGACGGACGTCGACGAGGACGCGCTGGCGACGGCTCGGCTCGGCCGGTATTCCGAGAAGGCAGTGGAAACGGTGCCGCGCGCCCTGCTGGAGCGGTACTTCGTCCATGAAGCCGGCGTCTACGATTTCGACAGGGACATCCGGCGCGTCATGATCTTCGGCCGGCACGATTTGCTGCAGGATCCGCCGATCTCGCACGTCGACCTGCTCCTGTGCCGGAACGTGCTGATGTACTTCAATAACGAGTCCCAGCGGCGCGTGCTGGCGCGCCTGCACTTCGCGGTCAACGAGGGCGGCTACCTGTTCTTGGGCCGGGCGGAGATGTTGTTGACCCATCCCAACCTCTTCGCGGCGGTGGACCTGAAGCGGCGGTTCTTCGCGAAGGTCCACCAGTCGGCGTACGGGGACCGCATGACCGTGATTACGCAGGGTGCGGGCAACGGGGCGGCGTCTCCCGACCGTAACGACGCCGGCCTCGCCGACACCGCGTTTGAATTCGGTGCTGGCGCACACGTGCTTTTCGACGCCAAGGGGCACGCCGTACGGGCCAACGAGCGGGCGCGAATGTTGCTCCACCTCGGCGCGCGGGACCGCCCGCGGCACTACCGGGAACTGGACCTGCCGCCGGAGGTTGTGCGCATCATCGACCAGATCTATACGGAGGCGACGACCACGCGCCTCAAGGACATGCAGCTGGACGAGGTCCAATGGACGTCGGCGTCCGGGGATCCCGCCTACTACCGGGTGACGCTGCGGCCGCTGCGCGAGGCGGCGGGTGCCCTCGGCGGCGCGAGCTTGGTGATGGAGGACGTCACGGGAGTCAGGAATCTGCAGGATCAACTGCACCGCTCCCGCCAGGAGCTGGAAACCGTCTCCGAAGAGCTGCAGTCCTCCAACGAGGAGCTCGAAACGACCAACGAGGAGCTCCAGTCGACGGTCGAAGAGCTGGAGACAACCAACGAAGAGCTGCAGTCCACGAACGAAGAGCTCGAGACGATGAACGAGGAACTGCAGTCGACCAACGAAGAGCTCCACACCATGAACGACGAGCTGCGGCAGCGCGGCGAGGACCTGAACTCGGTCAACTCGTTTCTCGGTTCCGTGCTCTCCGGCATCCGGGAGGGGCTCATCGTCGTGGATCGTACCGGCCAGATCACGGCCTGGAATCCGGCCGCGGAGGACCTGTGGGGTCTGCGCGCGGACGAAGTCCAGCAGAAGTCGTTTTTCAGCCTGGACATCGGCCTGCCGGTCGACCAGCTTGGGCCCGCGCTCCGCGACGCGCTCGGCGGCGAGCCGCGCGCGATCACGGTGAAGGCCACAAACCGGCGGGGCCGGGCGATCGGCTGCACCGTACAAATCAGCCCGCGGCGCGACGCGAACGGAGAGGTCGAGGGAGCCGTAATGTTAATGAAGGTCGTCGACACGGCCGGCTGATCGAAGAAGTCCTCACCGAAAACTCGGCTGGTCCGCTAAGCCAATCGAGGCGCTGAATGAAACCGGCGCAGCCGGCCGCACGGCGCCCGTTCGGTGCGGCGGAAGGTGTTCCGCAGGCCCGCAGGAAACTCGGCCGGAGCGATCGTTCCGCGTGCTCAGACGGCAGGAGGTGCCCCAAGGATGAACGGACCTTGCTCGGTTGCTCGCCCGCTGTTGACCGGTCTTCTGTGTCTCGCCTTAGCCGGCGCACTCGTCACCGGGTTCGTCCCCTCGACGGCAAACGGAGCGGAGACGGTCGTGGTCGGAGTGCTGTCCCCGTTCACCGGCGCGGACGCCGTGCTCGGCGCCGCGCATTTCGCAGCCTGCTTCCCGGCGGCGCGCCAGATCAACGCGGCCGGCGGCGTTCTCGGGCGGCAGGTCGCGTGTAAGCAGTTCGACACCCGCGGCGAGCCCGCCGACGCGGTGCCGGCGGCCCGGCAGATGGTCGCCAGCACACCCAACCTCTTCATGACGATCGGCGTCTCGTCCGACGAGGCTTCGAGTGTCATGCCGATCCTTGACGAGAACCACGTGCCGACGTTCAGCCAGACCGGGCAGTCGGAATTCAACCAGAGCAAGTTCACGTACTTCTACCGCCTCGTTCCGGCCGACGAGTACGACGCCTACGCGATGGTCGGCATCGCCGTCTACCTCAAGCACTACAAGCGCATCGCGCTGGTCTTCGGCAACGACATCGGCTCTCAGACGTTCGTCGGCCCGGCGATCCGCGCGATCAAGAAGGTCGGCGCGCAGATGGTCATCAACCAGGCGATCGCCCTCAACCAGTCGTCGTACCGCACCGAAGTGACGAAGCTGCTGGCGGCCAAGCCTGACGTGATCCTCACGGAGGCCCTCGGCCCCGCGGACGCCATCTACCTCTCCGAGGTCAAGCAGCTCAACGGCGGCATGATCCCGGTCATCGGCTCGTCCGCGACGATCGATCCGGTGTGGTTTAAGGCGGTGTCAGCGGCGATCGGCGTTCCGGATCTCCTCAAGTACTTCCTGGCCAACGACACGCCGTCGACGTTCAACGGTCCTGGCTATGACGCGTTCCGGACCAACTTGATCGCGTCGGCGTCGCAGTATCCGGCCGCGCCCAAGTACGCGAAGCGCGGCTCGACGATCCATCTCTACGACGGGATCGTCATGACGGCGCTCGCGGCCGCCGCCGCGAAGAGCACCGACCGGACCGTGTTCCAGCCGTGGATCGTCAAAATCGGGGACGGCGCGCCTGGGGCGACCGTCGTCGCCACCTACGCTCAGGGCCTCGCCGCGCTCAAGAAGGGACTGACCATCCGGTACGACGGCGCGGGCGGGCCGACGCATTTCGACCAATGGCACAACTCCAACAACGGCTTCGTCGTGGTCCGGTACAACGAGAAGGGGGACGAAGTCCAGGTCGGGACCCTGACGAACGCGCAGATCACCACGCTCAGCACACCGTAAGCCGCGGCAAAGGCATCGGCGGCGGCCGTCCGTGAGCATCTACGAGGCCTCCATCGGCTTCGGCCTGGTCAGCGCGGCCGTGATCGCGATCGCAGCGGTGGGCTTTACCATGCAGTTTGGGATCGCGAACCTGATCAATCTCGCTTACGGCGAGGTAATGATCTCGTCGGCGTTCGTCGCGTACGCGCTTAACCAGGCCGGGGTCAGTGTCTGGATCGGCGTCGTCATGGCCGCCGTCTTCGGCGCGGCCCTTTCACTCGTGTTGAACCGCCTGTTCTACGCCCCGTTTCAGCGGCGCGGCACGGCGCTCATCGGAATGGTGATCGTCGCGCTGGCCGCGGGCCTGCTCGTGAGCAATGTGCTGCTGGCCGTCGTCGGACCCGACAGCGTCTCGTACACGGTCGCGGACAGTGTGGCGCTGCGCGCCGGGGGGCTGATCCTGACCTGGGTTCAGCTGGCCGTCATCCTGGTCGCCGTGGCCGCGATGACGGCGATCCACGCGCTGCTCACGTTTACGCGGCTGGGCAAGGCGATGCGGGCGACGGCGTCCAACGCCACCCTGGCGCGCAACTGCGGCATCCCGACCGCCCGCGTGATCGACCTCGTCTGGGTGATCACCGGCGCCCTGTGTGGCATCGCCGGCACGGTCGCGGCGATCAATTCCGCTTCGTTCCGGGTCAGCGACGGCGCGACATACCTGATCGTGATCCTGGCCGCGGCCGTCCTCGGCGGTGCCGGGCAGCCCTACGGCGCCATGCTGGGGGCGCTGCTGATCGGGGAGATGACGGAGCTGAGCGCGGCGGCCCTCTCTCCGCAGTACAAGGAGGTTGTGGCGTTCGCGGTCCTGGTCGCCGTGATGATCCTGCGCCCGCAGGGTCTGCTTTCCAAGATCGGCGCGCTCGGCCAGGCGGGCTGATGACCGCGGGGGAGATCTACTACGCCACGACGCTGCTGGTCTATGCCGGCGTCGACGTGATGGCGTGTATCGGGCTGAACCTGCAGTTCGGCGTGGCGGGGCTGGTGAACTTCGGGTTCATCATCTTCCAGGCGGCCGGCGCCTACACGGCCGCCGTGATGTCGATGCCACCGGCCGCGGGGACGTTTCAACAGTACGTCGGCGGCTGGGGCCTGCCGTTCCCGCTGCCCTGGGTGGGCGGCGCCGTCGCCGCGGGGCTGCTCGCGATTCCGGTCGGCCTTATCGTGCTGCGCCGGCTGCGTACCGACTATCAGGCGATCGCGCTGCTCGTCATCTCCGTCATCGCCAACACGATCATCACCAACGCGCGGTCATTCCTGAACGGCGCCGCCGGGCTCGCGCTGGTGCCCCCGCCGCTCACCGGCGTGGTCAACACCAAGACGATCGGGTACCAATGGCTGTACGTCGCGCTGACCGTGGCGGGTTGCGCCGCCGTGTACGTCGCCGCGGAGCGCATCGTCAACTCGCCGTACGGCCGGACGCTGCGGGCGATGCGGGACCGTGAGGTGGCGGCCGGCGCACTCGGAAAGAACCTCGTCCTGCTCAAGATGATGATGTTTGTCGTGGGCGGCGTGATCGCCGGCCTCAGCGGGGCGATTCTCGTCGGCTACATCGGCGTGTGGGCGCCGGACACCTGGCTCTATCCCGAGACGATCGTGCTCTTCGCCGCGCTGATCGTCGGCGGCCGCGGCAATAACCTCGGGGCGATGCTCGGCGCGCTCCTGGTCCCGGTGGCATTCGAGGAAGCGACGCGCTTCATCCCGCAGTTCGGGCCGCCGGGGTTCATCCCGGCGATGCAGCGGGTGGTGATCGGTCTTTTGATTGTCGGGTTCCTGTGGTTCCGCCCGGCCGGCACGCTGCCAGAGCGGCGCCGCGTGCCGCCCGGCCGGCACGCTGCCAGAGCGGCGCCGCGTG
>DATEGA010000080.1:0-11551 GCA_035280345.1 bacterium | reverse complement strand
AAGGGCAGCCAGTGATCGTCGCCGCGGTCCGCGGCACGCGCCGGTCCGGGCAAGGTGGAGGCGCCGGCGGCGGCCGGGGCACCACTCCGGGCGGCACTCCGTAATGGCGATCCGGCGCGCGCTTCCCACTAACTCGGACCTCCTCATCGAGGTCCGCGACATGACCAAGGTGTATGGTGCCGGTGACATGGCCGTGCACGCGCTTCGGGGCGTCAGCCTGGATGTGCGGCGCGGCGAGTTTGTTGCGATCATGGGCCCCTCGGGTTCCGGTAAGTCGACCTTCATGCACCTGCTGGGGTGTCTCGACCGCCCGACATCGGGCACTTATCGCTTGGCCGGTCAGGAGGTCTCGCGGCTCTCAGCCGACGAGCTGGCGACCGTGCGGAGCCGGCAGATCGGGTTTGTCTTTCAGAGCTTCAACCTGCTCGCGCGGACGAGCGCGCTCGAGAACGTCGAGCTGCCGATGCTCTATGCTGGGATGCCGCGCGAGACCCGCGACGCGCGGGCCAAGGAGTTGTTGGAGAGCGTGGGGTTGGGCAACCGGCTCGACCACAAGCCGAGCGAGCTGTCAGGCGGTCAGCAGCAGCGCGTCGCGATCGCACGCGCGCTCGCCAACGGCGTGCCGCTGCTGATGGCCGACGAGCCGACCGGCAACCTCGACAGCAAGAGCAGCGCCGAGATTATGGCGTTGTTCCGGCGGCTCAACGATCAACGGGGCCTGACGGTGCTCGTTGTGACACACGATATGAACACCGCCGGGTGGTCCAAGCGAGTGGTGACGTTCCGCGACGGCCGGATCCTCTCAGATCAGCCCGTCGCGGCGGCGGTGCCGGAGGCTGTCCGCGCCGGCGTCGATCAGGCCCACGCGGCCGTCAAGGAGGGCGCACACGTATGAGTCTTGGGCTGCTCCTCCGCGTCGCGTGGCAGGCGCTTCGGCGCAACGCCACCCGGTCGCTTCTGACGATGCTCGGCATCATCATCGGCGTCGGCGCGGTCATTACCTCGATGGCGATTGGCTCCGGCGCGCAGGCCGCGGTGCTCGCACAGATCGAGAGCCTCGGCGCGAACCTTGTGGTCGTCATCCCCGGCGCGCAGAGCACAGGTGGGGTAAACCTGGGCGGAGGCAGCCGGACGACCCTCAAACTGGTCGATGCGACCGCGGTCGCGACCGAAGTGCCGTCCGTGGCCGCCGCGGCGCCGCAGTCGTCGACGAATGCACAAACAGTCGCGGGCGGCGCCAACTGGTTCACCTCGATTCAGGGCAGCACCCCGGCATGGACCGATGTTCGCAACTGGGACGTGGCGACCGGCCGATTCTTTACCCAAGCCGAGGTCGATCAGGAGGCCAAGGTCGCCGTACTGGGCTCGACCGTCGCGCAGAACCTCTTTCCAACCGGGTCGCCGGTCGGCCAAACGATCGTGATCAAGAACGTGCCGTTCCGCGTCCTCGGCGTCATGACCTCAAAGGGGCAGTCGGGATTTGGGCGCGACCAGGACGACTTCGTGATGGTGCCGATCACAACGCTGCTCGACCGTCTGACCGGACAAGCCTACGTCGGACAGATTCTCGTTTCAGCGAGTACGCCGGAGGACGTGCCCGGCGTGATCGACGCGACCGAGCGGCTGCTGCGGCTGCGCCACCACCTTACCGCGGCACAGCCGGACGATTTCTCGGTGCGGAACATCGCCGACATCCAGCAGGTCCGGCTCGCCACCTCACAGACCCAGGCCCTGCTGCTCGCCGGAATCGCGGTCGTCTCGCTCGTCGTCGGCGGAATTGGGATCATGAATATCATGCTGGTCTCCGTCACCGAGCGCACGCGTGAGATCGGCCTCCGCATGGCGGTAGGCGCCCGCGGGCACGACATCCTGATGCAGTTCCTCGTCGAGGCGCTCACGCTCGCGTGCCTCGGCGGCATCATCGGAATCGTGATGGGGGTGGCGACGGCGCAGGGCGCCTCCGTAATGGCGCACTGGCCGACGCTCATCTCGCCGGCGTCGATCGTATTGGGCTTCGTGTCCTCGCTGGCGGTGGGTGTGGTTTTCGGGTACTATCCCGCGCTGCGCGCGGCCGCGCTCGATCCGATCGTGGCGTTGCGCTACGAATAGGCCGCGGCCGGTCCGGCCGCGCACGCAACGGTGCCCGCCGATCGCCTCCGCGGGCATCACGCTTTACCAGGGCGCGCCCTTCCGGGCGAGAATCTCTCGTTCGAGGTCAATTCACTTGGAGGAACGCGTGGCTACCAACGCGGAGGCGATCGCCGCGGCCCTGGCGGACGCCGGCGTGGAACACGCTTTCGGGCTGCCCGGGGGCGAGATCACGGTGCTGATCGAAGCGTGCCGCCGCGCCGGCATCCGGTTCTATCTCACCGGCCACGAGGCCAGCGCCGCCTTCATGGCCGACGTGACGGGCCAGATCACCGGACGGCCCGGCGTCTGCATGGCGACCCTCGGCCCCGGCGCGATGAACCTCGGCCTCGGCGTCTCGAACGCGCTCCTCGACCGCTCGCCGGTCGTTGCGATCACCGCCGATCTGTCGACCGCGATCGCGCCGCACTTTCCGCACCAGCGCCTGCCGCTTGGACGGGTCTTCGGCGCCATCGCCAAGGCGAGCGTCACCGTGGACGGTCGCGGTACCGGCGATCTTGCGCGCCGCGCGATCGCGCTCGCCGCGAGCCCGCCCCCCGGTCCGGTGCACCTGGCGCTTCCAAGCAACCTCGCGGCCGCCGCGGAATCCGCCGGTGCGGCATCTGCGGACCTACCACCGCCGGAGGCACAGGCGGGGGACCCGGCCGCCGCACTTGCCGAGGCCCGCGACCTGCTCGACGGGGCGGAACGTCCCCTCATCGTCGTCGGGCTCGGCTGCAAACCGGCCGACGCCCCGGCACTGCGAACGTTCGCCCATCACATGGGATGGCCGTTCATCGTGACGCCGAAGGCCAAGGGGATGTTGCCGGAGGATGCGCCGGGGTTCCTCGGCGTGGTCGGCGGGATGGCGATCGACGGTGCCGTCATGGAGACGGTCGAGCAGGCCGACGTGCTGCTTGGTGTCGGCTTCGACCCCGTGGAGTGCGACAAGGATTGGTACGTGCGCCGCCGCATCGTGAACCTGTCGCGCGCATCCACCGCGGAGGGCGGGTACCGGCCGGTCGAGCTGCTCGGCGATGTGGCCGAGTCGCTTGCCGCGCTCGGCGGCCTCCGTCCGCGCCGCTGGCCCGAGCCGGTGTTGGCCGCCGCCCGCGCGCGGATCCGCCCCGAGCCGATGACGTTTCCGGACGCCGCCGGGATGAGCCCGCTCGTCGCGATGCGCGCGCTGCGTGACGCCGCGCCGCGCGACGCGGTGCTCACATGCGACGTCGGTTCGCACAAATACTACTGCGGCCAGTTCTGGGGGGCCTACGAGCCGCAGACATTCTTCATGTCGAACGGGCTCTCGGGCATGGGCTACGGCGTGCCGGCGGCAATCGCGGCGAAACTACAGTTTCCCAGGCGCCCCGTGCTGTCCGTGGTCGGGGACGGCGGGCTCTTAATGATGTTGCACAACCTGACGTTTCTACGCCAGTACGAGGTCCCGATGACGATTGTCTGTTTCGTCGACGCGAGCCTAAGCCTCATCCGGGTCGGTCAGCGCCGCCGCGGCTTCACCCCGTACGGCGTCGACTTTCCGCCGCCGCAGTTCGAGGTCATCGCCCGCGGCTTCGGGATCGAGGGCGTGCGCGTCGAGTCGATAGATCAGTTCCGGCGTGCGGTCGCGACGGCGCTCGGGTCCGGCCGTCCCGCGGTCATCGCCGCGGCGATCGACGGCCGGGAGTACGACACCTACTGCTGAGAACTGGGGGGCGGCGATGGGACGGTTGCGGCGTCGGGAGCTGTTGAAACAGGGCGCGCTGCGGTCGGTGGCGGCCGCGCTTGCCGCAGGATCCGCGCCGTTGGCCATCCTCGGAACGCCGGGCCGCGCGTCGGCCGCGGTGCCGCGCGAGCAGACGTTCGTCGTCGTCGACGGGACCGAGCCCAACAGTCTCGAGCCCGCGGTCGGCACCGGTCCGTTCCAGGCGATCATGAACGCGATGTACGAGGGCCTGGTGGCGTGGAACGACAAGGCTCAGGTCGTGCCGCAACTGGCCACCTCGTGGAGGGCGAGCGTCGACGGGCGGAGTTGGACGTTTGCGCTGCGGCCGGGCGTGAGGTTCCACGACGGGGCACCGTTTAACGCCGAGGCGGTCCGCGCGACGTTCGACCGGATCTTCGACAAGAGCGTCCCCGCGACGCGGCGCGGCAACTACCTCCTGATCAAGGATATCGTCCCGGTCGACGACCACACCGTGCGCTTCACGACGGATCCGCCGAATCCCGATTTCCCGCTGTTGATGGCCGACGTGTCGGCGAAGATCATCAGCCCCGCGGCGGTCAAGCAGTACGGAGCGGAGTTCGGCCGGCACCCGGTGGGGACGGGACCGTTCAAGTTCGAGGAGTGGGTGCCGAACGATCACGTCTCGGCCGCGGCCGTCGACGACTACTGGGGACCCAAGCCGCGCGTGCGGCGCATTGTCTACCGGCCAGTTCCCGAGCCGGCCGCGCGGGTCGTCGTCTTGAAGACCGGCGAGGCCGACGCGGTGCTTAACCTGCCGCCCGCCGACGTGCCGGCGCTGCGGCAGGCGTCAGGCCTCTACGTCCGCGCGACGCCGAGCCAGACGATTGTCGAACTCGAGACTGCCGACACCAAGCCGCCGTTCTCCGATGTGCGCGTGCGCCAGGCGCTCAACGTGGCGATTGATAAGGACGCGATCATCAAGGGCATCATGAAGGGCTTTGCCAAACCGCTTAACAGCCCGGGCGTGCCCGGCCTGTGGGGCAGTTTTGACTGTCCGCCGTTCCGGTACGACCCCGTCCGCGCGAAACGCATGCTCGGCGAGGCCGGGTACGGCGCCGGGATGCGCCTCACCGTCAACCTCACGAGCGGCCGGTGGGCCGGCGACACGCAGGTCGTGCAGGCCGTCCAGGGGTACTGGGCCAACGTCGGGGTGCAGATGACGATCCGCGAGATGGCGTTCGCCGACCTGCTGGCGTTCAGTTCGTCCGACCCGGACAATCGCCCCGGCACGGCGACCTGCCTGCTGAAAGGCAGTCCGTACATCGACTACCACCTCTACCGGATGTACGATTCCGCGGCGACGAACGTCCCCGCGACGCAGCAGCGAACCGGCTACGCCAACCCGAGAGTCGACGCGCTGATCGCGGCGGAGCGCCGCACGTTCGATCCGGACAAGCGCCTGCCGATTCTCAAAGAGGCGCAGCGGCTGGTCTGGGACGATCAGCCAATCATCTATCTGCTGCAGCTCGTCAACATCTGGGGCGCGCGCAGCGGGGCATCGGGGTTTGCCGTGCTGCCGACCGGCGACTTCGAGCCCGGCCGGCTCGCGCGCTGAGGCCGGCCGCGGCGCCCGATGCTCCGCCACATCGCGGAGCGCCTGCTCTGGTCCGTCCCGGTCCTGCTGGGCGTCTCGCTCGTCGTCTTCGGCATCCTGAAGGCAATCCCGGGCGACGCGGCGCAGGTGATGGCCGGTGCCGACGCGACCGCCGCCGACGTGCAGGCGATTCGCAACGCGCTCGGCCTGAACCAGCCCGTCTACGTGCAGTACGCGCGGTGGCTGGAACGGTTCGTGCGGCTCGATCTCGGCCGTTCCGCGGTGACCCGGCGCCCGGTCGCCTACGAGATCGCCACCCGCGTCGGGCCGACCGCCGAACTCGCCGCCGCGGCGATGGCGTTCGCCGCCGCCGTCGGGCTCGCCGCGGGAATCACGTCCGCCACCCACCAGCACTCCGCGTGGGACGCCGCCGCGTCGGTCGCGACCGCCCTCGGGATTTCGGTGCCGATCTTTTGGCTCGGGCTCATGCTGATGATGCTGTTCTCGGTATCGCTGCGCTGGCTGCCGAGCACCGGGGCGGGAACGGCGGCGCAGCTGATCCTGCCGGCGTTAACCCTCGGCGCGGCAACAGCGGCGACCGTGGCACGCCAGGTCCGCGCCGCGATGCTGGACGTGCTGCGGCAAGACTATCTGCGCACCGCGCTGGCGAAGGGCGTCGCGCGCGGCACACTCGTGCTGCGCCACGCGTTCCGGAACGCGGTCATCCCGATCGTCACCGTGCTCGGTCTGCAGCTGGGCTACCTGCTCGCCGGCACGGTGCTCACCGAAACCGTGTTCGCCCGCCCGGGGCTCGGACGCCTGGTGGTCGACGCCATCCGCTCCCGGGACATCGCGGTCGTGCAGGCGACCGTGATGCTGTTCTCGATGACCTTCATCGCCGTCAATCTGGCGGTCGATCTGCTCTACGCTTACCTCGATCCGAGGATCCGTTTTGACTGAGCACGCCGTGCGGGGCGCCCCGTCGCTCGTCTCGGCCGTTCCGGCGGTCGCGGCGCCGGCGAGCCCCTGGATCCGCGCCGCGCGCAGTTTCGTCCGACGCCCGGCGGCCCTCGCGGGATTTGCGGTCCTCGTGCTCGCGGTCGTGGTCTCCGCGGCGGCGCCGTGGCTGTCGCCGCATCCGCCGAACCTCGTCGACGTCGCCAATCCGGACGCGCCGCCGTCGTGGACGCATCCGCTCGGCACCGACGAGCTCGGCCGGGACATCACGAGCCGGCTCCTCTGGGGCGGCCGCAACACACTGCTCATCACGCTCGGCGCGGTCGCGCTCGCGTTCGTCTCGGGGTCCGCGCTCGGCGTCCTCGCCGGTTACTACGGCGGGCTCGGCAGCACGGTAATCATGCGCGCGATGGACGTCCTCCTGGCGATCCCGGGATTCTTGCTGGCCGTGGCCGTGATCGCCGCGCTCGGCGTCGGCATGGGCAACGTCATCGTCGCGATCGGGATCAACTCAATCCCGCCGTTCGCGCGGATCGCCCGCGGCTCGACGCTGCTCGCGCGGCAGGAGGTATACGTGCAGGCGGCGCAGGCTCTCGGCGCCGGCGAACGGACGATCATGGTGCGGCATATCTTCCCGAACATCCTCTCGCCGCTCGTCGTGCAGTCGACGCTGCGTCTGGCGACGGCGATCCTGACCGCGTCCGGGCTGAGCTTCCTCGGGCTCGGCGTGCAGCCGCCGGCCGCGGAGTGGGGCGCGATGTTGAGCGTCGGCCGCAATTACATCACGAGCAGCCCGCAACTCGTCGTCATCCCGGGCGTGGCGATCCTCGTCGTCACGCTCGCCTTCAACGTCGTCGGCGACGCCGTGCGCGACGCCCTCGATCCGCGCGAGTTGTAGGCGCGCGGCGGAAGGAACTGTGGTCGGCGGCATGGGGGAGGCGGCGATCGCGCGGTCGCCGCAGGCTACCCCAACTGCTCGAGGCACGCCTCCACCTGCCGGCAGGCCTCTTGAATCGCCGCCGTGACCGCGTTGCGTCCCCGCACGAGGTCGACGCGCAGGAACTTCGCCTCGTCACCGTGCGCGGGCAGCGCCGCGAGGCGGCGCGCCGCGACAAGGCGAGGAAGAAACGTGGTCTCGAGCGCCGGGTCGTGCCCGAAGGGACCCGTGGACGTGTAGATCGCCGGGATCAGGGCGCGGCCCAACTGACGGACGCACGCGTTGATCTGCCGTGCCGCCGCTCCACCCTTCACGCCCGCGGCCGCCCGGTTCAACCGCTCGCACAGTCCTTCCAGCCGCGCAGCGGCGGCCGGGGCCGGCGCGAGATCGAAGGCGGGCGCCGCCTTCTGTAGCTCTTCCAGGCTCTGCCGCAGGTCGCGCGCCGCCGCCCCGTAGTCGAGCGGGACGATCGGATCTTCGAGCAGGCGGGAAATCGCCAGGACGAAGATCTTGGTGTCGCGGACGAGCCGGGCGGGATCGATCTTGTCCAGCGTGTCGTGCGGCGTATGCCACCACCAGCCGAGGCTGCCGTCCGTCTGGTGCGAAACCGAGCCGAGCAGCGACGGCACGCCGGCGCCGAGAAACGACTGGTCGGAGTTGCGGCCCACGCGCTTCGCATCGAGGACCGCGCCCGCCGCTTCCTTGGCCGCCCAGATGCCGAGCGGAGCGGTCTCGGGCATCGAGTTCGTGGAGAACGCATCCGCGTCGATGCCGCCGAGCGAATCGACGTTGACGTGGCAGACGCAGCGCTCGGTAAGCTCGGCCCAGTTCGTGTCGGCGTACCACGCCGACGACGAGTACCGGCCGTGCGAGTGGCCCGACCAGAACGCGAGCCGGAGCCCGCGCCGGAACGACGCGCGGCTCGGCGCGAGGACGCGCGCGACCTCGAGCATCCCGGCGTTCGCGCTGCCGTTGTCCATCGCGCCGAGGTACCAGCCGTCGAGGTGTCCCGAGAACAGCACGAACGTCCCGTCCGCCTCCGGGTGGCCCGGCGCCAGATCGCCGATCACGATCGGCGTGTGGGTCCACCCGGTCTCGACCTCCGCGGTGAACCGGATCTCGACCCGGCCGCGTCCGCAGAGGGCGCGCAGCGCTTCGCCGTCCGCTTTGTCCGCGGACAGGAGGTGCACGCGGGGGAGGGCGGTCTTCGTGCCGTCGGAGGGGTTGCCCCAGATCGGCGAGCAGCACATTTCGTGGGCCACCCGGCCGCTGATGCACACGATCCCGAGCACGCCCGCCCGAGTCGCGTTGACCGCGTGCGCCGGCGTGGCGCGGCCTTCGACAAGCGCCATCTTGCCGGCGGCGCCGGCCTTCGCGTACTCTTCGGCGGTGCCTTTGCCGGCGTACACGAGCTCCGCCGTGACCGCGCGCCCGCCGGTGGGGATCCCCATCGAGTGGGTGATGCATGGCAGATCGCGCGACTCGGGCGCCGTGATCCTCAGCGACGCCGCGCGCGGGAGGCTGATGTACGCGTCGTGCAAGATCGTCTGCGCCGCGTACCCGAACGCGCGAAGCCGGTCCTCCACGTAGGCCGCGGACTCGCGCTCATCCTGCGAGCCGGACAGCCGCGTCCACTTCGCGATTGTGCGGTTGAACTCGGTGAGCTGCGACTGCGAAACAGCATCGAGGGCGGTCACGGTACCCCTCCTTGCGCGTGGTGGCCTTTCGCGGAACCTCAGCGCTCTTCGACCGGGGCGCGGCGCAGCCCTCGCGCGGGACGCATCCCGCGCGAGGGCGAAGTGGCCGAGCGGAGGTGAGGTGCGTGGGGACTCCAATGGACACGGCGGCGGGGGCGGTCCGGCCGGAACAGCTGGCCGCCCATCTCGAGTGGTTTGCGGGCGTGCGGCGCGACACGGGCGGACCGGGCGAGCAGCGGGCGGCTGAGTACATCGCCGGACAGCTGCGCGCGGCGGGCGTGCCGGTCGAGGTGCACGAGTTCGACGCGTTCCTCAGCTACCCGATCCGCGCGACGCTCGAGGTGCTGGAGCCGGAGCGCCTGACGCTGCCGTGCGTGACGCACTCGTTCGCACGAGCGACCGGTCCCGACGGCATCGTCGCCGAGCTCAGGGACGCCGCCGACGGTCAGGTGGAGCAGAGCGCGGGGCGCGCGGCGCTCGTCAACGGCCTCTCGACACCGGTCACGGTCCTCCGCGCGAGCCGCGCCGGCTGCGCGGCGGTGGTGTTTACCAACCAGGACCGCGTCATCCACAACATGATCGGCACGACGATCTGGGGCACGCCGGACCTCGACCAGGCGGACCGGTTGCCGCAGTGCCCCGCGGTCTCGGTGGACGTGGACGGCGGCCGGGTGCTGCGGGGGCTGCTCGGGCGCGGCGGCCCGGTGCGGGCCCGGATCGTGGCCGAGCTCAAGACGGAATGGCTGCGCTCGCTGCTGCCGGAGGCGACCATCCCGGGCACCGGCGCCGGCGGCGCCGACGCGGACCAGTTCGTGCTAGTCGGCGCCCACTATTGCGCGTGGAACGTGGGGATCACGGACAACGCGGTGGGCGACGCGTGTCTCCTCGAAATGGCCCGCCTTTTTTGGGAACACCGGGCGGGGCTCGCCCGCGGGGTCCGGGTGTGCTGGTGGCCGGGCCACTCCCACGGCCGGTACAGCGGGTCGACGTGGTACGCGGACACGCGATTCTTCGAACTCGCCGAGCGGTGTCTCGCCTACTACAACGTCGACTCGCCGGGCGTGCGGGGGGCGACGCGGTACGTCGCGCGCAACACGACCGCGGACATCGAGCGGTTCGCGAAGGCGATGATCACGCGCACCGTGGGTACCGCGGATCCGCCGGCGCACCGGCCGGCGCGGGCGGCGGACCAATCGTTTCTGTCGAACGGGGTCTCGTCGTTTTCGATCTATCCGTTTCTGCCGGAGGACCACCCCGACTTCCGGCCGTGGACGGGCGGCTCGGCCAACGCGTGGTGGTGGCACACCGACTTCGACACGCTCGAGAAGGCGGATACCGCGATTCTCGCGGCCGACGCACGCATCGGCGTCACCGCGGTCGGCGAACTCGCGAACGCGCGCGTGCTGCCGCTGTCGCCGGGCGATACCGGCGAGGAAATCCGGCAGACCGCGCGGGACCTGCAGCCGGCGCTCGGCACGCATCTCGATCTGCGGCCGCTCGTCGCCGACGCCGATGCGTTCATCGCTGCCGCGAGGAGCCTCGACGAGGTCCGGGACCGTGCTGCCGACACGGCCGCGATGCGGCGCCTGAACGCGGCGCTTCTGCGCCTGAGCCGCATGCTCAATCCAGTGGTCTACAGCCGCCGCGGGCGCTTCTTCCACGATCCGGCCGAGTGGTCGCCGGTCATGCGGGCGAGCGGGCGCTATGTGCTGCCGGGCCTCACTCCCGCCGCGGCGCTTCCCGGGCTCGCCGGGACTCGCGACTACGGCTTTCTGCGCGCGCAGCTGGTGCGCGAGTGCAACCGCGTCCGCGCGGCGTTGCACGACGGAACGGGGCTCGCGATCGGGGTCGCGGAACGGCTCGGCCGGACCTAACGCCGGCCGAACCGGCAGGATCTATCGCGTCAGGCCAATGCCTCCAGCACCGCGCGTCCCGCCACGCGCGTCGAGGCGACCGTCCCGCCCGGCCGCAGTCCGAGGGTGCCGGCCGCCGCCGCCCGGTCGACCGCGGACCGAACGTGCTCCGCCGCGCCGGGGAGGCCAAGCCATTCGAGCATCATCGCGCCGGCGAGAATCATCGACGACGGGTTCGCGCGGTCGGTCCCCGCGATGTCCGGGGCCGAGCCGTGGACGGGCTCGAACAAGCCGCGGTGCTCGCCGAGGTTGGCGGCGGGGCAGAAGCCGAGGCCGCCGATCGTGGCGGCTGCGACGTCGCTGAGGATGTCGCCGATGAGATTCTCGGCCAGCAGCACATCGAACCGTCTCGACTGATCGACGATCGCCGCCGCCGCGGCGTCTGCATACATGGCGTCGAACGCCACGTCGGGGTACCGCTCCGCGACCTCATCGACGACCCGGCGGAAGAAGGCAAACGACCGCAGCACGTTGGCCTTGTCGCAGCAGGTAAGGCGCGCCCCGCCGCCGCCCGACGATGATTCCGTCGGGGTCGATGGACGCCACGCCGCGGCCCGCCGCCGCGCGAGCTCGAACGAGAGCCGGGCGACGCGCTCCGTGCCCTCGCGCGTGACCCGGATCCGGTCTTCGGCGGCGGCGGCG
>DATEGA010000079.1:0-3065 GCA_035280345.1 bacterium | reverse complement strand
CGGCCTGCGGCGGGGCCGCGACCGCCCGCGCGCGGCCGGAGGGCGTCCGCCCCGGCTGGGAGGGCGGCGACCGCCTAGAGCGCGAAACCCTGGCGTTCCATGCGCGGGTGCGGGAGGGGTTTCTCGCGCTTGCCAGAATTGACCCGGAACGCATCCGGGTGCTCGACGCGGGCCGGCCCGTGGCGGACGTGCGGGAGGAGATCGTCGCGGCCGTCGCCGGCCTGCTCCGGGAACGGGCTCGAGCGGGAGGGGCGTCGTGAAGCTGATCCTGGCAATCGTGCAGGAAAAGGACCAGCGCCGGCTCATGGAAGGTCTGGTGGCCGCCGAGTTCCAGGCCACGATGCTCGCCAGTACGGGCGGGTTCCTTCGCGAGGGCAACGCGACGATCTTGATCGGCGTCGAGGAAAACCGCGTCGAAGACGTGATGGCCGTGATCCAGAAGTACTGCCACGTCCGCGAGCAGCTCGTCAGCCCGCTCCCGCCCGTCGTTGAACCCGTCGATTCGTATATCTCGTACCCGGTCAAAGTGCAGGTCGGCGGCGCGATCGTCTTTGTGCTGGACGTCGAACGCATGGTGAAGGTGTAGGCCGCGCGCCACCGCCCGGCCCGTCTGGCATGTTCTTCCGCGATCTGATCGGTCAGCGCGCCGCCCGCGCGGTTCTCCAGGGCGCGCTCCGCAGCGGCCGCGTCGGGCACGCGTATCTCTTCGTCGGGCCGGAAGGCGTCGGCCGCCGCGCGGCCGCGCTGGCATTCGCCCAGGCGCTGCTGTGCGACACCGGCCGCGACGACGGGTGCGGACACTGCGGGGCCTGCCGCAAGGTCGCCGCGGGCGCGCACCCGGATCTCAAGATTATCGCGCCGGGCGGGCGGACGGAATCGGGAGCGGAACGGCGCGCGGTCGTGATCGAGCAGATCCGCGACCTGAAGCGCGATGCCGCGTACCCGCCCTACGAGGCGCGGTGGAAGGTGTTCATCGTCGAAGACGCCGAGGCCATGCGCGCGGAGGCGGCCAACAGCCTGCTCAAGGTGCTGGAGGAGCCGCCGGCGCGCAGCGTGATCGTCTTGATCTCGGAGTCCGCGTCTGCGCTCCTGCCGACGATCGTTTCCCGCTCGCAGATCGTGCGGTTCACGTTCGTGCCGGCCGCGGAGATCGCGGCCGCGCTCACCGAGCGGGCCGGCGTGCCCGCAGAACAGGCGCCGTTCTTGGGCGCACTGGCCGGAGGACGGCCCGGGCTCGCGCTGCGCGAGTCCGCGCAGGCGGAGGCCGCGCTCGAGTTCCGGCAGGACGTGGTAAAAACGCTCGGTGCGGTGGCCGGCGGCGGACCGGTGAAGCGGCTCGAGGCGGCCGAGGCGGTGTCGCGCCAGAAGGACGAGATCGAGCGGTGGCTCGACACGGCGCTCCTCTGGGTTCGCGACGTGGCGGTGTGGCAGGCGGCGCACGACGCGGGACTGCTCGTGAACCTCGACCGCCGCGACCAGATCGCGGCGTGGGCGGGGCGGGCCAGGCCGGACGGCGTGACGGACGCCGTTGCGGCGATCGAAGCCGCCAAGACACGCCTGCGCGAGAACGTGAACCCGCGCCTCGTGCTGGAGCACCTCTTCGCCGGCATCCGGCTGGCGCCGGATTCGGGACGCGGGGTCAGTGCACCGTGAGCCGCAGGAGAGCGAATAGCACCACCGCCCCCGCCACGATAAGCCACCACGGCACCGCGCGCCGCGGCCGCGCCGCGGTGGTCGGGTTCGCGCACGTGTCGCAGAAGTTGCCGGTCGACAGCCGCACGAGGCACTCCGAGCACAAGGCTTTGCCGCAGCGCGAGCAGTAGCCCAGCGCGCTGCGGTCGGCATGGTTCGCGCACTTCATTGGCGCGAGCCGGCGGGCACGAGGCGGGGGGCGAATTTCGCCGGCCGGGCCGACCCGGGGGCGCGCGCCGCCGACCGGAGCGCCTTCAACGTCCTGATGTTGCGGCGGTCCGGGCCGTGCCGGTCGAATCCCGGCGTCTCGATGAGGCCGGGCAGATCGCGCAGGGCCCGATGGCCGAAGACGGCGCGGAAACCGCCGCGGCCGATGCAGCCTGCCCCGATGTTTTCGTGACGGTCGAGCCGCGACCCGAGCGCGCTCTTGGAATCGTTGAAGTGGAGCACGCGCAGCCGCTTGAGGCCCACGCGGCGGTCGAAGGCGTCCACCATCGCCGCCACGCCCGCCGGCGTGCGGATGTCCCACCCCGCGGCGAAGAGGTGCGCGGTATCGAGACAGACACCGAGCCGCTCGCTGCCGCCCGTGGCGTCGATGATCTCGCGGAGCTGCTCGAACGTCCCTCCGATCGTCCCGCCCGCGCTGCCTTCGAGCAGCACCATCGTCCGCGAGGTCCGCCTGAGCACCGTCCGCAGCGCGCGCGCCACGCGGTCGCAGCACTCGTCCCACGCCGCGCCCAGCGTGCTGCCGAGGTGCGTGATCGCCCCGAACCCGCCGAGCGCTTCCATGCCCCGCACCGTGTGCGTCAGCGAGTCGACCGAGTGGCGGAACAACTCCGGATCGGCGGTCGCGAAGTTGACGAGGTAGGACGCGTGCGCCACGAGCGGATCGAGTCCGGCGCGCGCCCGGCGCCGGCGGAACTCCGCGACGTCGGCCCGATCGTACTCGACGCGGCGCCACCGGCGCGGGCTGCCGACGAAGATCTGCAGACACTCGCACTCGATCGCGGCGGCGCGCGGGATCGCGTCGCAGACGCGGCCCGCGATGGATACGTGCGCGCCAATCGGCATGGCGAGGGCTTCGCGGAGGAGCGACGTTTGGACCTCCCGAACTGCGCTCCATGTCCCCCACGGTGGCGCGCATCGCCGCCGCACTGTCGCTGGCCGGCGTCGCCGTCGTGTGGGGCGCGACGTTTCCGCTCGGCAAACTCGTGCTGCGGCACCTCGGCCCGTTTCAGTATCTGGCGTTGCGCTTCGGGTTCGCCGCGCTGCTGATGGTGCCGCTCGCGTGGCGGGACCGCGGCCGGCTCGGCGCGGCCGGCCTGCGGGCCGGCCTCCTCGCGGGCGCGGTGCTCTTCGCCGGCTACGCGCTC
>DATEGA010000078.1:0-6600 GCA_035280345.1 bacterium | reverse complement strand
GGCCTCGCTGCGAGACGGGGGCTTCGACCGCGCGGCGGGCGCGGCCGCGGAGGCCGTTCGGCGCGCCTGCGATCCGGTCGACGACCTCTACGGCTCGGTCGATTACAAACGACACCTGGCCGGCGTCTTTACCGAACGGGCGCTGGCCGCTGCCCGCGATCAGGTTCTGGCAGGAGGCCGAGAATGATCCGGGCGGCGGGAGCCGGGTGGGAGGGCACCGATGGGCACACCGTCACGATCGAGGCGCGCGTGAACGGCCGGCGCGTCCGTGCGGCGGTGCCCACGCACCGTACGCTACTCGACTTTCTGCGCGAGGACCTCGCCCTGACCGCCGCCAAGCGCGCCTGCGACGTACAGGTCTGCGGGGCGTGCACGGTGCTGGTCGACGGACTGCCGGTCAGCGCCTGCACCTACCTGGCGTTCGAGATCAACGGCAAATCGGTCGAGACGTGTGAAGGGCTGGCGCGCCAGGGGACGCTGCACCCGATCCAACAGGCCTTCGTGGACGCGGGCGCGCTGCAGTGCGGGTACTGCACGCCGGGGATGATCATGATCACCAAGGCGCTGCTCGCGGATCATCCGCGGCCGTCGGTGGACCAGATCAAGGAGTACCTGCACGGCAACATCTGCCGCTGCACGGGCTACAAGAAGATCCTCGACGCCGTGCTCGCCGCGGCCGAGGCGGAGTAATCGCAACGAACCGAGGAGGCGATATGAAGAGACATCTCGTGACGCGCGGTGGGATCGTGATGGTGCTGGCGGCGGTACTCGTGGCGGGGCTCGCCGGCGCGGCGCTGCCCCAGACGAAGTATAGGGTCCGGTTTGGCATCGTGGGCGTGCCGTCCACGACATACTACGCGCCGCTGGTTGTGGCGCAGCAGAAAGGGTTCTTCGCGCAAGAGGGCGTGGCGCTGCAGCAGACCGTGATCGGGCCGGATGACAACCTGGTGCGCGCCGTCGCCGGGGGCGCGCTCGACCTCGGCATTCCCGAGGCGAGCATCGCGATCAACGGCAACGCGCACGGGGCGCCCGTCAAGGTCGTCGCCTGCCTCACGGACCGCTACCCGTACAACCTCTTCGCGCGGCCCGCCATCAAGTCGTACGCGGACCTCAAAGGCAAGACGATCTCCCACTGGACGGTCGCGCCCGAGGTGAGCACCGCGCTCATTCGCCGGCTGATGTCGAACGGCGGGTTGAAAGACGGGGAGTACAATCTGGTCGCCGGCGGCGGCCTGGCGGCGCGCTACGCGGCGTTGAGTAAGGGCGCCGTCGACGCGGCGATTCTGACCGCGCCGTTCAACCTACTTGCACGGAAGGACGGGATGACGGACCTCGGGGGCATGTTCGACATCCCCGCGGTGTTCGCGTGCGTGATCGACAACACCAACTGGGCGGCGCGCAACCGGGACGCGACGGTCGCGACGCTGAAGGCGCTGATCATGGGTTTCCGCTACACGGCGAACGCCGCCCACAAGGACGAGGTCGTGAAGATGCTCGCCGACCTCGGGCACCTGGATCCCGCCGTCGTCGGCCAGACGTACGAGCAGTTCTACCACACGCAGACGTACCTTACGAGCTGGGATCTCGCGCCGAGTCCGCGCTCGATGCAGGGCGTCCTGGACATCCTCGCCGGGCTGAATCAGGTGCCGAAAGGCGCGGATCCGCAGCGGTTCTATGACCTGTCGTTCCTCAATACGGCTCTCGCGCAGGTCGGCAAGTAGCGTCCGGTGGCGGTGTCCCGTCGGCCGCCCGTCTCTACGCCGGTAGGAGTGCGAACGCCGCGGCTGGACGCCGCGGCGTTCGCCACCGGCAGGGCGTCGTTTTCGACAGATATGGGCCTGCCCGGCATGCTGCACTGCCGCCTGCTGTATGCCGAGCACGCGCCCGCCCGCCTGGCCGAGGTCGACGTCTCCGAGGCCCTGCGGCTACCGGGCGTGGAGGCCGTCGTGACGGCCGCGGATGTCCCGTCGATGCCGAGGGCGGGCACGAGTATCTCCGCGCGCCACCTGTTTGCGCGCGGCGAGGTGCGCTGCATCGGCGACGTCATTGCCGCCGTCGCGGCCGTGGACGTCGAGACGGCGCAGCGCGCGACTGAGCTGATCCGCGTTGGCTACGATCCCAGGCCGGCGGCGTACACGCTCGAGGCGGCGCTGGCACCCGGCGCACCGCTGGTGCATCCCGGCAAGGCGGGTTACCCCGTCGCGTCGTGGATGCGCCGTTGGTTCGTCGAGGCGCCGGGCAACGAAGCCACCCACTTCCGCCTGGTGAAAGGCGACATCGCCGCGGCGCGCGCGCGTTCGCACGCGGTGGTTCGGGACCGCTTCCGCACGCAGCGGATCGAGCACTTCTCCATGGAGCCGCATGCCGCGGTGGCGGAGCACGATCCGGCCACCGGACGGGTGACGGTGTGGTGCTCGACCGGGAAGCCGTTCCGCACGCAGCTGCAGCTGGCCGAGCTTCTTCAAGTTTCGCTCAACCACGTCACCGTCGTGTTCGCGCCGACGGGCGGTGACTTCGGCGGCAAGGGCGAGGTGACGGTTGAACCGTACTGCGCCGTGCTCGCGATGCGCACCGGCCGGCCCGTCAAGTGCGTGTACAGCCGCGAGGAAGAGTTCTTCGCGGCGACCTGCAAGACGCCGTTCGACATCGACCTGGCGCTCGGGTTCGACCGCGACGGGCTGCTGCTCTTCGCGGACGGGGAGCTGTGGCTCGACACCGGCGCCTACAACTCGATGTCCGCGATGATCTCGGTCTATGCCGCGATCCACCTGGAAGGCCCGTACGCGGTGCCGAACGTGGCCGTGCGCTCGCGGTGCGCGTTCACGCACAACACGATGAGCGGGTCCTTCCGCGGCTTCGGCAATCCCCAGGTCTCGTTCGCGCGCGAAGCCTTGCTCGACGAAGGCGCCGCGCGGCTCGGACTCGACCCGGCCGAGATCCGCCTGCGCAATGCCTGGCGGCCCGGCTGGACCAACTGCACCGGCCAGGTGCTGGATCCGGCGAAGCACAGCGTACACGTGCGCGAGGTCATCGCCGCGGCCGCAGACGCAGGCGAGTTTCGGGCCCGGTGGCGGACGCTCCGCGAAGCCCGGCAGGGCACGGCCCAGCCCGGCCGCCGCCGCGGCATCGGTATCGCGGCCGCGCACCACGGGCTCGGCGGGCCGGCGTTGCACGGCACCGATACGGGCGCCGCGTTCCTGAAGGCCAACCCCGACGGCACCGTCACGTTGATCACCGGCGCCGCCGACGTTGGACAGGGCATCGATACCGCGTTGAGCCAGGTGGTGGCGGAGGCGCTCGGGCTCCCCCGCGAGGCGATCGCGATCGCCCCGAAGACCACCGACGGCGTTCCTCAAGATCTCGGGGCGTCGGCCAGCCGTACGACGTACTTCGTCGGCAACGCGGTCCGGGCGGCGTCCCTCGATCTCCGGCAGAAGCTGATCACCGTCGCGGCCGAGATGCTGGAGGCCGATCGTCAGGATCTCGACTGCGCCGCCGGCAAGGTGTTCGTGCGTGGCGCGCCCGCCCGGGCGCTCGCCTTCGCAGACGTCGTCCACTACGCGATGCGCCGCCGCGGGGAGCAGCCGTTCGGGCAGGGCGTCCACCAGGGCCGGACGACGGAGTTGGACGAACGCGGCCAGGGCAACGCCAACAACACGTTCGAGTACTCGTGCCAGGTCGCCGAGGTCGAGATCGATACCGGGACGGGAGAAGTGCGCGTGCTGCGGCTGCTCAACGCGCAGGACGTGGGACGCGCCCTCAACCCCCTGATCGTCGAAGGGCAGATGGAGGGCGGGATGGTGATGGGGCTTGGGTTCGCGCTCCTCGAGGAAGTGGTGTGCGAGGAGGGCCGCGTGCTCAACCCCTTCGCTTTCGACTACCGGACGCCGCGGGCCGGCGATATGCCGGAACTGCGGACGGTGCTGCTCGAGCACCACGATCCCGTCGGTCCGTACGGCGCGAAGGGCGTCGGGGAGATTTGCATGAACCCGACGGCCGCCGCGATCGCGAACGCGGTGGCGGACGCGATCGGGGTCCGGATCACGTCGCTGCCGATCACGCCTGAACGGGTGCTCGCGGCGCTTCAGGCGGCCGGCGGCGCCCGCGGTTCGGCGAAGGGAGCCTAGCGATGGTCCAGTTTCCGCTGTCGTCGCTCGTCGGCGCCGAGGCGATGGTGCTCTTCCGCGACGAGCTGCTGCTCTGCAACCTGAAGCCCTCGGAGAAGGCGCTGATCGTCTCGGACGCGTCGACCAACCCGCACTATGTGGCGGCCTGCTTCGGCGCCGTACTCGAGATCGGCGCCGAGGTCGCGCAGGTGGTCGTTCCGTTCGTCGAGGGCACGCCCGAGATGGCGGCGCGCCGCCGGGCGGAGAAGCTGGTGCCATACGAGCACATCATCGATCTCATGAAGCGGATGGATTTCGTCGCCGACCTCACGTCGATCGGTTTTCTGCACTCGGAGCGCCAGGTCGAGATGCTGTCGCACGGTACGCGCATGCTGCGGGTGCGCGAGCCGATCGAGGTGCTCCAGCGCCTTTTTCCGACGCGGGAGATCAAGGCGCGGGTTGAGGCCGGGGCGCGGGTGCTCGGTGCGAGCCGGTGCCTGCGGATCACCACGCCAGCCGGGACCGATCTGTCGGTGGACCGGGGCGACCGGCCGGTGTTCATGCAGTACGGCTTCGCCGATCTGCCCGGCCGGTGGGACCACTGGCCGACGGCGCAGGTGGTGCTGGCGCCGGCCGAGGACACCGCAAGCGGGACGCTCGTGCTGACGCCCGGCGACTTTATCGGCCACCGGTACATCGGCAGTCCGGTGCGTCTGACCGTGGAGCACGGCCGTATGACGCGCCTGGACGGCGACGGGCTCGACGTGGTGCTGCTGCGGGACCACTTCGCCCGCGGGCAGGGGACCGACGCGGACCGCATTTCCCACATCGGCTGGGGCTGCGATCACCGCGCCCGCTACGACGCGCTCGACCGCTACGCGCACTATCACACCCGGGGGGCGGAGGTCCGCGGGGTGTACGGCGCCGTCACCCTCGCATTCGGCTCGAACGCCGACCTCGGCGGCGCCAACCGCACGCAACTGCACCTCGACCTCGGCTTCCGCGGCGCGCGCTTCCTGCTGGACGACCGCCCGGTGGTCGAGCGCGAGACCTTCCTGATTCCCGAGCTGCGGTGAACGTCCGGAAGTTGGCGCGCCAGTGGGGCCGCGTCGCCGTGAGCGGCGTGGCCGGTGTCGTGCTCTGGCAGATCTTCGCGGTCTCGGTGGTCCGGAATCCGCTCTTCCTGCCGGCGCCGGGCGCGGTGCTGACCGCGGCGGTCGACGTGCTGCGCAGCGGCGAGCTGCTCGACAATCTCAAGGTCAGCCTGACGTACTTCGCGGTTGGCTCCGCGCTCGGCTTCGCCGGCGGCGTCCTGCTCGGAGTGCTGCTGGGCGCGAGCCCGCGGGTCGCCGATTACGTCGATCCGTGGGTGTCCGCCGCCTATACCGCGCCGCTCGTCGCGCTGACGCCGCTCCTCATCATTTGGTTCGGGATCGGCCTGTGGTCGAAGACCATCATTATCGCGCTCGTGGTGATCTTCCCCGTCGCGATCGGCACCGTCGCCGGCATTCGCTCGACCGACCGCTCGCTGTTGGAGGTCGCGACGAGTATGGGGGCGGGCCGGTTCGATCTGCTCTCGAAAGTGATGGTCCCCTGGGCGCTGTCGTTCATCCTCTCCGGCGCGCGGATCGGCGTGGGCCGGGGCGTGATCGGCATCTTCGTCGCGGAGCTATTCGGCGGCGCCAGCAAAGGCGTCGGCCTCATGATCACGAACGCCGCGTCCGTCTTCAATACGCCGCTGCTGTTCGTCGGCATCATCGTGCTGGCTGTCATGGGCGTGGCCGTCACGAGCGTCCTGCGGTATCTGGAACGGAGGATGGCGCCGTGGCGCACGCAGTCGGTCGTGTAGCGTCGACGGAGCTCAGCGTTGACGGCCTCACCGTCACGTTCGAGCGGATCGGCGCGGCGCCGCTGTCCGTCCTCGATCACGTAAGCTTCGCCGTCGACGCGGGGCAGTTCGTTGCGATCGTCGGCCCGAGCGGCTGCGGCAAGACCACGGTGCTGCGTTGCATGGCCGGCCTGCAGCAGCCGGTCGAGGGCCGCATCAGCATCGGCGGCCGTCCGCTCGCCGGCGTGGACCGCCGCGTGGCGATGGTCTTCCAGAGCGATTCGCTGTTTCCGTGGCGTACGGTCCAGGCCAACGTCGCCTTCGGGCTGGAGGTGCGCCGCGTCCCGCGCGCGCAGTCCGGCAGGATCGCGCAGGAACTCGTGGACCTCGTCGGCCTCACCGGGTTCGAGCGCGCGTATCCGCATCAGCTCTCCGGCGGGATGCGCCAGCGCGTCAACCTCGCCCGCGCGCTCGCGGTGGACCCCGAAGTGCTGTTGATGGACGAGCCGTTCAGCGCCCTCGACATGCTGACGCGGGAGTTGATGCAGGTCGAGCTGCAGCGAATCTGGCTGCGTCGGAGGAAGACCGTACTGTTCGTCACCCACCAGATCGAAGAGGCGGTGTTCCTCGCGGATCGTGTCCTGCTGATGTCGCGGCGGCCGGGCC
>DATEGA010000077.1:0-11838 GCA_035280345.1 bacterium | reverse complement strand
TCCGGCGGCGGCGGGGAGGCCTGCGGCGCGACGCCGGTCGCGGCATCCGGGTCAGGCGCTCAGCGCGGCCGGCGGCTCCGCCGGCTTGAACTCCGGCAGCGCCGGGTGCAGGAGGTCGACGTACTTAAGGCCCGCGCCGGTGTTGAAGAGCACGACGGTCTCATTCTTGCGCACGAGGCCGTCGCGCACCATCGCCTTGAGCGCCCCGTATGTCGCGGCCCCCTCCGGGCAGGCGAACAGCCCGTCCTCGCGTGCCAGCTCCTGCATGTCGGCAAGAATCGATTCGTCGGAGACGCCGTAGGCGGTGCCGCCGCTCTCGCGCACGGCCCCCAGGATTAGGTAGTCGCCGATCGCCTGCGGCACCCGCAGGCCCGCGGCGATTGTCTGCGCGTCGCGCCACGGCTCGGCGTGCGTCTTGCCTTCCTGAAACGCGCGCACCATCGGGGCGCACCCCGCGGCCTGCACGACGACCATCCGCGGCCGCTTGGACCCGATCCACCCGAGCGCCTCCATCTCGGCAAAGGCCTTCCACATCCCGACGATGCCGGTACCGCCGCCGGTCGGATAGATGATCACGTCGGGCAGGGTCCACCCGAGCTGCTCGGCCAGCTCATAGCCGAGCGTCTTCTTCCCCTCCGCCCGGTACGGCTCGCGCAGCGTCGACATGTCGAACCAGCCGCGCGACGCGCCCGCCCTCCGCAACACTTGGCCGGCGTCGGTGATCAGGCCGTGGATGAGATAGGCATGGGCGCCGTACGCTGCGCACTCCGCCTTGTTCGTGTGCGGCGCGTCAACCGGCATTACGAGATAGAGGTCGAGGTGGGCACGGGCGCAGTAGGCCGCGGCGGCGGATGCCGCGTTGCCGGCGGACGGCATCGCGATCGTCTTGACGCCGAGCTCCATCGCCCGGCTGATCGCCGCGGAGAGCCCGCGCGCCTTGAACGACCCAGTCGGATTGAGGCCTTCCTCTTTGCACAGCACGTTCGTCAGGCCGAGGCGCCGGCCCACGCCGGGCATCGGCAGGAGCGGGGTCATGCCCTCGCCGAGCGTCACGATATAGGCCTCGTCGCGAACCGGCATCAGCTCGTGGTAACGCCACATCGTGGCCGGGCGTCCCCGCAGCGACTCCCGCGCGAACTCGGTGCGCGCCCGGTCGAGGTCGTAGCGGGCGAACAGGACTTTGCCGCAGGCCGGACAGACCGTGTGGAGCTCGTCGGCAGCGTAGGTCGCGCCGCAGGCCGTGCATTCTAGGTGATGCAAAAAATTCATGAAGACCCCCTCTTTGGCAACCTGCCTGTGTCTACGTTACAACTTCTCGGGGAGAAACGAAAAAGCCCGCGCTATCCGCGCGAGCCCCTGTTTCTGTCGACATCGCGCATTATAACACATTCGGCGAATGGATGGAAGACGCAGAATGAATCTATGGTGATCATAGAACTACCGGCGAGCAGTGAAATGATCCGGTAATTGGGCGCCGCAACGATCGTGCGCCGGGCCCGATGGGGCTGCCGCCGCCGTATCGGGTCGCCTGGTCCTCCGCGATTTTCGGGATGCCGATGCCTGGAATCCGGAACGGATCGCCTACTGGGAATGAAACGTACCTCGACGGCGTGTCCCGCGTCGCGCTGGCAGGTGAGAAGATCCGCAACGCTACAGAGCTCGACGCAGCCGTCGGAGGGATGTCGCACGTGGTCACACCGCCGTATGCCACCCGTACCTTGGCAGTCGAGGTCGTCCGTGGGATGAAAGCGAGCGGTATTCCGCGTGCGGCCGTGACGGGGATGGGGCAGTAAGACCTACGCCGGGGCGTGCGCGATGAACTGGAGCCAGTACCGCGGAACCGTGCCGGAGAGACGGGCGTCCGCAATGGCTGCCCGGACCGTACGTTTGAGCGCGTCCGCGCCCGCATCCAGCGGCACGCCGGGCAGCGCCCCTTCGATGAACATCGAAAACTGCCCGATGTCCTCGAGACTCTCGGGGGACATCTCGACCTTCTGAAGCTCCCACGATGGCTCGACGAAGCCGGCGCCGACGAGCAGCTGCGCGTACTCCTCCGGCGTCCGCCAGCGCATCGCTGCGGCGCGCCCCGCGTGGGTGTGCGCGACCGCGATGCCCGATTCTTGCAAGAGACGTGCGGCACGCACCACCCAGCCGCGCCAAAACCGGTCCGTCCCGGGTACGTAGCATCCTTTAAAGTACGTGGTGTTAAAGGCGAGCACGCCCCCCGGCCCGAGGACCGACCGGATTTCCTGCGCCACGCGCTCTTTGTCGGCGATCAAATGGATGGCGTTGCAGAAGACGACAACGTCGACCTGGGGGACGAGCCGGCTGAGGTTCTCCGCGCTGCCGTGCACAAAGCGGACGATGCCGGACGCGATCCGCCGCCGCGCACGGTCGAGTTCGACGAGCGACGGGTCGACCGCGTAAATGATGGTGCGGGTGTGCTCGCGCATCCGGTCGAGGAGCAGCTCCGTGATCGCACCCGGCCCGCACGCAAGATCGACGATCCGCGGCCCGACTGCCGCGACACGATCAACGAGCCAGCGATTGACGTCGGTGAAAAACGGATGGCGGGCGAACCGCCAAAAGCCGAAGCGATCTTCCTCGGGCGAAGAGTCGTCCGCGACGGCCGGCATCACGGGCTGCTCATCCACAGCGGTATTATACCCGCGTCCCAGAGCGCGGCACAAGGACGCTCCCGGGACGGGGTCGAGACGGTATACGCGTTCATCGGGCCCGCGGCCGGCGCCCGGGAGCGGGCTAGACGCGGTGGCCGGAGTTGAGCGACTGCACCGGCGCGTTCGTTACCCAGATCGGGTTGCGCAGGTACCGGCTCACCATCGCCCGGATCGGCTCCGGCAGGGTCGACGAGAACAGCACCGTCTGGCGCGTCGACGGTGTGCGCACGAGAATCTGCTCGACGTTGGTCCGCAGTCCCATCTTCAGCATGCGGTCGGCATCGTCGAGCACCAGCATGTGCACGCTGCGCAGCGTGAGGGTCGCCTTGCCGAGGTGCTCGAGCACGCGGTTCGGCGTACCGACAACGATGTGGGGCTTCTCACGCAGCCGCGCAATCTGCCGAGGCAGCGGTTCGCCGGTTGAGATCGCGACGATGCGCAACCGCGTGTGCGCGCCGAGCCGGCCGAGATCGCCGGTGATCTGACGCACCGCGTCGCGGTTGGGCGCGAGCACGAGACCCTGCACGGCTTTGCTGCGCGGATCAAGTCGCTGCAGCATCGGAATGCCGAACGCCGCCGTTGTCCGCGGCGCGGGATCGGCCTGCGCGACGAGGTCGCGGCCAATCGCCAGCGACGGAATCACGCGCGATTGGATCGGCGTAGGAGTCGCCCAGCCGAGTTCCTGCAGCGCACGCTGGATTCGTGGATCGGCGAGCCCGCCAAAGCCGTTCGTGCCTGCGTGTGTTTCGATGGCCATTCGCACGCCCCTCGAATCAGGTTCTGCGCCGTACGCCGAGCGGCACCCGACCGGAGATGCCGTGGGCACACGGGGCGCGACCGGAGACAGTCACTCACTCACTCCCGTCGGACCGTTGGAAGATGCGTCGTTGCGTCGCTGGAGAGACGCCGGGGTTTGAGTTTGGCTGCAGGGTTATTGTACCATAGCAGCGTCTCGACGTACACCCGAACCGAGGTGTCGAACACACGTGCGGGCCAAGCCCCCCATAGCCCCCAAAACCGTGCTACCCGCCGGGTCTCCGGGGATCGACGGCGACCCGGGCCCGGCGTCCGTCGACCTAGAGGTACGGGACTTGGCGGCTGTGCGGGCGGATGTGCTGGAGACGTTTGTGTACGAGTACGCGGGGTCGCCGGCGGTCGTCGAGATCGACACCGACGAGTTCACCGCCGTGTGCCCGTGGTCCGGCCTTCCGGACTTCGGCCGCCTCGTGGTGCGGTATCTACCGAAGACGCGTGTGCTGGAGCTCCGCTCGCTGAAGTACTATCTCTTGTCGTACCGCAGCGTCGGTATCTTCCAGGAACACGCCGCCAACCGCATCCTCGACGATCTCGTGCGCGCATGCGAACCCGTCTGGATGGAGCTCGAGCTCGACTACC
The DNA here is from genome assembly GCA_035280345.1 of bacterium. Classification (GTDB taxonomy): domain Bacteria; phylum Sysuimicrobiota; class Sysuimicrobiia; order Sysuimicrobiales; family Segetimicrobiaceae; genus DASSJF01. The sequence goes on along the minus strand of DATEGA010000077.1, from coordinate 7,765 downwards.
GCGTTCGCGGCGGCATCCATACCGTCGTGCGCGCGCGGCGGCCGGCACCTCCGCCATCAGCCGATCCGGCATCGTGAGCTCCGCGCGACGCGGCACCGCCCGGCGCGTGGCGGAAGGCGCCGTGATTGCCGCGGCCTACGCCGCGCTGACGATCTACCTCGCGCCGGTCGCCTACGGTCCGTACCAGTTGCGTTTTTCGGAGATCCTGAAGCCGCTCGTGATCTGGGAGCCCCACCTCATTCCGGCGTTCGTCGTCGGCAACTTCCTCGGCAACCTGACGAGTCCGTTCGTCGGACCGTGGGAGCTCGTGTGGATGCCGTTTGCGAACCTCGTCGGCGGGTGGGTGACGTGGCGGCTCGGCCGCGTGAACGCCTATCTCGGGGCGACGGCGTACGCGGTGATCATCGCCGCGGCCGTGTCGGTGATGCTGTCCTTCATCCTGCACGCGTCGCTCCGGGCGCTGTTCCCGCCGCTCGTCATCAGCGAAATCTCGCTGATCGTACTCGGCGTGCCGGTGATGCAGCCGGTGCACGCCGCGCTGCGGCGCGTGTTCAAGCAGCCGTAACAGTCGCCATCGGAGACAGTCGGCTGCTGATGGACGCACAGGCGCCGCGACTCACACAATCGTGACCTCGATACCTACCAGCACAACGGGCGTCTCAACCCTGAGCGTGTTCTGAATTTCGGCGACTCGGTCGGTCTGGCTCATCAATTCGCGGATTTCGGCCTCACGCGCAGGCGCCTTGACTTTGGCTCGGTAAGTCACGTTCCTGGCCGGCTCGCCCTCTGCGCCGAAATCGCCTTCCACCTCGACGTCCACCTGCTCAATTTTTAACCGGCGCTTCGCGCCCTCGCGGTAGATATCATTGCAATAGCAAGTCGCCAAGGCAAGAAACAGCAACTCTCCTCCGTTCGCGCTCGAACCGAAGCCCGCCGACTTAGGCGGGATCGTGATGCTGTGAACATTGTCGTTGGTGCGCAAGGTGACGCTGTGCTGACCTTCACTGTTCTCCACACGGGCGCTTATTTTCATCAGCATCTCCTCTCGGGTAGACCGAGCAACACCGCCAGCCGTTTGCGGTCGAACCCAACAACGATCTCGCCGTCGATGACGGTGACCGGGGTCGTCGCAACGCCCAACCGTTCCAGCTCGGCCATCGCCGCCGGATCCTCAGCGATGTTTCTGGCCTGGTACGTAATCTCGTGCGCGGCGAGGAACTCCTCAACCCGTCGACAGAAGATTCAGCCCGGCTGGTTGAACACCGTCACCGATTTGGCCATGGTGCGTGCCTCCGCGCCTTTGACCTCGTCTCGAACTGTTGGATGAGCGAGAAGCACGGACAATCGTCCGCCGCGGTGGCGTCCGAGGGCACTTTGGCCTTCAGCAGTCGGTGAAACCGCCGCAGATCCGCGCGAAGCCGGCCGAGCTCGCGGATGTGCGCCTCCACCGCAGTCACGCTCCGCTCCACGATCGCCAGGACGTGGCCGCAGGGAGCGGCGCCCTCATCCCGGACGGCCAAGACGCGGCGGATGTCGGCGAGAGACATGCCGAGAGCCTTCGCCCGACGGATGAAGCCGAGCCGGTGGACGGCCTCCTCATCGTACAGCCGGTAGCCTGCCGCGGTGCGCGCAGCGGGCCTGACGAGGCCGGCGCGGTCATAGTAGCGGAGGGTTTTCGGCTCGATCGCCGCGCGCGCGCCGAGGCGGCCGATGGTCAGGCCCGGCGTCTCCGGTCTCATGACGCGGTGATGGCGCCGAGCGCGCCGCCAAAGTTGCGGGCGTTCGTCAGCCGTCCTAGGGCAAACGCGTCCTCGACCGATAGGAGAAACGTCCCAGGATGGGCAGCCGTCCAGGTTCGCCCGTTCTCCGCCGAGCCGAAGAAGTGCACGAAGTGACAGAAGTTGCGGATGACGTCGCGATCGAGCCGCCGCTCGGGCGCCAGGAAAGACAAGACCGTGCCGGCCGGATCGACGTGCTCGACACGATCCGGCCCGACCCTCAATGAGATCGGCGCACCGGCGGTGGGGTCTCGCGAAACGACCTCGGCGGTCCGGCCGAGGATCCCTGGAATGAACAGGCTGTCCCACGCGCACCACGTGTAGAGCGTCACGCCGTCCACCCGAAGACGGTGCGGGGACACTTCCCCGAGCGCGAGACCGCGGAATCCTGTGACGGCGCCGCTGCCGTCGTAGAACACCGTGGAGGCCGAGAGAGCCGAGGCGACCGCCTCCGGCGGCACGTCGAGCAGCGCGGCCAAGCGCGCGAGGGGCACCGCGGCTCCTTTGGCGAGTTCGCGATAGAGGGCCACCGCGACGCGGCCGCCCGCGGCGTCGAACTGTGGAGCCGCGCCGGCAAATTCTTCGGCGAATTGTCCCACGTTGATCGGCTTGCCGGACATGCGCTCATCTCCCGGGGTCGTCGTGCCTCCATCCTAAACCTTAAACCCGGCTGGAAGGTCAAGACCCGAGTCCAAACCCGGCCCGCGCAGACGCGGCGAGAAGCGCAGGTGCTTGGGGACCGGCTACTCCGGTTCGGGAGGCCGGCGAGTGTGCCACGGCGTCGCCCGCTCGTACGCGGCGCCGATCGCGACGACCGTCTCTTCGTCCATCGGCCGGGCCGCGATCTGCAGCCCGACCGGCATGCCGCCGGCGCCGAACCCGCAGGGAAGCGACATCGCCGGCGCCCCGACGAAGTTGAACAGGCGGCTGCAGCGCGTGATCACGGCGCGCGTCTCGAGGATCTCGCCGGCGAGATCGATCGTGTCCTGGCCAATCCGCGGGGCAACGGCCGGCACGCTCGGCGTCACGAGCGCGTCAATCCCCTGGAACAACTCAGCGTACTCTTCGAACGCGAGCGCGCGGAGCTTCTGCGCCCGCAGGTACTGCGCCGCCGTCACGAACAGCCCGGGACGCAGACGGTCGAGCGTCTCCGGCCCGTACTCCCCCGGGCGCTCGCGCAGCCAGCGCTCGTGGACGCTGGCCGATTCGGCTTGAATGATCGCGAGCTGCGCCGCAAACGTCTCCGGCATGTGCGGCAGGGTCACGGTCTGAAGGCGCAGCCCGAGCCCCCGCAGGACTTCGAGCGCTGCTTCGAACGCGATGCCCACGCCCGGTTCGACCTGCCGGTGGTACGAATCGTCCAAGATCCCGACGCGCAGTCCACGCACGTCGCGGCGGACGGCCGCGCGGAAGTCCGGCACCGGCTGCTCGAGCGTCGTGCGATCGTGCGGGTCCGGACCGGCGATCGTCTGAAGCAAGATCGCCGCGTCTTCGACGGTTCGCGTCAGCGGACCAGGATGGTCGAGCGACCATGAGAGCGGAAAGACGCCGTACGTGCTGACGCGCCCGTACGACGGCTTGAGGCCGACAACGCCGCACAGCGCGGCCGGGATGCGGATGCTGCCGCCGGTGTCGGTGCCGATGGACGCCGCCCCGAGGCCGGCCGCCACCGCGGCGCCACCGCCGCCGCTCGAGCCCCCGGGAATCCTGTCGAGCCCCCAGGGGTTGCAGGTCGGTCCGAAATGCGCGTTGTTGTTGGTAATGCCGAAGGCGAACTCGTGCAGCGCCGCCTTGCCGAGCAGCACCGCCCCGGCGTCGCGCAGCCGCACCGTCACAGTCGCGTCACGCGCCGGGACGTGCTCGGCCAACACGCGGGACCCGCACGTCGTGCGGATGCCGCGTGTGTCAATGAGATCCTTGAGGGAGACCGGGACGCCGTGCAGCGGGCCGCGGTAGTGACCGGCCGCGATCTCGCGGCCGGTCTGCTCCGCCTGCGCGCGCGCCAGATCTCCCGTCACGGTAATGAAGGCGTTGAGCGAACGCCACCGTTCGATCCGTGCGAGCGCGGCCTCCGTTAGAGCGGCAGGTGACAGCTCGCCCGACTGGAGACGCTCGGCCAACCCCGTGATGCTCTCGTACGCCAAGTCTGTCAGCGAAGCTTCTCCGGCCGGCGCGGCAGGTCGGCGAGCGGCGGCAACGCCGGCCGCCGGTCGTCGATCGGCAGGGCGCGGAGGCGGTCGAGGTCCGCGTACATCTTCGAGACGACGGGCGCGAGCCGGTCGAGCGCGTCCTGCGGCAGGGATAGGCCGAGCATCCGGGCAAGCTGCGCCAGGCCGGCGGCGTCTAGTGGCAAGCGGCGGGTCCCGGGTTCAGCGGACTGTCAGACGCGCGCGCGGGCCTCCGGCCGCTGCACGCGCTTCCATCCAAGCAACACGGCGAGCGAGATGATCACCGCGACGATAATCTCGGGAATGCCGTGGGTGAACGCCACCGTCCACGCGACCTTAGCCGGCAGGTAGTGGCGCGCAACGCCGAAGCCGAGCACGAGGATAGTGTTGGTCGCGGTGCCAACGATGGCCGCGATGGTAATCGCCGTCACTTCGCCGGACCGCCGAAAGCCCATATACGCCCACGCCGCGAAGATGCCGATGAAGATCCGCGGTACGATCGCCACGATCGGATCCTTGAACATCGGCGTCGTGGCGTAGAAGAAGCTATAGAGACCGAAGATGGTGCCGATGATGCCGCCGACTACCGGACCTTCCAGGATGGCCCCGACGATCGCCGGCACGTGCATGATCGTCGCGGCAATGCCGGTCGGCATCGGGATGAAGCCGAGACGCGTGGCACCGAGGAAGATCGCAATCGCTGCGAGCACGGCGGAGATCACGATGCCGCGCGTCGAGAGTCCCCCCTGACCCTGCATGCTTCGCCTCCCCTAGTCGTCGTGGGCCGCGCCGTCCCCCGGACGCGGCCCCGCGTGGAGCCGCGGGGCACATTCCCTACGTTACTTCGTCCTCCTGCCCCTTTCGGGCTAAACCCGGAACGATACGCGCAACATCGCCGCCAAAAAAAGCAGCGCCGCCGCCGGGACAAGCCAGTCGGCGGGACGGCCCGTCAGGAGCGTGTAGGACGTCCGCCCGGCGCCCCCGGTGTAGGCGCGCGCCTCCATCGCAACGATCAGCTCCTCGCCGCGCCGCAGCGCGAACGTGAAGAGCGGCACGAGAATAGGCAGCATCTGTCGCGTCCGCTCGATGAACTGCCAGCGGCTCCCGCCGATGCGGCCGCCCCGGGATGCCTGCGCCTTCATCAGCCGCTCGGCCTCCAGCGCCAGCGTCGGCACGAACCGGATCGCGATCGTGACGATGAGCGCCAGTTCGTGCCCCGGCACGCCGAGCCGCCGCAGCGGCCGGAGCAGGCTCTCGATGCCGTGCGTCATTTCCGTCGTCGTCGTGGTCAACGTGAACACCGTCGTCACGAACAGCAGCTCCACGAACCGCGCGGCCGAGACGAGCACGAGCCGCACCACCGCCGCGGTGACGACGACCCAGCCCCAGTGGAACACAACGGGGCTTGACGGATCGTAGGCGCGGCCGAAGAACAGCAGCTGCATTACGGCCAGGATCACGAGGAGCGGGAGCGCCGGCAGCAGGCCTCGCAGCGCGTAACTGAGCGGGATGCGGCCGAGGACGACGATCGCGAGGCAGACCGCAAGCAGAATCGCGTTGCCGGCGAGCGTCGGTGTAAAGCTCACCGCACCGATCACGAACAGCGTCGCGACGATCTTCGCCCGCGGATCCATGCGGTGCAGATACGAACCGGTCGGCAGGTACTGGCCGAGCGTGATGTTGCGGAGCAGCTCGAACTCGCTCATCCGCGGGGTCCTCTCACGAGCAGCGCCGCCACCGCGTCGCCCGCCTCTTCGACCGTCAGCGCGTCACCCGCGATCGACAGGCCCATCGCCCGCAGGCGTTGGACAACCTGCACTGGCTCCGGTGGCAGCAGGCCGAGCGCCGCGAGACGATCCGCGTCGCCGAACACTTCGCGCGTCGCTCCCGCGGCGGCGACCGTTCCATCCCGCAGGACGTACAGGCGGTCGCTGAGCCGGGCCACCTCTTCCATATCGTGCGAGACGAGCACGATCGTGAGACCTTCACGGTCCCGTAGTTCCTCGATGCGGCGCCGCAGCTCGGCGCGGGCTCCGGGGTCGAGGCCCGAGGTCGGCTCGTCCAGCACCAGCACGCGCGGCCGGATCGCCAGCACGCCGGCGAGAGCCGCCCGGCGCATCTCGCCGCCGCTCAGTGAGAACGTGTACCGGTCCTTGAACCGCTCGAACGGCAGGCCCACCGCGTCCATCGCCCACCGCACGCGGGCGCGGATCTCGTCCGCCCCGAGGCGCAACTGCCGCGGCCCGTAGGCGATGTCGTCGCCCACAAGCGGCTCGAACATCTGGGTCTCCGGGTCCTGGAACACGAGGCCCACCCGCTGCCGGACGAGCCGCAGGTCGGTGTGCGGACTCGCAAGATCGTGCCCGTCGACGACGACGCGGCCGCGCGTGGGGCGGAAAAGCCCATTCAGATACTGGATCAGCGTGGACTTGCCGGAACCCGTCCGGCCGAGAACACCGACGATCTCGCCCGCGTGCACCTCCACGCTGACCCCACGCAGCGCGGTGTGCTCGAACGGGGTCCCCACCATGTAGGTGTGCCAGAGGTCCGTGACCTGGATGAGCGGCGCTCCGGCGCCGGCCTGGAGAGGGGGCACGGTCAGGGCCTTCCGCGGGCGCGCGCCGCCACCGCGGCGGCGAGTTCGTCCACGGACAGGACATCGATCGGGAACTCCGGCACGTGCGCGCGCACACGCACCGCGACGGCGGTCACGGGCGGCAGATCGAGGCCGACGTCGCGGAGCAGCTCGGCGCCGGCGAAGACGCGGCGCGGCGGTCCGTCCAGCAGGACGGCCCCGTCCGCCAGCACGACGATGCGGTCGGCGCGGGCGGCCTCGTTCATCAGGTGCGTGATCGCGATGACCGCGGTTCCCCGCCGGCGCAGCTCGCCGACGATTCCGGCGACGGCCTCCCGGCCCTCGGGATCGAGCATCGACGTCGCTTCGTCCAGCACGACACAGGCCGGCCGCATCGCCAGCACCGACGCGATTGCGACCCGCTGCTTCTGCCCCGCGGAGAGAAGATGCGGAGGACGCTCCCGGGCGTGCCACATCCCGACCAGCTCGAGCGCCTCACGCACCCGGACGCGCAGCTCGTCATACGGGACGCCGAGGTTTTCCGGACCGAAGGCGACGTCTTCCTCGACGATCGTCGCGACCATCTGGCTCTCGGGATGCTGGAAGACCATGCCGACGGTGCCGCGGATCGCCCGGGTGTGAGCCGGATCGCCCGTGTCGAGCCCCGCGACCAGCACGCGCCCCGCCGTCGGTCGCAGGAGGGCGTTCAGGTGCCGGGCGAGCGTCGACTTGCCGGAGCCGTTCGGGCCGACGATCGCCACGTACTCGCCGGCGTCGATCCGCAGCGAGACGCCGCGCAGGACCTCGCCGGGGCGGGAGGGCGCGGCCGGGCCCCCGGACTCCGGGGCGGCCGCGTACGAGAAGTGCAGGTCCTCGCAGACGATCAGCGGGCCGGCCATTCGCCTCCGAGAAAATAGCACGCCGCCGCAGCGTAGATGCGGCACGCCTCGGCGATCTCGGCAACACGCACGAATTCGTCCACCTGATGCGGAATCGTCACGTCGCCCGGCCCGATCGTCACGATCGGCACGTGCGCCCACGCGTGCAGAAACGTACCGTCGGTGGCGCCCGGCACACCGCCGATGCGCGGCGGCCGGCCCTGCACGCGCCGGCAGGCCTCCGCGACGGCAACCGCGATCGGCGACGCGCGGTCGGTCTCGGTCCAGGGGCGCTCCTCGATGACCTCAAGTTCCGCGCGGCAGCCCGCCGTCACGGCGGCCGCCGCCTCCGCCGCCGCCATCAGA
>DATEGA010000076.1:0-22633 GCA_035280345.1 bacterium | reverse complement strand
CGCACGCGGGCCGGCGCGGCACATGGCGCCGGCCCGCGTGCGTTTCTTGACGGCGCACCTTCCGTGGCGGATTATTCACGGGGGTGATTGGGCAAATGGCCATTCGCGTCGCGCACTATGGACTCGGTCCCATCGGCGTCGGGATTCTGCGGCAGGTGGCGAGCCGCAAGGGCTTCAAGGTCGTCGGCGGCATCGATATCGATCCCGCGAAAGTCGGCAAAGACCTCGGCGCGATCGCGGGGTTAGACCGTAGGCTCGGCGTCCGGGTGATGGACGATCCCGTGGCCGCGATCAGGAAGACGAAGCCGGACGTCGTGATGCTGTGTACCCGCAGCTCCCTTCGCGCGGCGATGCCGCAGATCGAGACGGTGCTTCGGCTGCGTGTTCCGATCGTCTCGACGACGGAAGAATTGGCCTACCCGTACCGCACGAACCGTCCGCTGGCGAGGAAGATCGACGCGCTCGCCAAGAAAGCCAAGGTCGCGATCATCGGCACCGGCGTCAATCCCGGCTTTGTGATGGACTCCCTGCCGATCATGTTGAGCGGCGTGTGCGAGCGCGTCGACGCGGTCCGGGTTGACCGCGTGCAGGACGCGGGTATCCGACGGCTTCCGTTCCAGCAGAAGATCGGGGCCGGCCTCGCGGTCGCGGAATTCGAAGAGCGGGTCGCAGCCGGCACCGTCCGCCACGTCGGCCTGACCGAATCCATCACCATGATCGCGGACGCGTTCGGCTGGAAACTCGGCGAGATCACCGATGCGATCAGGCCGAAAGTGACCGAGAGTCAGGTGGCCAGCGACTACCTCACCGTGCACGCCGGCGAGGTGTGCGGCCTTGAACAGGACGGCGTCGGCCGTCTCGCGGACGGCTCCCCTGTCATCACGCTGCATATGGAGGCGTATCTGGGCGCGCCTGAATCTTACGACGCGGTGACAATCACCGGCCATCCGACGCTCACATCCCGGGTGCAGGGCGGGTTCCACGGAGACGTGGTGACCGCCTCGATCGCCGTCAACACGATCCCCAAAGTTCTGGCGGCGCCGCCCGGTCTGCGCACGATGCGCGACATGCCGCTCCCGTCGTTTTTCAGCGGGAGGTAACCGGGCGGTCGAGACAGGGCAGGAGGCGCGAATGCGCCGGAGGTCCTGCGGAAAGGCCGCGAAGGCGGCCGAGACAGGGCAGGAGGCGCGAGTGCGCCGGAGGTCCTGCGGAAAGGCCGCGAAGGCGGCCGAGACAGGGCAGGAGCGCGCTTTCCGCCAGCAGAACCCGCCGCACATGGAGTCTACGCCGGCGCTCTCCAACGCGGACGCACTCTTCGAAGAGCTGGGTCGGCGGTTGTACGTGGAGTCGCAGATCGACATCCCGCCCGACGTCCGGCAGGCGTTGCGCGACGCCGCCGCGCGGGAGACGCAGCCGGGCGCGCGCGGCATGCTGACGACGATGCTGCGCGCGATGGAGGTCTCCGACCGCAAGCAGACGCTCGTTTGCCAGGACACCGGCATTCCGATCTTCTGGATCACGATCGGCCGGGGCATCGCGATCGATGGTGCGGCCATGCTCGATGCGCTGCGGCGGGGCGTCGAGCGCGCGACGCGCGAGACGCCGCTGCGGTCGAGCATCGTCTCGCCGATCGCGAGGCGGAATCGGCAGACCAGCAGCGGTGACGGGGTGCCGGTCTTCCACATCGAGTTTTCGAGCGCGATCGACCACATCGACATCGTGATGATGCCGAAGGGCTCCGGATCGGAGAGCATGTCCTTCCTCAAGATGTTGCTGCCCGCGGACGGCGAGGCCGGGATCAAGAAATTCATCTTGGAGACCTGCGTCGCGGCGGGAGGGCGGCCGTGCCCGCCGACGATCGTCGGCGTCGGCATCGGCGGCTCGTCCGACCTCTGCATGACGCTCGCCAAAAAGGCGACGCTCCGGCCGGTGGGCGAGCGCCATTCCGACCCCACGATCGCCGCGCTCGAGGTGGAGCTGCGCGATGCGATCAACAGCACCGGCATCGGCCCGATGGGACTCGGCGGCGACACGACGGTGCTGGACGTGCACATCGAGGCGGCCTGGACCCACATCACGCTCAACCCCGTCGCGGTGAACATGCAGTGCTGGCGGGGAGAGCGCCGCCGCGCCCGCGTGTACCCGGACGGCCGCGTCGAGATCGGGTACTGACCGCGGCCGCGATGGACCACCGCCTGACGACCCCGCTTGCCGAAGAGGACGTGCGCCGCCTCCGGGCCGGCGATACGGTCACGCTCGACGGTATCATCTGGGGGATCCGCGACGCGACGCTGATTCGCATCTTCGATCAGGGCCAGCCGCCGCCGGCGGATCTGCGCGGCGGCGTGCTGCTCCACGTCGCGCCGAACGTCCGCCGCTCCGCGACCGCGCCGAGTGGCTACGAACCGATGACCGTCGGCACGACGACCAGCACGAGGATGGACCGCTTCACCCGCGGGCTGATGCGCGATTACGGCGTCCGGGCGATCATCGGCAAGGGCGGGCTGTCGGAGGACAGCAGCGCCGCGTTCCGGGAGTACGGCGGCGCGTACTTCGCGATCGTGGGCGGCGCCGCGTCGGTGGAGACCGAGCAGGTGGAAGCGATCGAGCACGTGTACTGGGAAGACCTCATGCCGGAGTGCCTGTGGGAGTTCCGGGTGCGGGCGTTCGGTCCGCTCACGGTGGCGATGGACGCCGCGGGCGCAAGCCTCTACCGCGACGTCGCCCGGACCGCGCAGGAGCGGCTCGCGGAGATCTACACCAAGCTGGGCCTGACTCCGTGACCGCCGCGTCGTGGGAGACGCTGCCGTGTGACATCCTCATCCTGGGCAGCGGCGGCGCCGGTCTGATGGCAGCGCTGCACGCGTACGACGTCGACCCTCGGCTCCGGGTCGTCGTCGCCAGCAAAGGCCTCATTGGCAAGAGCGGCTGCACGCGGCTCGTCCAGGGCGGCTTCAACGTCGCTCTCGATCCACGCGACTCGCCCGAACTCCACTTCCGCGACACGATCCTCGGCGGCCAGTTCCTGAACGACCAGGAGCTTGCCTGGGCGCTCGTCTCGGAGGCCCCGGAGATCGTCCGGCGCCTCGAGACCAAAATCGGCGTTTTCTTCGACCGGCGCGAGGACGGCCGCATCCACCAGAAGGCGTTCGCGGGACAGTCGTTCGATCGCACGGTGCACCGCGGGGACCTGACCGGGATCGAGATCGTCTCGCGCCTCCACGACCAGCTCTTTGCCCGCGAGATCCGCCTGCTCGACGAGACCCGCGCCGTCGCGCTGATCCACGACCGGGCGGGCGGCCGCATCGCCGGAGCGCTGCTCCTGCGCCACGCGACCGGCGAGTTCATTCTCGCGCAGCCGCGGATTGTGATCCTCGCCGCAGGCGGCGGCCCGCGCATGTACACGTTCTCGGCGCCGTCGCTCGAAAAGACGGGGGACGGCTACGCGATGGCGTACCGCGCCGGGTGCGACCTGGTCGACATGGAGATGATGCAGTTCCATCCGACCGGGCTCCTCGCCGGGGCGTCGCGGCTGTCCGGGATGGTGCTCGAAGAAGGCCTGCGGGGCGCCGGCGCGCATCTACTCAACGCGCAGGGCGAGCGGTTCATGACCCGCTACGATTCCCAGCGCATGGAGCGGGCGACGCGCGACGTTGTCGCGCGGGCGAGCTACCTCGAGATCATGGCGGGACGGGGGACGCCGGCGGGCGGCGTGCTGCTCGATGCGTCTCACCTCGGCGCGGACTTCGTGCTGCGAAACTTCCCGGGCATGGCGCGGCGCTGCGCCGAGGTCGGTTACGACTTGGCCCGGCGGCCGGTCGAGGTGACACCGACCGCGCACTTTCACATGGGCGGCGTGCGCATCGACCCGGAATGCCGGACGGCGCTCCCGGGCCTGCTGGTCGCGGGCGAGGACGCCGGCGGGGTGCACGGGGCCAACCGGCTCGGCGGGAACGGCGTCGCGGAGTCGTGCGTCTTCGGGACGCGCGCGGGGCTTACTGCGGCGGCGATCTGCGCGGAGGACGCGGGCGCCGCGCCCGATGCGCGGGAGACGGACGAAGCGCTCCGAGCGGCGACGGCGCCGCTCGGCCGCGATGGCGGCGAGAACGCGTTTGCGATCCGCGACGAGCTTCAGCAGGTGATGTGGATCGACGCCGGCCTCGTGCGTGACGAGACAGGACTCCGGCGGGCCCTCGGCGCGATCGATGCGCTCGAAGAGCGGTTGGGGCGCGCCGGCGCACCGGCCGGCGTTCGCGCCAACCTTGCCTGGCAGCAGGTGCTCGACGTGGGCAACCTGCTGCTGGCCGCGCGGCTCACCGTGACGGCCGCGTTGTTCCGCCGAGAGAGCCGCGGCTCGCATGCCCGGCGCGATTTCCCCGAGCGGGACGACGTGCGGTGGCTGGTCAACATCCATCAGGCGATTGGACGGGAGCCCTGGACGGAAGCCGTGCGGTTGTCACGGCTCAAGCCCGAGGACCTGACCGCGCGGGTGGGTCCGCCGTGATCGTCCGGGTTCGGCGCTTCGATCCGGCCGCGGACCGGACACCCCGCTGGCAGACTTATGCGGTCGAGGTCCGCCCCATGATGAGCGTGCTCGATGCGCTCTTTTGGATCCTCGAGTCGAGCGACCCCACGCTCGCGTTCCGGTACTCGTGCCGGGCGGGGATGTGCGGGTCGTGCGCGATGGTGATCAACGGGCGGGAAGGTCTCGCCTGCCAGCGGCGGCTCGAGGGCCTGCGTGCCCCCCTCAGCATTGAGCCGCTGCGCTCGCTGCCGGTCGTCAAGGATCTACTCGTCGATCTCACGCCGTTCTTCGACAAGTACCGCGCGGTGGATCCGTTCTACGTCGGGGAGGCGGGCCCGCTCGGCGGCACCGCACCGGAGCCCGCGGTCGTCCCGCCCGGCGATCCGGTGCGCGGCGTGATCGACCGCCAGATCGACTGCATCTCCTGCGGCGCATGCTATTCGGCGTGTCCCGTGGTGGGCATCGTGCCCGAGTTTCTCGGTCCCGCTGCCCTCAACCGCGCGTACGCGATCGCGGCAGATACGCGCGACACGGCGGGCGCCGAGCGCCTCCGCCGGATCTCCGCGGACGGCGGCGCGTACGGGTGCCACAGCGTGGGCAACTGCGTGGCCGCTTGTCCGGTCGGCGTGAACCCGCTGCTTTCCATTCAGTTGCTGCGAAAGGGCGCCGTCCATCGCTAGGCCGTTCGCGGGGGCGGAGGCGGGGGTGGCCGGCGCGCAGGAGGCCGCGAACACAGGGCGGCAGCCGTTCGCCTGGTACTACCTGCGGGTCACCGGTCTTCTCATGGTCGCGTTGGTCCTCGTCCATCTGTTTCTGATGCACTACGCCTCGGCTCCCTCGGCCACAACCTCCGCCTTCGTTGCGGGGCGCTGGTCGCCATCCGCCGGATGGCGGCTGTTCGACTGGGCGCTGCTGGCGCTCGCCCTCACGCACGGCATCGTCGGGGTGCAGGGAATGCTGCGGGAGGCGGTGCGGGGCGCCGCGGCCCGGGCTGCGGTTGACCTGGGGGGCGGCACCGCGGCAATCATCTTCCTCGTCCTCGGCACCGCCGCGGTCGGCGCAGGTGCGCCGCCGGATCGCGCGGCGGGCCCGTTATCGTCCGCGACGTGGATTCCCGCCGCGCTCATCGCGGCGCTTGCGGCCGTCGCCACCGCAACCTACGCCGGCATCGCCGCGGCCGGCGTCGCGTTCGCGTGGCGGCTTCTCCGGCGCGAGCCGCTCGGCCGGTGGAGCTACGCGGGGCAGTGGGCGTTCGCACTCAACCGGATCGCGGGCGCCGGCGTTCTCGGGTTTCTGCTGCTCCACGTTGTCGACGTGGCGCTCGTCCCGTTCGCCCCGGCGCTGTACGACCGCACGGTTGCCGCGTACGCGATGCCGTACTTGGTGCCGATGGAAGCCGGGCTCGTGGCGGCCGTGGTGTATCATGCGCTCGACGGTATGCGCCTGATGGTCCTGGAGGTCCTCGACCGGCGCGCAGCCACCGCGGGACCGGCCTCGTTCGTGGCGATTCTGGTGTTGACTGTCACGCTGTCGCTGCCGGCGCTGGCCGTCCTGTTGGGCTGGCGTCCGTAGGACGCCGCCGCGGGAAGCGAAGCCCGGTTCGACGCGTATCCTCTGATGCAGCCGGTCTCGCTCGCCGGATACTCCTCCGAAGACCTCGACGGGGCCGGATGCTGCTCGTCCCGCAGGAGGGTGCGATGACCAACGACGAGGCATGGCCGGCGCTGCCCCTGGCGGCGTGGCGGGACACGTACGCGACGCTCCACATGTGGACGCAGATCATCGGGAAGGTCCGGCTCAAGCTCGCGCCTACCGTCAATCACTGGTGGCACGTGCCGCTTTACGTGACGTCACGGGGCCTAACCACGACAGCGATTCCGTACGGTGGCGACACGTTCGATGCGACGTTCGACTTCCACGACCATGTCCTGGCGCTCCAGACGAGCACCGGCCGCGCCGAAACGGTCGCGCTGCGGCCCCGGTCGGTCGCGGATTTCTATCATGAGGTGATGACCAAGCTCCGCCGCCTCGGGATCGACGTCCGGATCTGGACGCTGCCCTCGGAATACAAGAATCCGATTCACTTTGACAAGGACGAGGTGCACGCGTCGTACGACGCGGCCTCCGCGCACCGATGCTGGCGGATTCTGCTGGAAGCCGACACGATCCTCAAGCAGTTCCGCTCCCGGTTCACCGGCAAGGTGAGCCCGGTCCAATTCTTCTGGGGCGGCTTCGACCTCGCCGTCACGCGTTTCAACGGCCGCCGGAACGCCAAGTTATCGGAGACGGCCGATGTGATTACACGCGAAGGGTATTCTCACGAGGTCAGCAGTGCGGGGTGGTGGCCGGGCGGCGGCACCAGCCTGACCGCGCCGGCCTTCTATTCTTATGCGTCGCCGGAGCCCGACGGCTTCAAGACCTCGCGCATGCCGGCGCCGGCGTACTACAGCGAGGAGATCAACAACTGGCTGCTTCCCTACGATGAGGTGCGCACGGCCGCGGACCCGCGTGCGACGGTGCTGGAGTTCCTTCAGAGCACCTACGAGGCGGCGGCGAACCTCGGCCGCTGGGACCGCGAGAATCTCGAATACCGATAGCCGCACGACAAGAGGAGATCCTAATGGCGACGACCTGCGCGCATCTGAATCAGATCCGCAAGGTGAAACCGTCTGGCGCCGGTTGCAAGGAGTGCCTCGAGATGGGGGACACGTGGGTTCATCTCCGGCTATGTCTGACGTGCGGACACGTGGGCTGCTGCGATGACTCGAAGAACCGCCACGCCACCAAGCACTTCCACGCGACGAGGCATCCTATCATTCAGTCGTTCGAGCCGGGTGAAGACTGGCGCTGGTGCTTCGTGGACGAGATGATCTTGTAGACGCGACGTGAGGAGCAGGTGGTGCGCCCGGAGGGACTCGAACCCCCGGCCCGCTGCTTCGAAGGCAGCCGCTCTATCCGACTGAGCTACGGGCGCACACGATGATGGTGCGGGCGGAGGGATTTGAACCCCCACGAGCCTCGCGGCCCACCAGGTCCTAAGCCTGGTGCGTCTGCCAGGTTCCGCCACGCCCGCGATCCACGCGAAGCCGCATGCCGAGAACGTGCCCTCTACGATCCAGCGCGGTTCGATTCTACGGCCGCTTGTCCGTCGCCGTCAAACACGCTATTATGTCGCGGGGGCCGCTAGCACAACTGGCAGTGCAGGGGACTCTTAATCCCAAGGTTGTAGGTTCGAGTCCTACGCGGCCCACCATCTCCCCAACGGTTGGTCTTTTAGGCCGCTACGACCCCGCACCACTTCATAATCATCAGCGCGATCACTTTCGTTGACTGCATCACGCTGTCGAGATCAGTCCATTCGTCGACGCCGTGGTTGTTGTCGCCGCGGTGGCCCCAGCACACACCGGGGAAGCCGAAGTAGTGCGGGAAGCGTGAGTCGACCCCCGAGGTGCGGCTGAACGTTTCGATCGGATGGCCGAGCACCTCGCGGCCGGTCTCGGCGAGCGTCGTGATGAACTGCTGGCGCGGGTCTTCCTGCCACGGTTCGGCGTCCCACCCAAACCATTCGATCGCCGGCGGATGGTCGCGCATCCAAGGATCGTCCTCGACCGCCTGCCGGCACGCATTTACGACCTCGGCCCGCACGCTCTCGCGGGTCTCGCCCGGCAGATAGCCGACGCGCGCCTCGATCTCCGCCCAGCCCGCGACGGTCGACGGCCAGTCGCCGGCGCGGACGGACCCGACGCTCAGATGGCAGGCGCGCCCGCGCGAACCCTCCGCGAACGGTGAACCCTCGTGCCGCTGGGCGCGCGCCTCGTCGAGCCGGCTGAGCGCGAGGAGGATCGGTGCCATCTTCACCGCGGCGTTCACGCCGAGGTGCGCGTTGCCGGCGTGGGCGGTCTTGCCGTCGACGCGCACGCGGAAGTACATGATCCCGCCGTTGCCGATTCGGATGGCGTGCCGGCAGGGTTCCGTGGCGATGAAGCCGTCGGCGGTGTAGCCGGCCAGCAGCAGCGCGAGCGCCCCACCGCCTCCGCCGGCTTCCTCCTCTATCGTGGAGTGAAGCTGCACGGTGCCGCGCGGCCGGAGGCCGGACTCCAAGATCGCGCGCAGCGCGATGTAGTTGCTGACGAGCCCCGCTTTCATGTCGTTGGCGCCGCGCCCGTACATTCGGCCGTCGACGATCGTTGGGTTCCAGGGCCCGTACGTCCAACGCGACTCAGGCTCGGCCGAGACTACGTCGATGTGGCCGTTGAGAATCAGGCTCGGCGCGCGCGAGTCGCCCACGAGCACGCCGACGACGTTCGGCCGCCCCTCGTAGGCCGCCGCCTCCGCCTTCCAGCCGCAGTACGCGCGGTGGCGCCGCACCGCCTCGAAGTTGACCGGCACGAGCCGCGTGGCGAGCCCGAGCGCCCGGTACCGCTCGGCGGTCCACGCCTGGCCCGGTCCTTCGCGTCCAACGACCGTCGGAATCCGGACCAGCGCCGCGAGATCACCGATCAGCACCTCGCGAAGCGAATCGACGCGCGCCAGCACCGCGGCCGTGTGTGACGCCGATGAGTCCGGCCGGGTGGTCCCCGAAGAAACGTCCGCCGTCACCGGGGGATGACCTCACAGACGGTGTTGTAATCGGGCTCCCCGCAACTCGGGTCGTAGCGTCCGATCCGGATGAGGACGTTGGCCTCGGGCCAGTGCACCTGGAGATTGCCCGGCGCGATGTCGACCACGCGGACGCGGCCGCGAAACTCGCCGGCCTCGGAGCGCAGCAATACCGGGTCACCGGGCCGCACCCCCAGGCGCCGTGCGTCCGCCTCCGCCATCATCACGTCGTCGCGCGCCGCGCCCGTAAGCGGGTCGCGATCCCTCCACACCATACTGTTGAACTGGCTGCCCCGGCGGGTACTCAGGTAGAACGTGTCCGGGCCCAGAGACCGCTCCGGCCAGCGCGGGATCATGAAATGTGCCCTCCGGTCGGGAGTGTTGAAGCGGCCGCCGTCGCAGAGCCGCGGCCCGCCCCACTGGATCTGATCCCCCTTCGCCCGTAGGCGTTCGATGCCCGTGTACGACGGTACCACGCGGGCGATCTCCTCGCGGATCTCCGGAGTGCCGGCAAAGTGGATCTCCGACCGGCGCTCGGGAAAGACCCGCTCGGCGACGAGCATCGGAATCTCCCACTCGGGTTTCGCCTCACCAATCCGGCGGCCCGGGATCTCCGGGCTGTAGACGATGCGGCGCTCCGTCGTGGTCTCGGTCACTCCGCCCGGCGTCTCGTAGCGGGTGGCGCCGGGGAGCGCGACCGAGATTTCACCCGGTTCCATCAGCATCATCGGGTTTACCACGATGTCCTGGAAGATGCGAACCGGCACGCGCTCCAGGGCCGCTCGGACGAACTGCGGGTCGGGCATCGTCTCGAGGAAGTTGCCGCCGGCCGAGTACAGGGCTTCGAGCCGCCCCGCGTGCGCAGCATGGATCGCGGCCGGGGCGGTGAGCCCGGGCCCGGCGGGGACCGGAAACGCCCACAGCCCGCGCATTGCCGCGGCCGTGTCGGGGTCCCCAACCGGGCGGCCCTGGCCGTAGCTGGTCGGCACGGCGCCCACCTCGGCTCCACCCTGCACGCCGGAGTGGCCGCGGATCGGGTTGAGGCCCGTATGCGGGCGGCCGATCCGCCCCATCGCGAGCGCCAGGTTGCTGATCGCGAACACGTTCTGCTCCCCGTGCTCGTGCTGTGTCACGCCCATGGACCACGTCGTGATCGAGCTGTCCACACCGGCGTACAGGTCGGCAAAGCGCCGCATCTCGTCGGCCGTCGTACCCGCGGCGCGTTCCAGACCCTCCCACGACAGCGACCGCGCGTGCGCCGCCAGCGGCTCGAACCCGGCGGTGAATTGGGCGACGAACTCGCGGTCGATCCGGTCGCTCTCGATCAGGTGCTTGAGCGCGCCGGTAAAGAACGCCGCATCGCCGCCGTTGGTGATCTGGAAGAACTCGTCCAACACACGCGTCCCGAACAGCGCACTGTCCCACGATGACGGGACCCAATACCGAGCCAACCCTTCCTCGCGATAGGTGTTGACCACGGCGATGCGGGTGCCGCGTTTCTTGGCCTCGTCCAGGTATTTCAACGCCACCGGCTGGTTGTTGGCGAGGTTGCTGCCCACCAGGACGAGCAGGCCTGTGCCGATCCAGTCGGCGTAGGAGCAGGTCGTCGCCCCGTAGCCGATCGTCGCACCGAGACTGGTGGTACTTGGCGCGTGACAGATCCGGGCGGCGTTGTCCACGTTGTTGGTGCCGAGGAAGCGCGCTACTTTATTGAAGACAAAGTACGTCTCGTTGGGCATGCCGCGCGAGGTCAAATAGAAGAACATGCGATCGGGGTCCGTCTCCACGGTCCGACGGACGGCGCCCGCGCAGGCGTCGAGGGCCTCGTCCCACGACACGCGCCGGTAGCCGGCCTCTCCCCGCCGCCAGATCATCGGATAGGCGAGCCGGCCCAAGGCGCGCAGGTCCCGGGTGGAACGCGCGCGGAGCGCCCTCGGATCTTGGAGCGCCCGCGCGTCGGCCGCCGGCATGGTGTTCAGGCGCAGCATCTTCAATCGAACGGTGCAGAGGTGGACGCCGTGGATCGTCCAGTCGCGGAGGCCGACGGTCCCGAGCGAACAGCCGTCGCAGCACCCGTCGTTGAGGATGCGCCAGGCGTACGGCAGTTGGTCCCGGTTTTCCCCAAGTGCCTTCGCGATCTCGAGGTAGTGGTTGGGCTTGGTATACCCGAGCCCGATCGGCGACGGCCCCACGTAGCGCCGCGAGGCCGCTTTACCAGCGCTCCGCATGGTTGCGGTCTTCAGAAACAACGCGGGACCTCCTGCCTTGTGCGTGGTTTGGCGCCGCTGCGCGCAGGGCATAAGCCCAAGCGATGGACATAGTCCGCATCGGGCCGCCGAGGGGAAGTCCACGCCCGAACGGTGCACGGCACGGCGCAGTCCCTGCCGTGACGACGGCGATAATCCTGACGGTCGAGGCCCACGAGGCGACTCGGCGATCGACCCGCCTGGTGGGCGCTGCGCTCTTTGCGGTCGCGGCCGCCGCCGTGCTCGTCGACGATGCGAAGATCGCACAGATCGAATACAAGATGTGGTCGCACCCCGCGCGCTGATTGCCACCTCTCTTGAGAACCTCGATTCCGCATGGCTCACGTTCGTCATGGCCACCGGCATTCTGGGCTTGGCCGCTCAGACGGTCGGCGTCTCATACGGCGTACGCCTCTCCGCCGCGATAACCGCCCCGGCTTACGGCACGTGGCTGGCGGGAGCCGTGGACGTGCTGCAATGGTTCTCCGGGCGGGTGCTGCACGGCAGGCGCACCCGCGCGACGCCGTGAACGTCTCCGTGATCTGAGCGTCGGCCGGCACGTGAGGCGCAGACCGCGCCGAAGCCGGCCGAGACAGGGCGGGAGGCGGAGCCATGAAATCCAAGGCCGCGGTGCTCTTCGAATCGGGGCGGAAGCTCGAACTGTGCGACATCGAGGTCGAGCCGCCGAGGGCCGGGGAGGTCCTGGTCCGGATGGCGGCCGCGGGCGTCTGCCACAGCGACCTCCATGTGATGACAGGCCATCTCTTCGCGCCGTTGCCGGCGGTCCTCGGACACGAAGGGGCCGGCGTTGTGGCGGAGACGGGCGCGGGCGTCACCTCGCTCCGGCCGGGCGACCATGTCATTCCGCTCTGGCGCCTCTCCTGCGGGGAGTGCGAGTACTGCACCGCAGGTCGGCCCGCCTTGTGTCCGTCCGGGACCGCCGTCCGTATGACCGGCCATCTGCTCGACGGGACGACGCGCCTCGCGCTCGGCGATACGGCGCTCAAGCACTTCGCGGGCGTCTCAAGCTTTTCGCAGTACGCCGTGATCCCGGAGAAGGCGCTCCTCAAGATTCCGAGCGACCTGCCGCTCGATCGCGCGGCGCTGTTCGGATGCGCGGTGATCACCGGCGTCGGCGCGGTCGTGAATGCCGCGCAGGTGAAGCCGGGAAGCAGCGTGGCCGTCTTCGGCGCGGGCGGCATCGGCCTCAACGCGATCCAGGGCGCAGTACTCGCCGGCGCCACGCTGATCGCCGCGGTGGACATCGTCCCCCGCAAACTCGAGTACGCGCGGGAATTCGGCGCGACACACACGGTCGACGCGTCGTCGGACGATCCGGTCACCCGCGTCCGGGCGCTCACGGGCGGGCGCGGCGTCGACTACGCGTTCGAGGCGATCGGCGTGCCCCGTGTCATGCGCCAGGCCTATGACGTGCTCGCCAAGCGGGGTACGGCCGTGATCATCGGGGTGACCCCCATGACGACGGAGGTCGCCGTCCCGATGATGTCGCTCGTCTTTGAGGAGCGCGTCCTGACGGGCTCCGTCTACGGCTCCAGCCGTCCGCGCGTCGACATCCCGAAGCTCATCGACCTCTACCGGGGCGGCCGGCTGAAGCTCGACGAACTGCTGACCCGAACGTACTCGTTCGAGGAAATCAACACCGCGTATGAGGCGTTGGAGCGGGGCGAGGTCGCGCGCAGCGTCGTCGTCTTCTGAGCAGCCACTCCGGCCACCTGACGAGCGGCTGAACCGACGCCGCAGAAGCTGGGCGGTAGAATTCTTGACCATCCTTGAGAAGCTCAGTACACTTCGTGCGGACCCAAGGATGGGGGAGTAGCTGCCTCGATGAAAGTGGAGATGCGAACCGAGCCGGCGAGCCGCGTGGTGCTCGAGATCGACGTGGCAGAAGACGCGGTGGCACGCGCGATGGATCAGGCGTACGCGCAGCTCGTCCGTCGAGTACAGGTGCCCGGATTTCGGCGTGGGAAAGCCCCGCGGCCAATTTTGGAACGCCACGTCGGCACGGAGGCGCTCCGCGAGGAGGCGCTTCGAGAACTCGTGCCCCAGCAGTACTCCGCGGCGGTGGCCCAAACGGGCGTGTCGCCGGTGGCCCGCCCGTCGATCGAGATCAAAGATGCCCCGGACGGCAAGGGGCTGCGCCTCACCGCGACCGTCGACATCTATCCGACGATTACGCTTCCGGACTACCGGCAGATCAACGTGGCCCAGGAGCACACGCCGGTGGCGGACGCCGACGTCGACCGGGCGATCGAAGACATCCGCGCGAGGCGCGGGCGGCTCGCGAGCGTCGCGGAACCCGCCCGTCGTGGGGACTTCGTCCTGCTGACCGTCGTGTCGGCGCCGGAGGGCCACGACCGCCTCCAGCCGGGCAAAGAGCTGCTCGTCGAAGTGGGCGGCGGGCTGCTGCCGGAGGCAGTCGAGACCGCGCTCGACGGGGCGTCGGCAGGCGATGAGCGGAGCGCCGGGATTCCGGGATCCGACGTGGCCGCCGTGGTGCGGATCGCCGACGTCCGCCGCAAGGAGCTGCCGGCCCTCGACGACGCGTTCGCCAAGACCGTCTCGGACCGCCAGACTCTCGCGGAACTGCGCGAGGGGCTCAAGGCCCGGCTCGCGGCGGAGCGCACGGCTGAGGAGGCGCGGGCGCAGCGTGAGCGGGTGCTCGACGCCGTGCTGGCGCAGTCGACGTTCGACGTGCCGGAGAGCCTGGTCGCACACGAAGTCGAGCATATGCTGGAAGACCTCGCCGACACCCTCCGCAGCCGCGGGCTGACCCTCGAGTCGTACGCGCGCGCGGTCGGCAAGGACGAGGCGGCGCTGCGGGCGGACTTCCGTGAGGGGGCGCTGCGCCGCGTGCGCACGCGCCTGCTGCTTGAGACCGTCGCAGAACGCGAGGCGTTGAGCGTCTCCGAGGAGGAGATGCGCGCCGAGGTCGAGAACCTCGCCGCCGAACTGAAACAGGACGTCGCGAAGGTGCGGGGCTGGCTGGCGGAAGGCGGCCGGCAGGAAGCCCTGCGGGAGACCCTGCTGCGGCGCAAAGCGATGGCATTTCTGGTCGACGCGGTTTCGGGGGCCGGCACACCCGAGAGAGCGGGGGCGGCTCCGGAGCCGGCCTCCCCGAGTTCCCCGTGATCGTCCGCTTTCCCCGACTGGAGGGTAAGTAACCCCCGTGTACGTGCCAATGGTGGTGGAACAGACGGCGCGCGGCGAGCGGGCCTATGACATTTACTCGCGGCTGCTCAAGGAGCGCCTGATTTTCATCGGCGGCGGGATCGAGGATGAGATGGCCAACCTCATCATCGCCCAACTGCTCTATCTCGACTACGAGGACCCGGAGAAGGAGGTCCAGCTCTACGTGAACAGCCCGGGCGGGTCCGCCACGGCCGGGCTCGCCATCTACGACACGATGCAGTACCTCCACTGTCCGGTGTCGACGATCTGTGTTGGGCTCGCGGCCAGTGCCGGGGCGATCATCCTGGCGGGCGGAACAAAGGGCCGGCGGTTCGCGCTGCCCTACTCACGGATGATGATCCATCAGCCGTGGGGCGGAGCGCAGGGCTCGGTGGCAGATATTAATATCCAGACCAAGGAGTTTATCGCGATCCGCCAAATCTTGGATGAAATCCTGGCGAAGCACACGGGCCAGCCGAGGGAGCGGATCGAGAAGGACACCGATCGGAACTTCTGGATGAGTGCATCGGAAGCGAGGGAATACGGCCTGGTCGACGATGTGATCCAGCCCCGGCAACCGAGCAGCGCACCGGGACCGCACGGCCAGCCGGTTCGGTAGCGGGCCTTAGGGGGAGAGGCGCCATGTTCAAGGCGGGGGACGAGCGGGACCGCACGAAGTGCTCGTTTTGCGGCAAGACGCAGGAACAGGTCGGCACGCTCGTCGCCGGCCCCGGCGTCTACATCTGCGACGAGTGCATCGAACTCTGCAACGAGATCATCGAGGAGAAGCTCGCGGGACCGCAGCCGGCGCAGAAGCCGCGGGCGATCCCGAAGCCGCACGAGATCTACCAGACGCTCTGCCAGTACGTCATCGGCCAGGAGCGGGCAAAGAAGGCGCTCTCGGTCGCGGTCTACAATCACTACAAGCGCATCGCCTCCCACAGCAAGCGCGGCGGTGAAGTCGAGCTTCAGAAGAGCAACATCCTCCTGATCGGACCCACCGGCTGCGGCAAGACGCTGCTGGCCCAGACGCTCGCGCGGATCCTCGACGTACCCTTCGCGATCGCCGACGCCACGTCGCTCACCGAGGCCGGCTACGTCGGCGAGGACGTCGAAAACATTCTGCTGCGGCTGATCCAGGCGGCGGACTACGATGTCAAGCGGGCCGAGCGCGGGATCGTCTACATCGACGAGGTCGACAAGATCGCCCGGAAGTCGGAGAACCCGTCGATCACCCGCGACGTTTCCGGCGAGGGCGTGCAGCAGGCGCTGCTGAAGATTCTCGAGGGAACGACGGCCAATGTCCCGCCGCAGGGCGGGCGCAAGCACCCCCATCAGGAATTCATCCAGATCGACACGACCAACATCCTGTTCATCTGCGGCGGTGCGTTCGACGGCCTCGACCGGATCATCGAGTCGCGCATCCGCGTCGCAAGCATCGGGTTCGGCGCGGAGATCCAGCCGAAGCGGGAGCACCGCATGGGGGCGCTGCTCGCGCAGGTGATGCCGCAGGATCTGCTGCGCTACGGGCTGATCCCGGAGTTTATCGGCCGCCTGCCCGTCGTGACGCCGCTCGAGCCGCTGACCGAGCAGGACCTGGTGACGATCCTTGTCGAGCCGCGCAACGCGCTCGTCCGCCAGTACCAGAAAATCCTCGAGATGGACGGGGTGGAGCTGGTCGTCGGCGACGACGCGCTGCGGGCGATCGCGCGCCAGGCGATGACGCGCAACACCGGCGCCCGTGGGCTGCGCACGATCATCGAGGAGATCATGCTCGACATCATGTACGACATCCCGGAGCGCGGGGACATCAAGCGGTGCGTCATCACCCACGAAACCGTGGAGCGGCGCTCCGAACCGCTGCTGCTGACCGCCGCCGACCTGAAGAAAATGGCGAAAGAGAGGCCGGCCTGAAACGCCGGCGCTCGCCGGAATCGATACCGACCGGGACGGGGCCTTGCGGCTCCGTCTCCAATTTTTGGGGCACAAGTCACGTAGAGGGGGGAATCGCCGCACGGCCGTACCGCGTATACGTATATAGATAGGACAAAGCACGCATAGGAACGGGTTTGCTTCGATGCCATTTTGCCGGCCGATCTACTGAAAGGCGGGCGGCCGGTGCCGACATCGCCGAACCCAGGGAGGCACTCATGTCCGAGCATAAGCCGGACCAGAAATCGGAGCAGAACATCGACAAAATTCAGGCCGCGGCCGCCGAGGCCGCGAAGGCCCCGGAGACGGTGACGTACCCGGCCGTCCTGCCGTTGCTCCCCCTGAAGGGCACGGTGGTCCTGCCGGGGATGGTGGTGCCCCTCGGCGTCGGCCGCCCCAAGTCGCTGGCGGCGCTCGAGGCAGCCCTGACCGCCGAACGGATGATTCTGCTCGTTGCCCAGAAGAAGGACGACGAGGAACAGCCCGAGCCGGACGGCCTGTACACGATCGGCACGTACTGCCGGATCCTTCAGGTCGGCAAGCAGCCGGACGGCACCGTGCAGGTCGTCGTGGAGGGACTCCTGCGCGGGGCGATCATGGAGTTCGTGCAGACGGCGCCGTTCTTCCACGTCCGCGCGGAGACGCGGCCCGATCCGACCGACAAGCCGCTCGAGATCGAGGCCCTAATGCGGGGCGTCAGTTCGCAGTTCGAACGGTACGCGCGCCTGTCACGCTCGGTACCGCCCGAGGCATTCATGCTCGTCATGTCCACGGAGGAGCCGGGCCGGCTGGCCGACCTCGTCGCGCAGCATCTGCAGACACGGGTCGACACGCGCCAGCGCCTGCTCGAGACGGCGCCGCGCGAGCGCCTGGAGATCCTGAGCGGCTCGCTGACCAAGGAGATCAACATCCTCGAGTTGGAGCGAAAGATCCAGAACCGCGTCCGCAAGCAGATGGAGAAGAGCCAGCGCGAGTACTTCCTCAAAGAGCAGATGAAGGCGATCCAGCAGGAGCTCGGCGAGAAGGACGAGCGCACGGCCGAAGTCGACGAGTACCGGAAAAAGATCGAAGACGCCAACCTCCCCGAGAAGGTCAAGGAGAAGGCGCTCGAGGAACTCGGCCGGCTCGAGAAGATGCCGCCGATGGTGGCGGAAGCCGTCGTCGTCCGGACGTACCTCGACTGGATCCTGGCGCTGCCGTGGAACACGCGGACCGACGACCGCCTCGACACGAAGGCGGCCCGCGGGATCCTCGATCAGGACCACTACGGTCTCGACAAGGCGAAGGACCGCGTCGTGGAATATCTCGCCGTGCGCAAGCTGGCACCGGACTCCAAGGCGCCGATCCTCTGCTTCGTCGGGCCGCCCGGCACGGGGAAGACCAGCCTCGGCAAGTCGATCGCGCGCGCCCTCGGCCGCAAGTTCGTGCGCGTCTCGCTCGGCGGCGTCCGCGACGAGGCGGAGATCCGCGGCCACCGGCGCACGTACGTCGGCGCGCTGCCCGGCCGCATCGTTCAGGGGATGCGCACGGCGGGCAGCCGCAACCCGGTCTTCATGCTGGACGAGATCGACAAGCTCGGCATGGACTTCCGGGGCGACCCGTCGGCCGCGCTGCTGGAGGCGCTCGACCCCGAACAGAATAACGCGTTCAGCGACCACTACCTCGAGCTGCCGCTCGACTTGCGCGAAGTGATGTTTATTACGACCGCCAACATCCTGGACACGGTGCCGCCGGCGTTGCGGGACCGCCTCGAGGTGATCCGGTTCTCCGGCTACATCGAGGAGGAGAAGCACCACATCGCCGTGCAGTTCCTGCTGCCGAAGCAGCTCAAGGAAAACGGCCTCACGGCGGAACAGGTCTCGTTCACCGACGACGCGCTGCGGCACGTCATCCGGGAGTACACGCGCGAGGCCGGCGTCCGGAACCTGGAGCGCGAGATCGGTACGATCTGCCGGAAGATCGCGCGCGAGGTGGCCGAGGAAGAGACGACCGCGGAGAAAGTGACCGTGCAGAACGTCCACAAGTTCCTCGGGCCGCCGCGGTTCCGGTACGGCAGCGCGGGCCTCGAGGACGAGGTCGGGACCGCGACCGGGCTCGCGTATACCGAGCAAGGCGGCGACATTATCACGGTCGAGGCCTCCCTGCTGAGCGGCGACGGCAAGCTGACGCTCACGGGGCAGCTCGGCGACGTGATGAAGGAGTCCGCGCAGGCCGCGCTCAGCTACGTGCGGTCGCGGGCGCGCCGGCTCGGCGTCGACGACAAGTTCGCGTCGCGCCACGACGTGCACATCCACGTGCCGGCCGGCGCGGTGCCGAAGGACGGGCCGTCCGCCGGCATCACGATGGCCGTCGCGCTCGCCTCGGCGGTGACCGGCCGTCCCGTCCGCAAGGACGTCGGCATGACCGGCGAGATCACGCTGCGCGGCAAGGTGCTGCCGATCGGCGGCGTCAAGGAGAAGGTGATCGCGGCGCACCGCGCCGGGATCAAAGTGGTGGTGCTGCCGAAGGAGAACGAGAAAGACCTGCACGAGATCCCGAACAACGTGCGCAAAAAGCTGCGCTTCACGCTGGTCGAGCATATGGATCAGGTGCTCGACGAGGCGCTCGGCGAAGGGCTGGCGCTCCCCGTGATCGGCCAGCCGCCGGTCACCGTGCGCCGGCCGCCGTCGCAGCCGTCGATTCAGGCATAGGCCGCCTCTCGCGCTCGGCCGAGGGAGCGGGCAAGATCCGGCGGCGGGACGCGACGTCCCGCCGCCGGCGTTTTCTCTAGAGTGCTGCACATCGTCTCCACCGGTTCTCCATGCCGTGTTCACGTCGCACGGGTATCCTGTGGGGAAACGTAGAGGGGAAAATCTGACGGATGCAGAGTCCAATCATCGATGTCCAGGGTCTTGTCAAGCGCTTCGGAGCGATCGAAGCCGTCCGGGGGGTGACATTCTCCGTTGCCGCCGGAGAGATCTTCGGCTTTCTCGGTCCGAACGGCGCGGGCAAGACGACGACGATCAAGATGCTGGCGACGCTCCTGCGGCCGACGTCGGGCCGCGCGTCGCTCGCCGGCTACGACGTGACCGCGCACCCGGGCGACGTCCGCCGGTCGATGGGCATTGTCTTTCAGGATCCGAGCCTCGACAATCGCCTGAGCGCGGAGCAGAATCTCCGCTTCCACGCGATGCTCTACGATGTGCCGTCCCGGGAGGTCGAGCCGCGGATCGCCCGCGTGCTCGCGATGGTGGACCTCGCGGAGCGGCGCCGCGCGCTCGTCGCGACCTACTCGGGGGGCATGAAGCGCCGGCTCGAGATCGCCCGCGGACTGCTGCACCAGCCGCGGGTGCTGTTCCTCGACGAACCGACTCTCGGACTCGACCTCCAAACGCGGAATCACATTTGGGAGTACGTGGTGGACCTCCGCCGGCGCGAGGGGGTCACCGTGTTCATGACGACTCACTACATCGAGGAGTCCGAGCACTGCGACCGCATCGCGATCATCGACGGCGGCCGGATCGTCGCCCTCGACACTCCGGACGCGCTGCGGCGGCAGGTGGGCGGCGACGTCATCACGATCACGTCGCCGGACGCCGCGTCGCTCGCGCGCGAGATCGAGGGCCGGTTCGGCGGCGGGGCGCGCGCCGTCGACGGCCAGGTGATCGTGGAGCGGGAGGGGGGAGCAGAATTCGTTCCGCGCATCGCCGCGGCGTTCCCCTCGCTGGTCACCGCCGTTGCGGTGAAGCGGCCGACGCTCGACGACGTCTTTCTCAAGCTCACCGGCCGGCAGATCCGCGACGAATCCGCCACGTCCATCGATCAGATGCGAACCATGATGCGGGCGTGGGGGGGCCGCCGCTGATGCTCGGCGCCCGCCGGCTCTCACCGCGTCCGCCGGACTCCGGCCCGTCGGTCGTTCCGCCGCCACGCGTGGGGACCGCGCCGCGGGTCCGCTGGCGGCACGAGGTCCGCGCCGCCTATGCGATCTGGCTGCGCGAACTGACCCGTTTCGTCTCCGAACGGGCCCGGATCTTGGGCGCGCTGGGGCAGCCGCTGATCTATCTCGCGATCATGGGGACGGGGTTCGGGGCGACGTTCCGGTCGGCCGCCGTGCCGCACGGGTTCAGTTATCTCGAGTTCATGTACCCCGGCGTGCTCGGGATGACGGTCCTCTTCACGGCCATCTTCTCCGCGATCTCGATCATCTGGGATCGGGAGTTTGGCTTCCTGAAGGAGATCCTCGTCGCGCCGGTCGCGCGCGGCAGCATTGTCGCCGGCAAGGTCGCCGGCGGCGCGACCGTCGCCACGCTGCAGGGCGTCCTGCTGCTGATCCTGGCGCCGATCGTCGGCGTGCACCTCGGTCCCGTCCAAATCGCCGGCGTCGCGGTCGTCATGCTGCTCGTCGCCGCGTCGTTGACGAGCTTCGGTTTGGTCATCGCCTCCCGAATGGCGACGATGGAAGGCTTTCAAGTCGTGATGAACTTTCTGGTCCTGCCGTTGTGGCTGCTCTCCGGCGCGTTCTTCCCGCTGCGCGGCCTGCCGCTCTGGATGACCGTGCTGACGCGGATCGACCCCCTCACGTACGCGGTCGACGCCCTCCGGGGGGTGGTCTACGCCGGCTCACCGCTCGCGCCGGCGTTGGTCCAGCATTCGTATCGACTGAACATCGCCATCGTTCTGCTGTTCTTCGTCGTGATGCTCACCGCGGCGATTGCGACGTTCCGGTCGCGGGAAGACTAGTACCCCCGCGCCACGTCGATGACGTTGGCAAGCGGCTCTCCGTCGACGTAGCGCCGCAGGTTCTGCGCGAAGACCGTCGCGATCCGCTCGAAGAACTGCGGCGTGATTCCCGACACGTGCGGCGTGATGATCACGTGCGGGAGGTCATAGAACGGACTGTCTGCCGGCAGCGGCTCGACCTCGAACACGTCGAGGCCCGCGCCGGCGATCCAGCCCTCGCGGAGCGCCCGAATCAGGGCCGCCTCCTGCACCACGGGGCCGCGCGACACGTTGATGAACACGGCGGTCGGCTTCATCGATCGGAACTCGCGCTCGCCCATCCGGCCCTTCGTCTCCGGCGTGAGCGGCAGCAGCGCCACGACGTAGTCCGCTTCTTTTAGCACGTCCCCGATCCGGCCGGGCGGCAGGACGAGATCGACATGCGGGACGGGTTCCGGCGTCCGCTTCGTCCCGACCACGCGCATCCCGAACGCGGCCGCGCGCGCCGCGAGCGGCTTCCCGATCTGTCCCAGCCCCATGATGCCGAGCACTTTGCCCGCGACGTCTTCGCCGATGCCCGACTGCCGGTCCCACGTGTGCTCGATCTGATGCCGGATGTCGACGTGCAGCCGCCGCGCGAACGCCAGCACAAGCGCCATTACGTGATCCGGCAGCGCGACGTGCGCGCCGACAGTCCGAGTCAACACAATCCGCTTGTCGCGGATGCCGGGCAATCCGACGAAGCCGTCCACACCGGCGTTGAAGGCGTGGACCCACTTGAGCCGGCGGCCGTTCTCGAGCAGGGCGGGTGGAAGCGACCACCCCGTCGCGATCTCGACTTCCGCGGCTTGGGCGACGGCCTCGTCGCGGTTCGCCGGCACGAGGATGCGCGCGCCCGGCGCGGCCTCAGCCGCCGCGGCCCGAAACCGCTCCCGCGCCGCCGCCGGCACGTAACCGTCGATCATCATGAGGACCGTCAGGTCGGATGGATTGCGGGC
This sequence comes from bacterium, assembly GCA_035280345.1. Classification (GTDB taxonomy): domain Bacteria; phylum Sysuimicrobiota; class Sysuimicrobiia; order Sysuimicrobiales; family Segetimicrobiaceae; genus DASSJF01. The sequence goes on along the minus strand of DATEGA010000076.1, from coordinate 443 downwards.
CGTCACGACGCCGGCGCGGCCGCGGCATGCGCGGCCATCTCAGCCGCCGCGCGCCGGCTGGCGAGGAGCGCGCCGTAGGGACCGGTGTCGATGAGCACCCCGCTTCGGAGGACGAGCGCAAGCCCGGAGAGCGGCGAGATGCGCTCGCCCGGGAGCAGAATACCGGCCAGGTTCAGCGGGTCCGCGGCGGAGATGACCACGTCCGTCACCTCGTCCGCCTCCCGGCGGACCGCGCGCAGCGCTTCGACGGCGCCGGGCAGCGCGTACTGCTCGCCCGCGACTCCGGCGACGAAGCGCCCGCCGCGTACTTCGCCCTGCGCTTCCCAGCGGCGGTACACGTCCAGCAGCCGGCGCCACGGCGGGAGCGCTCGCTCCCTTGCCAGCACGTCGCGGAAGACGACGCCGTAGCGGCGAAGCAGCTGCCGCGCCACGCCGGCGTCGCG